>NZ_JBFRGR010000028.1:0-84734 GCF_052115445.1 Paenibacillus sp. 2RAB27
ATTGAGGGTCATTCGGTTTAGAGCGAAGCATGAGGTTCACCACTTTCAAGAGTATACTTATATTATACCAAATTAACGCGGTAATGTGATGAACTAAAAAGAAAATAATAAAGACTGTCGAGACTTTCTCGACAGTCTGAGGTTTTCCAGTTAGTTAGGGGGTCGTTATCGTCAGCATTACACTTACGTCTTCAATGGCACGGCATCTGTGATTGTTGAGCGGTTGTGAGTTAGGGTTTGACCGCCGACATGCGTCAGCGCCTCAATGCGCATCAAGAATCCGTACAGGTGGTGGAGGTAAGGGGATGGCTACTTTACAATATAAAAAGCGGGAATATCCAAAAGGTTATAGCAAAAAGCAATGAATAAAGGCTTCTCCATATACAGTTGACGGCGTGTGGGTTTATATGCCATTCTTAAAGCGCTGAACAAGGCGTAGACGATTGACGGTCCTAAAGATACGTGTTAAAATAGCCGTACATTCTTTATTTTGGTAGTATGGTAGCACGTTAACGCAATAAAGTAACTGATCAACAATAGAATGAGAATAACTGATTATACTCCTACTTATAGAGGTGAGACGGTGTCGAAGCCAAAAGTATTTGAAAAACCGTTAGGCGCGAAAGATTATTTGCCTGATGCGGTTACGAAACTCAGAAATATAGAATTCCGTGTATTGGCCTGTATGGAACGCTGGGGCTACAACCAGATTATTACACCTACACTTGAATATTACGATACAGTTGGTGTAGCAAGCTCGACAGAGGATAAGAAGCTGTTCAAGCTGCTTGACCGCAAAGGGAAAACGCTCGTGCTGCGTTCGGAGTTAACAGCTCCAATCGCTCGTGTAGCTTCCTCGCTTTTAAAGGAACAGGAGTTTCCACTCCGTCTTTCTTATCATTCGAATGTTTTTCGTTCCATTGAAGAAGAGGCGGGTAGAGATTCAGAGTTCTATCAAACTGGTGTTGAGTTGATCGGTGATGCTACATCGGAAGCGGATGCCGAAGTTGTGGCGCTAGCGATTGCTTCTCTACAGGCGGCTGGTGTTGAGAAGTTTAAGATTGCGCTTGGTCACGTTGGTTTTCTTAATGGATTATTCCAAGAAACATTGGACGGACGCACCGATGCGCAGCTTTCTTTGAAAGAGCATTTACTCGGCCGTGATTACGTCGGATACCGGGAAGCGATTAAGACGCTTTCTCTGGCACCTGATGTAGAGAGAGAGCTGAACGGAGTATTGAGGCTTCGTGGCGGCGATGAAATCTGCGAACAAGCTCGTATGGTTTCCCAGCATCCAATCGCACAGGACGCGATCCGACATCTATGCGAAGTATGGGATGTGCTGAAAGCTTACGGTGTTAGCGAGCACGTGGTAATTGATTTAACGATGATTGGGGATTTCTCCTACTATACAGGTATGACGTTTGAAGGCTACGCTGCTGAACTAGGTTTCCCTGTCTGCAGTGGAGGCCGCTACGACAATTTATTGAGTCAGTTTGGACGGCCAGCTCCAGCTACAGGGTTTGCATTGAAAACGAATCGCATCCTTGAAGTAACGGGTAAAGAGCAGGTGGAACAACCGGTTCGTGTGCTTATCGCCTACGATGCGGAGCATCGTGAGGAAGCGTTGAAACAAGCGAAGCAAATGCGGAGCGATGAAATTAATAATGTGAGCATCGTTATCACACAGCTAGTGACGAAGGAACAAAGCGAAGATTTGGACAGAGCGGGATACCAAGTAGTGAAGTTGATAACGGAATAACCTCTCAGTAAAGATGAGGGAAGTTTGGAGGAGGTTGGAACGGTGGATGACATTCTTAAAGTAGCGATGCCGAAAGGCCGTATCTATAAACAAGCAGCGAAGCTGTTTACGAAAGCAGGATTGCCTATTCCTGAGGATCTGGAAGAAGGGCGCCGTTTGATCATTCCTGTACCAGGGGCGAAGATGGAATTTATTTTGGCAAAACCGGTCGATGTTCCTACTTATGTTGAGTATGGCGTTGCGGATATCGGGGTTGTGGGCAAGGATGTTCTAATGGAAGAAAATCGGAATGTTTACGAATTGCTTGATCTAGGGATCGCAAGGTGCCGCATGTCGGTGATTGGACTGCCGGATTGGAAACAGGTAATCAACCCACGCGTTGCGACTAAATATCCAAATGTGGCGTCCCAGTATTTCCGGGAAAAGGGACAACAAGTCGAAGTCATTAAGTTGAATGGTTCGATCGAGCTGGCGCCTTTAATTGGACTAGCTGACCGCATCGTAGATATGGTGGAGACAGGTCAAACTTTGAAGGAAAATGGCCTTGTCGAGCAAGAGGAAATCTTTCAAATCACGAGCCGCTTAATTGCGAATCGTGTGAGTTATCGGATGAAGAACGAATCCATCCAACGGTTATGTGATATGCTGCAGGACGTATTGCCGATAGTGAAGCTATAGCATTAGCTAGTAAAGATGAGAGGAAGATGAAGATGCGGATTATGCCCGCCTCCGAATTTCAATTAAACCGCGAGGTCGAATACGGCTCACCCGAGCAAAATGAGTCCGTCCGCCGCATCATCGATGAGGTGCGGCAGGACGGAGATACTGCGCTGCGCCGCCTAGCGCAGCAGTTCGACGGCGTACAAGTCGCTGAGCTTCGCGTCAGCGACGAAGAGATCCAAGCGGCGTACGCACAAGTCGACGCCGCGTTCCTAGCGGCGCTGCGTCAAGCCGCCGCTAACATTCGTGCGTTTCATGAGAAGCAGAAACGCAATTCGTGGATGGACCTGCAGCCGGACGGCAGTCTGCTGGGCCAAATCATCCGACCGCTGAAGCGGGTCGGATTGTACGTGCCTGGCGGGAAGGCGGCGTACCCGTCTTCCGTGCTCATGAACGCCATCCCTGCGATCGTCGCAGGGGTGCCAGAGATCGCGATGGTGACGCCACCGTCCACCGCGGGCGAAGAAGGCATTAACCCGCATATCCTTGTGGCTGCAGCCGAAGCGGGTGTGAAAGAGATCTACCGCGTAGGCGGGGCGCAGGCGATTGCCGCGCTGGCCTACGGGACAGAATCGATCGCGCCGGTCGACAAAATCGTCGGCCCGGGCAACATCTACGTCGCGCTGGCGAAGCGCTTCGTGTTCGGCGTCGTCGATATCGACATGATCGCCGGACCAACGGACATTGTCGTGCTCGCCGACGAGCACGCCGATCCTGAGTACGTCGCGGCCGATTTGCTGGCGCAGGCCGAGCATGATGAGATGTCACCGTCGATACTGGTGACACCTTCCCGCGAGCTAGCCGAAGAGGTTCGGCTAGAGCTATGGCGGCAGCTGGATGTGCTGCCGAAGAAAGCCATTGCTGCCGTTTCGACGGCGACGAAAGGCGCGATCCTGCTTGTCGACTCACTCGACGAAGGCGTCGACGTCATCAACCGCTTGGCGCCGGAGCACTGTGAGCTGCTGGTGCAGGATCCTTTCACATGGCTGCCGCGCATTGAAAATGCAGGTGCCATTTTCCTAGGCGCTTACAGCACAGAGCCTGTCGGCGATTATTTCGCCGGTCCGAACCACGTGCTGCCGACGAATGGCACAGCCAGATTCTCATCGCCACTGAATGTGGACGATTTCCTCAAAAAATCAAGCGTCATTCACTATAGCAAGGAAGCGTTACTCGCGAACGGCGACATGATCATGACTTTGGCCCGGAATGAAGGCTTGGAAGGCCATGCGCGTGCGGTAGAGATCAGACTTAAAAAGGAAGGGAAGTTGACCTAGATGGCGGAACAGGATCAAGTAAGAGCACGTTCAGCGAGTGTAGCCCGTAGGACGAATGAAACGGACATTAAACTTTCTTTTGAAGTAGACGGTACAGGAATTTCGGAGCTCCAAACAGATGTTCCATTTCTAAATCATATGCTTGATTTGTTCACGAAACACGGTATCTTCAATTTGAAAGTAGATGCCAAAGGCGATATCGAAATCGATGATCATCACACCGTAGAAGACATCGGGATTTGTCTAGGCCAGACCCTGCGCGAAGCGCTAGGCGACAAAAGAGGCATCAAACGCTATGCAAGTGTATTCGTCCCCATGGATGAAGCATTGGCACAAGTTGTGATTGATATCAGCAACCGTCCGCATTTTGAGTACCGCGCAGAATACCCTACAGCGAATGTTGGCAGCTTTGAAACACAACTGGTAAAAGAGTTCCTTTGGAAATTTGCGCTAGAAGCTCGTATTACTTTGCATGTTATTGTGCATTACGGTGAAAACACGCATCACATGATCGAAGGTGTGTTTAAAGCGTTGGGACGTGCGCTGGATGAAGCAACATCGATTGATCCTCGTGTGCAGGGGGTTCCTTCGACGAAGGGAGTGCTGTAGGCATGATCGCCATTATTGATTATGGAATGGGTAATTTACATAGCGTGAGCAAAGCTGTTGAGCGGCTCGGCTATGAAGCGGTTGTGACGGGAGATCCGGAACAAATTCTAGCTGCAGAAGGCGCGATCCTTCCCGGTGTCGGCGCATTCGGCGATGCGATGGAGCATCTGCGCGAATCGGGCTTGGACGAGGTTGTGAAGCAATATGCAGCGTCTGGCAAGCCATTGATAGGCATCTGCTTAGGCATGCAGTTGTTGTTCACTAGCAGTGAAGAACATGGTCAGCATGAGGGGCTAGGGCTTCTGCCTGGGTCGGTCGTACGTTTCCGCGGAGACTACAAGGTACCGCATATGGGCTGGAATCTTCTCAGTTACAAGCAGAGTGAGAGTCCTATTTTCAAAGGCATAGAGGAAGGGCACGTGTATTTCGTACACTCCTACCATGTGAAGCCTGAACGGGAGAGCGATCTGTTGGCAGTGACCGACTACTATCAACCTGTAACGGCGATTGTAGGCCGTGATAATGTCTACGGCATGCAGTTCCACCCCGAGAAAAGCGGTGATAACGGTATGCAGCTGTTGGGCAATTTTTTGACCCTGTGTAAATAAGGTGAGAATAGTCTCAAGGAGGTGCTGAGCATGTTAGCCAAAAGAATTATCCCTTGCCTCGACGTCAAGGATGGCCGAGTGGTGAAAGGCGTAAATTTCGTAAATTTACGTGATGCCGGTGATCCCGTAGAGCTTGCGGCGATTTATGATAAAGAAGGTGCGGATGAGCTCGTGTTTCTCGACATTTCCGCTTCCGTTGAAGGGCGCGCGACGATGGTCGAGGTAGTCCGTCAAACGGCTGGCGAGATTACGATTCCGTTCACAGTTGGCGGCGGGATCTCAAGTGTCGATGATATGAAACGTCTTCTTCGTGCGGGTGCGGACAAAATCGGAATCAACACGGCAGCGGTGCTTAATCCTCAGCTCGTATCCGATGGTGCACGGAAGTTCGGTTCCCAGTGTATTGTGGTAGCCATTGACGCGAAGTTCAATCCCGAGTGGGGCGAGTGGGAAGTGTATACCCATGGTGGACGCAAACCGACAGGCATCAAGACACTGGAATGGGCGAAGCGGGTAGAAGAGCTAGGTGCTGGCGAAATTTTGCTGACGAGCATGGATGCAGACGGGACGAAGGACGGCTTCGATCTGAAGCTGACACGCGCAGTATCCGAACTGCTGACAATCCCTGTGATTGCTTCTGGCGGAGCGGGAAAAGCTGAGCATTTCTACGATGTGTTTACCGAAGGCAAGGCTGATGCAGGGTTGGCGGCAACGATTTTTCACTATAAAGAATTAACGATAGACGGGGTCAAGGCAGACCTAAAAGGTAAAGGGGTTGAAATTCGATGACATTTTCAGTGGATCAAATTAAATATGACGCGCAGGGGCTTGTACCTGCCATCGTGCAAGATGCGGTAAGTAAAGAAGTTCTTATGCTGGCTTACATGAACAGTGAGTCCTTGCAGCGCACGATTCAAACGGGTGACACGTGGTTCTGGAGCCGTTCACGGAATGAGCTTTGGAATAAAGGGGCAACTTCCGGTCATACGCAAAAGGTCAAAGCACTTCGCTACGACTGTGATGCGGATACGTTATTGGTACTAGTTGAACAAGTAGGACCTGCTTGTCACAATGGTTCGTACACGTGTTTCACTTCAAACATCGCAGTGGAAGGTTCTATTGAGGAAGCTGCACCTGCTACTGGCGGCGACCGTTTCGCTATTTTAGCTGAACTAGAAGCGGTTATTGCTTCCCGTGATGCGGAGCGTCCAGAGGGTGCGTATACGACCTACCTTTTCGAAAAAGGGGTCGATAAAATCCTCAAAAAAGTGGGCGAAGAAACAGCAGAAGTCATTATTGCAGCTAAAAATAAAGACAATGAAGAGCTTCGCTATGAAGCGAGCGATCTTATTTTTCACTTAATGGTCCTTTTACGTAATAATAAATTGCCATTGGATGATATTATGAAAGAGCTGGCTAACAGACACGTCAAAAAATAAAGTAAACGACCTGGAGTGAATTCACGATGTTGATTGATTATCATACACATCATGTGCGCTGCGGTCATGCCTCTGGGGAACTGGAGGAATACGTCAAACGCGGCATCGAGATCGGGCTTACCCAATTGGGGCTTTCTGATCATATGCCGCTTTTGCATGTCGACCCGCAAACGTATTGGCCGGAAATGGCGATGCCGATGGAGGAGCTTCCTCGTTATGTGGAAGAATGCCTTCATCTCAAGGAGAAGTACAAGGACCAGATTGATATTCGCGTGGGCTTAGAAGGCGATTATGTGGAAGGTTTCGAAAACGAAATTGCGGCCATCATTAACGCCTACCCATGGGATTATGTGATCGGTTCGGTTCATTTTCTAGGCGAGTGGGATATTTCTGATTTTAGGCAGCTGGCAGGTTGGGAAGGTAAGGATATTTTTGCAGTTTATACCCAATACTACGAGGCAGTGAAGAAAGCAGTCCGAACCGGACTGTATGACTATATCGGTCACATCGATATGATCAAACGGTTTGGTTATGTGCCAGATCGTGATACGTGGGAATTGGAAAAAGCGGCGTTAGATACCGTTAAAGAGTATGGACTTGCGATTGAGTTGAATGCTTCAGGCCTGCGGCACCCTTGTAAAGAGATGTTCCCAAGCCATCGTATGCTGGAATATTGCCATAAGGTGGGAATTCCAGTGACGCTCGGATCTGATGCGCATCAGCCGGAACGGTTGTCTCAGTATTTGGATGAGGCTAGAGAGCTGTTAAAAGCGATTGGATTTAACGAAATAGCCACATTTTCTGCTCGAAAACGACAACTTGTGACTTTTTAATTCCGACACGTATCATGTATAATGAGTAGGACTCTATAATCTATTTAATGAACCTTCGGAGGTAACCATTAACCATGCATAGCGACAATGTTAAAATTTTTTCCGGATCTTCGAATCCGAAGCTTGCGGAAAGTATTTGTAAAGAGCTCGGCCAGCCGCTAGGACAAATTAAATTATCACGTTTCAAAAGCGGAGAAATTTATTGCCTTTACGAAGAAACGATTCGTAACTGCGACGTGTTTCTGGTACAAACCTTCTCCCATCCGATTAATGAGCATATGATGGAGCTTTTGGTCATGATGGATGCGGCGAAAAGAGCATCTGCAAAAACGATCAACCTTGTCATCCCTTACTATGGTTACTCTCGTCAAGAACGTAAAGCAGCTCCGCGTGAGCCGATTTCAGCTAAATTAGTCGCTGACTTGTTTGCTTCAGCAGGCGCAACTCGTGTTGTTACGATTGATCTCCATGCGCCAGCGATCCAAGGTTTCTTCAATATCCCTGTGGATCACCTGACAGCGCTTGATCTGATTAGTGATTGTATTAAAAGAAAAAATTTGCCGAACCCCATTATCGTTTCTCCAGATGCGGGTCGTGCGACAACAGCTGAGAAAATGGCTAACATTCTCGATGCGCCTTTCGCTATGATGATTAAGAAGCGCCCTGAGCACAATGAATCTGTGATTACACACGTCATTGGGGATGTTGCGGGACGCACGCCAATCATTATCGAGGATCTTATTGATACAGGTACAACGATCGTTAATGTTGTGGAAAGCCTGAAAGAACGCGGTGCGCTTGATGTCTACATCTGTGCGACACACCCTGTGTTCTCTGGCCCAGCACTGCAACGGTTGGATCACCCAAGCATTAAAGAAGTTATTATTACGGATTCGATCGCGATTCCAGAGGGCCATTCATCTAAGTTTAATGTCCTTTCTGTTGCGCCTTTGTTATCTGATGCGGTTCGCATCATTACAGAAGGCGGATCCCTATCCTCCCTATTTAAATACGGCGGCGTATAGGTCCAAATCTTACCTTCGGATAATGTTTTTGGCTTCTAGGAGATCTATGGTATAATTTGATGGTAATCAAATTGCCGGAGGTGTCTTGCTATGGAAAAGAAAAAGCGCAAATCCGAAGCGCCAAAACCAAAAGTTATCTCAATAAACATGGATGCCGCATTCTTTTTCGAGAGAGCGGTTCAATCTTTGGATCGGTTTCATTATGATAAGGCATTGAAATATTTCCGGCGGGCTGCAGAGTATGAGCAGGATAATCCTGTGAATCACTGCAATCTCGCAGGAGTTCTCTCCGAAGTGGGCAATTATGACGAGTCGAACCAAATTTTGCAGCATATCCTTGAAACCATTGATCCCGAGATGACAGAATGTCACTTTTATATGGCGAACAACTATGCCAACATGGAAAACTTCGAGCAGGCGGAACAGGCATTGGTTCGGTATTTGGAGAATGACCCAACAGGGCAATTCATGGACGAATCCGAAGAAATGATGGAAATGCTGAGCTACGAGCTTGATCGTCCCGCCCCTCTCACTAGCATCAAGAGTCGAGAAGGGCTGTTCGAGCATGATAAAGCCCGTGCGTTGCTCGAGGAAGGTAAGTTCGCAGAAGCCGTAAGGCAGTTGGAGAAGTTGGTGAAGAAGCAGCCTGACTTCACAGCGGCTCGCAACAATCTGGCACTGGCTTATTATTACATGGGCCAATTCGAGAAGGCGATGGAAACCATCCGCGAAGTGCTGGTTATTGATCCTGGTAATCTGCATGCACTTTGCAATATGGCGATTTTCCATCAGCATTTTGGCAACAAGAAGGAACTGGCTGAGCTGACTGCACTGCTAGGCAAGACCTTTCCGTTCCAGCAAGAACATGTGTTCAAGCTGGCTACGACGATGGGGATTCTTGCTCAGCATGAGAAAGCCTACCATCTGTTTAAACGTCTATTGAAGGCGGGGGACGGGGGAACAGATCCTTGTTTGTACCATTATGCGGCTGTTGCTGCCTGCCATATCGGTCGTTTCGCAGAAGCGTACCGCTTGTGGAAGCAGGTTCAGAAGCTAGATCCGGGTGCTGAAATTTCGAAGTTCTACTTAGAGCAATTGCGGGTCAGAGAGAAGTCGGCGCTTCCGCTTACTTGGAGCTACCACTATCATCTTCCGTTCGAGGAACAGTTCCGTGCGCTTGAGAAGTCGACGCAAGGAATTCCTGATCAGTTGAAGAAAGACCCGCTTGTGCGGTCATCCTTCTTCTGGGCTTTGCGACATGGCGACGTAGAAACGAAGCTTCAAGTCATTCAAGCCTTTGGCTTGATTGCGGACAACGAAGTGAGAGACGCGCTTCAGGATTTCATTCTGGATCACAAAGAGGATGACTATTTGAAGAAGGTTGCCATATTCGTTCTGCGAAGTATGGGCATCCGAGAGTCGCTTCCAGCTTATCTTGAAAATAAAGACATCATGGTAGAGGCTTCTCCGTACTCGCCTCATCTTCCCGTGTGGGATGTAACATGGCAGCGAGTGATGGAAACAGCGTTATCGCATATGCATAAGCGTTACGATATGGTTCAACAGTATGACTTAGAAATTCTGTGGGTTGAGTTTCTGACGAAGGTGTACCCGAACGTGCCGAAGATTCACAAATCAGCAGGCTGGGCAGCGGCGTTAGAATATTTGATTGCCAAAATGCATCGCCGTACGATTTCCTATCAGGAAGTAGCTACACGCTATGGCGTCACGGTTTCCACGGTCAGTCGGCATGTGAAGCATATCGATGATACCTGTGGCTTGCGTGAGAAAATGGATGCGATTTTCAATAAGTTTACGAGTCTTTGATAGCCGAGCTTGATGCATCATGAAAGCCTCGGCTTTCATACATATAGATGAACTGATTGTTCTTGCCCTAAACGGCGGTGAGCAATCGCTGATCAACCATGCTAATTAAAGAGAGCTTTCCTTAGGAAAGCACCTAGGAGGGAAATCATATGTATAAATCAGTCGTAGTAGGAACAGGACCATCCGGTCTAACAGCAGCCATTTACTTGGCGCGTGCGAACCTAAGCCCGCTTGTTATTGAAGGACCAGAGCCAGGCGGTCAGTTGACGACAACTACCGAAGTAGAGAACTTCCCAGGATTTCCCGAAGGGATTATGGGACCAGAATTAATGGAAAACATGCGCAAGCAGGCTGAACGCTTTGGCGCTGAATTCAAAACAGGTTGGGTTAATTCCGTTGAATTGACGAACCGTCCGTTTAAGCTTCAAGTAGAGGGGCTTGGAGAGATCGAAACAGAAACACTGATCATCTCAACAGGTGCGTCTGCAAGATTGCTTGGCATCACGAACGAGAAAGAAAACATCGGGCGCGGCGTAAGTACATGTGCAACATGTGATGGATTCTTCTTCCGCGGCAAAAAGATTATCGTCGTTGGTGGCGGTGACTCTGCTATGGAAGAGGCAAACTTCTTGACTCGTTTTGCTTCCGAAGTGCGTTTGGTTCATCGCCGCGATGAGCTTCGTGCATCCAAAATTATGCAAGACCGCGCTCGTGGAAACGAGAAGGTGAAGTGGTCACTGAATAACACGCCGTTAGAAGTTGTAGCGGGTGATAAAGGTGTTACTGGCCTTAAAGTAAAAAACAACCAAACAGGTGAAGATGAAGTCCTTGAAACAGACGGTATCTTCGTAGCGATCGGTCATACGCCGAATACGAAGTTCCTCGGTGGACAAATCGACACAGATGAGCATGGCTACATCGTCGTGAAGCCAGGAACAACAGAAACGAACATCCCAGGCGTATTCGCTTGTGGTGACGTGCAAGATACGAAGTATCGTCAGGCTATCACAGCAGCTGGAAGTGGATGTGCTGCAGCGTTGGAAGCTGAGAAGTTCCTTGAAGGCAACAGCGTACACGACTGGAGTATTTCTTTGTAAGTCATTTTGGCAATTCAGTTAACGTGGAGGGCTACGCTTTCCACGTTTTCTCATTTAGACAGGGTGTGGATGAATCTTGACCTCCCGGCAGTGTTGTCTTATAGTGGGAACAGGAGCACATGCCCGAAAATTTTATGATTATTCATGAGGTGACCTTGTAATGTCCAATCAAATTTATATCGGTGTAGATCTAGGCGGCACGAATATTAAAGTGGGTATTTGTGATGAGCAAGGCAAGCTTCTTAAAACGTTAGAAGGTCCTACTTCCCCTGAACTAGGTGCAGATTCGGTTCTTGAGCGTATTGCGCAATATGTACGTCAGGTTGTCGAAGAATCCGACTATTCGTGGGAGCAAGTAGCTGGAATTGGCGCGGGGTTGGCTGGATTTATGGATATTCCAGAAGGCTTCGTGAAATTCTCACCGAACTTGCAATGGCATAACGTACCAGCGAAGAAGACGCTTGAAGCACTTCTGGGTAAACAAGTTAAGATTGATAACGATGCGAACGTAGCTGCGCTTGGCGAAGCTTGGGCTGGAGCTGGAGCGGGTATCCCGAACGTTGTATGCTACACACTTGGAACAGGTGTTGGCGGCGGTATCATTATTAACAGTAAAATTTATCAAGGTTCTGCTGGTATGGCTGGCGAACTTGGACATATGTCCATCGTGCCTGACATTGAAGCGATTCAGTGCGGCTGTGGTCAAATGGGATGTCTTGAAACCGTTTCTTCCGCAACAGGTATTGTTCGCATGGCGAAGGAAGCGGTGGAACGCGGCGAGCGTACATCACTGGCTCTTCACGAGAAGATTGAAGCTAAGCATGTGTTTGATGATGCAAAAAGCGGAGATGAAGTAGCTTTGCGCATCGTGAATCGCGCTGCTTATTATATCGGACGTTCGATGGCAGCCCTGGCTGTTGTCATTAATCCTAAGCGCTTTATTATCGGCGGTGGTGTTTCGAAGGCAGGGGAAATTCTATTCCAACCAATTCGTGAAACGTTCATCAAATTTACACCAGAAGTTGCGGCTGAGGGTGTTGAGATTGTTGCTGCTACTCTTGGTAATGATGCTGGTGTTGTTGGAGCTGCAGGATTGAATTTACGATAGAAGGCTAGACCGGGTTCGCAGATGTAGTTAAGAAAAGCTGATCTGTGAAAGCACCCCAAAGGAAGGTGTCATGCATGGAAGAAAACCACCCTTTAGCGAAACTGGTCATTATTACAGGGATGTCGGGTGCAGGCAAGACAATAGCTGTTCAAAGCATGGAGGATCTTGGATTCTTCTGCGTTGATAACTTGCCTCCCGTCTTGATTCCGAAGTTTGCTGAATTGATTGTGCAATCGATGGGTAAAATCGGCAAAGTCGCCTTGGTTATTGATTTGCGCGGACGTGAATTTTTCACTGCGCTCCAAGAGTCTTTACGCTATATCCAAGAAAATTACACACTTAGCTATGAAATTTTATTCCTAGACGCAACGGATGGGACGCTCGTTCAGCGTTACAAAGAGAGCCGTCGCCGCCATCCATTGGCACCAGACGGGGCGCCGCTTGAGGGAATAGGTCTTGAGCGTAAGTTGCTTGAAGAGCTCAAGGGTCTGGCGACGCAGGTGATTGATACTAGCAGCCTGAAACCGGTGCAGTTGAAAGAAAGAATCATTTCCCGGTTCACCAATCTAGAAGCTAATCGCATATCTATAAATGTAATCTCTTTCGGGTTCAAGTATGGTGTCCCTATTGACGCTGATCTAATCTTTGATGTACGCTTCTTGCCTAATCCTCACTATGTGGAACAATTGCGTCCGCAGACGGGTCAGGATCCAGATGTTTATGACTATGTGATGAAGTGGTCAGAGACGCAAGAATTCCTGACGAAGCTGCTCGATATGCTGAACTTCTTAATGCCTCAGTATAAGAAGGAAGGCAAGAGCCAGGTTGTTGTTGGTATTGGCTGCACAGGAGGTAAACATAGATCGGTTGCCATTACGGAGTATCTAGGTAAAGTTATGGGGAACAGTGAGACTGAGACCGTGCGTCTAAGTCATCGAGATTCCGAGCGGGACCGTTTATAGACGGCTATGTGAGTAAGAGGGTGAAAGAAGTATGGAGCTTGGTCAATTACAACGTAAGCCCAGAATAGTCGTTATTGGCGGTGGAACAGGGCTCTCGGTTATGCTGAGAGGGTTGAAAGAAAAGCCGGTTGATATCACAGCTATCGTGACCGTTGCAGACGATGGAGGAAGCTCTGGTATCTTGCGAAGTGAATTGCAGATGCCGCCTCCAGGGGATATTCGAAATGTGTTAACATCGTTAGCTGACGTGGAGCCATTGTTGTCATTAATGCTTCAATATCGATTTCAGAACGGTACAGGTTTAGCCGGACATAGTCTGGGAAATCTAATACTAGCGGCATTGACAGATATTACAGGTGATTTTGTTACTGCCGTGCAAGAAATGAATCGCGTATTTGCTGTTCGTGGGAGAGTTCTCCCGGCTTCGAATCAAGCCATCGTGTTGAAAGCCATTATGGAGGACGGGACTTTAGTTGTTGGGGAGTCCAAAATTCCGAAGGCCGATGGACGGATCAAGAGAGTATTCATTGAACCGGCGGGGGTAACACCCCTCACAGAAGCCGTTCAAGCGATACGCGAAGCAGATGCCATCTTGTGCGGTCCTGGCAGTTTATATACAAGTTTGCTGCCGAATTTACTTGTTCCAGGGATTGCTAAGGAGATCGTGGCATCGAACGCAGTGAAATTGTTCATTTGTAATGTCATGACACAGCCAGGCGAAACCGATGATTATTCTGTGAGCGATCATCTGGATGCGATTTATGATCACTTAGGTCAGCATTTGTTTGATTATGTGATCGTGAATAATGGTGAAATTCCACCGCAGGTGCAAGCCAAGTATGCGGAAAAAGGTTCAAAAGCGGTTCATTTAGATTTGGATGAAGTGACAAAAAGAGGATATCGGGTAATTGCAGATCGACTTGTGCTATTCCGTACTTATCTTCGTCATGATGCAGAGAAATTGAGTGACCATATCTATCAGCTCGTCGAAAGCTGGCTGTTAAGGAAGAAGTGAGTCCCTTGTCCTTTGCGGCAACAACCAAAAAAGAATTAACATTAATTAATGATTCGGAGTCATGCTGTGAAAAAGCGGAGCTGTCCGCGCTCATTCGAATGAATGGCGCTGTTCAGTTAACAAGCCAGCGTGTCGTGTTGGATGTATCCACGGAGAACGCAGCGATTGCGCGGCGAATTTACTCGCTGATCAAGAAGACGTATAATACACACACGGAGTTGCTCGTGCGTAAGAAGATGCGTCTAAAGAAGAATAATGTGTACATTGTTAGGGTGCCTGGCCAAGTACAGGAACTGCTCAGTGATTTGAAGATCGTCTCGGAAGGTTTTATTTTTACGACGGGGATTAACAAGGACATTATTCGCGGCAATTGCTGCAAGCGTGCTTATCTTCGAGGAGCCTTCATGGCTGGCGGTTCTGTCAATAACCCGGAGGGATCTTCCTATCACTTGGAAATTGCTTCGATTTATGAAGAGCACTGCAAAGCTTTAACACAGCTTGCGAATAAGTTTGACTTAAACGCCCGATTCATTGAACGTAAGAAAGGGTTCGTGCTGTACATCAAGGAAGGCGAGAAAATTATCGAGTTTCTCAATATCATTGGGGCCCATCAGGCGCTGCTGCGCTTCGAGGATGTCCGGATTATGAAGGATATGAGGAATTCCGTTAATCGCATCGTAAACTGTGAAACGGCGAACTTGAACAAAACGATCGGGGCAGCCGTCAGACAAATCGAGAATATTCGATTGTTGCAGCGGGAGATCGGTCTAGACAGCTTACCTGAGAAGTTAAGAGAGGTTGCGGAGATTAGACTTGCGCATCCTGACTTGAATTTGAAGGAAGTTGGCGACATGCTTTCGGGCAGTGTCAGCAAGTCAGGTGTGAATCATCGCCTGCGGAAAATAGACGAATTAGCCGAAAAACACCGGAATTCGTAGGAAAGTCGGGGCTGTACAACGCTTGTATAAGTTTTTCGCATTTTTTCTAGTGTACTTGAAGGAAAAATGCTATAATATTAAAACATAAGGTAAACGCTGTTATTAATAGTAATCCATATAAGCTCCACACTAGGGGGAATTAGTTCCATGTCCAGACGTCCAGTCGTTGTGAAGTTGAGAACAGGACTTCATGCCAGACCTGCGGCATTGTTTGTTCAAGAGGCGAATAAGTTTTCATCGGAGATCTTTGTTGAGAAAGATGAGAAGAAAGTGAATGCGAAGAGCATCATGGGAATTATGAGTCTTGCGATCAGCACAGGGACCGAAGTCTTCATAAGTGCAGAAGGTTCGGATGCAGAGCAGGCTGTAAACGCTTTAGTCACATTAGTCAGTAAGGAAGAGTTGGAAAACCAATAATCCTTTAAAAGCCTACCTTTCGAGGGGGCTTTTTTGCATTGTAGAAGTAAAACGCTAACTTTCTAAAAGTGTCAAAATTGTTAACAAATAGTGGCATGGGGCAACCTTTTTCATTTGGCTACGTCTAATAAACGTGGTCGTGATGGATAAGGCTATTTGTATTTCCAAATAGCGCCCCTATCCCAAGCTTGAAGAAGGAGCCGAAGTGAAATGAATGTAGTAAAGAAAGAAATGATTGCCTTACTGGCTGTACTCGTATTTCTAGTTAGTACGATTACTGCACCAGCCGCGCATGCGGTATCAACAAGTTCGTCCTTTATTTTACTTTATATCGACAAGTCAGAAGCTTTCGTAAATCAAGAGCAAATCCATCTAGAATCCCCCTCTACCATCATTGATGGAAGCACCTTTGTTCCAGCCAAGTTCCTGGGTGATACATTAGGATTTCAAGTAGAATGGAATGATTTATCCCGTACCATTCAAATGGCGCCTCCAGGTTACAACATCGTGCTTGATCCCGATCATAAGACGGTGACAACGAATGGGGTGGATGTACCCTTTAAATCCGTAGCCGCTATCGTGAATGGCAAGTTGCTTGTGAAGCTGACATGGTTGGCTGATTACATGGGTGCAAAGTATACCTACAATAGCGAGCTAAGACGTGTAGAGATCGTGCATTTTAAAGCGCCAGAGGGCATCTACATCGATCAAGATAGTAATTCTCGCCCAGTTGCCAAATTCGCCACTGCGAAGCCTACCTACAGGCTTGGAGAGCCTGTTAAGTATTTGGATTTGAGTTATGATCCAGATGCAGAGGGTATCGTGTCTTTCGATTGGACAGGGAAACAAGAAGCATTCTTCAAAGCAGGCCAATATCCAGTAACTTTAACGGTTAAGGATGGCCATGGTCATGTGAGTAAGTTGTTCAAAAGCTTTGTTACTGTTGTAAATGAACCGTATTTGTCAGAAGTTGAATACCCGATATATATGAAACCAGTTGGCGGGTTCATCAAAACGAACTGGACGACGATTTGGTCCCATTTTAACGAGTTAGCGATGCTTCCGAAAGACGTGAAAGAAGTACAAGGACGTACGCTGCTTGTTAGCGACAGTCCAGAAGAATTCACGAGCAGCGGTATTTTGTATCAAGACAATATTAATGGTAAAGGGCGCTTATACGCGGATCATATCAATGGCACGCAACAGAAGATGACATTTGCCATCTTTGCAACAAATAACACAGATAAGCCGGTTACGATTAAAACAACAAATAAAGGCGAAGTCTACCCTTCCGTTTATGCGAATTTGATCGGCAGCGAAGCTTCGGTTGATTTCCTTCTAAACAACGTTTACACGGATACAATGACGGTTCCGCCTCATGCAAGTTATGTCTATGCGAAGCTACCTGATTTCTATCCAGGGCAAGGCGTGAATTTGTTCTATGATGTCGAAACAGACGGCGAGCTTCAAATGTCCTTTATCGCAACGGATAAAATGCTGACGCCAACGATAGTGAAGGAGTTGCCTTTACTCGCCTTTAACGGTCATGTTCGTGGTACTTTCCCTGTTTCCGAAATTGAATGGAAAATTGATGCCACGAGCTTTACGAAAGCCTCTAGATTAACGATCGGAGATAATAAGACGGATCCATTCGTCAAAGGCTACGACGTAATGCGTAAGCAAGTCGTAGAGAATGGTGGTAATTACGGCGTCGTCTACAAAATTCATGCGGATAAGCCTCGCAAAATGGCTGTGATGATCATGGCTAGAGGCGGCGTGTTTAAAGGGCCGTTTAAAATCAACGGTGAAATCATTCCTGTACCGTATTCCGGTGTCATTACGGCCTTCGATGGCTTGGTAGTACTGGCACGTACGACAGGTACGGAAGATGCGTTAGATATTGAGTTTACGCCTCCCGCGGGCTCAGCGTTCCCGATTGATTTGATTTTCTACCCATTGGATGAGAAGAAATGATGAATTAAAAAAACCAGCCGAACATCAAAGCTCATGTGAGCAATGAAGTTCAGGCTGGTTTTTTCATGTATGAAATGATTAGACGCGCTCGATGACTTTATCGATGAGTCCGTATTCGGCTGCTTCTTTAGCACTCATGAAGTTATCACGGTCCGTATCCTTCTCGATGCGCTCGAACGTTTGTCCCGTGCGCTCTGCTAGGATGGTGTTCAGGTTATCTCTCATTTTCAAAATACGCTTAGCCCGAATCTCGATATCAGAGGCTTGACCTTCTGCGCCGCCAAGTGGTTGGTGAATCATGACTTCGCTGTTCGGAAGCGCGTAACGCTTGCCTTTGGCACCAGCAGTGAGCAAGAATGCACCCATGGAAGCGGCCATACCTACACAGATCGTGGATACGTCTGGTTTGATGAACTGCATCGTGTCGAAGATCGCCATACCGGCTGTGATGGAGCCGCCTGGGCTGTTAATGTAAAGCGAGATATCTTTATCAGGATCTTGAGCGGCCAAGAAGAGCAACTGAGCAATGATGGAATTCGCCACAACATCGTTGACACCCGTGCCTAAGAATATAATGCGGTCTTTCAGCAAGCGAGAGTAGATGTCATATCCTCTTTCACCGCGCGCGTCCTGTTCGACGACCATAGGAATAAAACTCATGAGAATGACCTCCTTGGGGTTGGATTACCTACTATTGGGTACATACTATTTACAGTATCTACAAGTATGATAACGAAAAAACGTCTGAAGGTCAAGAAAGGTCAAACTAAACGCAAAAAAAATCAGCTTCAGAGCTGATTTGGCGATTAAACCGTAACTCTTGTAGCTGATTTGTTGGACGCGCCCGAAAGGAATCGAACCTTTATCTCAGGCTTCGGAGGCCTACGTCATATCCATTGGACCACGGGCGCATAGTAGTAGAAAAAGTGAAGCAAGGGTTATTATAAGTCAGCTTTCCATAAAAAGCAAGATGGTAAGCCCTTACAGGCCTATTTGGAGAAAAATGTTTGAACAAATGTTGAATGTTGCGAAGGAAATGGTTATAATAAGAACTGTAAACGAGAAACGAAATACGGAATTGTGCAAGGAACTTTTTTTTCACCCGGGTGGGACATAAAATGTATACCTGGGACAAAAAACGTCCTACATTGGATCGGGAGCGTTGGAAGTCGTCCTATGAGAGAGATTCTAGACATTCAGAAACAGCTCATGCCTGATCTTATGGACATCATGAAGAAACGCTACTCGATTCTGCAACACATCTTGGTCTCCGGTGTTGTCGGACGAAGGACGTTAGCGTCCTCACTCGACATGACGGAGCGCGTACTGCGCGGTGAAGTCGATTTCCTGAAGGAGCTAGGGCTTCTGGAGTCGGACGCAAGCGGCATGAAGATCAGCGAGTCTGGTCGTCAACTGCTGGAAGACATGCAGCCGATCATTAAGATGGCGTTTGGCTTAACAGATCTGGAAGATAGCATTGCCAAAGCTTTTCACATCTCCAATGTGATTATCGTACCTGGGGATTCCGACACTTCCGTATTTACGAAGAAAGAGCTTGGACGCGCTGGCGCGGCCGCCTTGCGTAAATATGTCGCCAAAGATGATATCATCGCGGTAACAGGTGGGTCGACCATGGCTCAGATCGCTAATAACCTAGCTATCTCGTCTTCGATGAAAGGTAGTTGGTTCGTTCCTGCACGTGGAGGACTTGGTGAAAGTGTGGATATGCAAGCGAACACGATTGCTTCCATCATGGCCAAGAAAACTGGCGGGAAATACAGGTTGCTGCATGTGCCAGATCATCTTGGGGAAGAAGCGTATCAATCGCTGATTCAAGATCCACAGATTCAGGAAGTTGTAAACGCGGTGCGCAGTTGTCGCATTGTTGTACATGGTATCGGAGATGCTATGGTCATGGCACGCAGACGTAAAGTAGATAATGATACTACGAGCAGTCTGAGAGCTGATGGTGCACTTGCTGAGGCGCTTGGTTATTATTTTGACCGCCAAGGAAATGTGGTTCATAAGATGCCGACAGTCGGACTTCGACTGGAAGATCTGCAGCGTGTTGAGGTTGTGATTGGTGTTGCTGGCGGGAAGAGCAAGGGGGAAGCGATCGCTTCTGTACTACGACATGGGCAAGAAGATGTACTTGTTACAGATGAAGCAGCTGCCTTAGAAATCATGAAGCATGTATAGCTGAAAGTTGCCATCATAACGTAAGCCATTCATGGCTGCGTTTTGAAATATAATATTTATGTAATCTTAGGAGGAAATGACGATGACAACAAAAGTAGGTATTAACGGTTTCGGACGTATTGGTCGTAACGTATTCCGCGCAGCATTGAACAACCCAGATGTACAAATCGTAGCAGTTAACGATTTGACAGACGTTAAAACATTGGCTCACTTGCTTAAATATGACACTACTCACGGTAAACTAGACGCTACAGTTGAAGCTGGCGAAGGCGAATTGATCGTTAACGGTCGTTCCATCAAAGTTTTTGCTGAGCGTAACCCTGGGGATCTGCCATGGGCTTCTGTAGGCGCTGAAATCGTAATCGAATCCACTGGTATTTTCACAGCGAAAGAAAAAGCAGAACTTCACTTGAAAGGTGGAGCTAAGAAAGTTATCATTTCCGCTCCAGCTTCTGACGAAGATATCACAATCGTACTTGGTGTTAACGAAGACAAATACGATCCAGCTGCACACACAATCATCTCCAACGCTTCTTGTACAACAAACTGTCTAGCTCCTTTCGCGAAAGTTATCAACGATAGCTTCGGAATCGTAAAAGGTATGATGACAACTGTTCACTCGTACACAAATGACCAATCCGTTCTAGACGTTCCACATAAAGACCTTCGTCGTGCTCGTGCAGCAGCTGAGAACATCATTCCTTCCAGCACTGGCGCAGCAAAAGCAATCGGTCTAGTACTTCCTGAGCTTAAAGGCAAATTGAACGGTATGGCAATGCGTGTTCCTACACCTAACGTATCCGTAACTGATTTGGTTGTTGAGCTTAAAGTTAACGTAACTGTTGACGAAGTAAACGCAGCTTTGAAAGCAGCTTCCGAAGGCCCTCTTAAAGGCATTCTTAACTACACAGAAGATGCACTTGTATCCAGCGACTTCAATGGTGACCCAGCTTCCTCGACAATCGATGCATTGTCCACAATGGTAGTTGGCGACAACATGTTGAAAGTTGTTTCCTGGTACGATAACGAGTGGGGTTACTCCAACCGCGTTGTTGACTTGGTAGCTTTCATCGCGAAAAAAGGTCTGTAATTTCATAATTCATCAACTGGAAAACCACATGAAGGGGAGAAGAGATTCTCCTCTTTATGTGCGATTTACACATGGAAAAAGATAGAACCGGTAGATAACCATACATGCCAGAGCTAATGCTTACGAAGTCAGTTTTCTGACGAAAACTTTTAGGAGGCCTTTACGATGAATAAGAAAAGTGTTCGCGATGTTGAAGTAGCTGGTAAAAGAGTATTTGTTCGCGTTGATTTCAACGTGCCTGTAGAAAACGGACAAATCACTGACGATACACGTATCAGAGAAACGCTTCCTACGATTAAATTCTTAGTTGAGCAAGGCGCTAAAGTAATTCTTGCTGCGCATTTTGGTCGTCCAAACGGTCAAGTGGTTGAAGAGCTTCGTTTAACACCAGTTGCTGCGAAATTGGCTGAGCTTCTGGGGCAAAACGTGATCAAAGCGGATCAATCCGTTGGTGAAATCGTGAAAGCACAAGTTGATGCGCTTGAAAATGGCGACGTTCTTTTGCTTGAAAACGTTCGTTTCAACGAAGGTGAAGAGAAGAATGATCCTGAATTGGCAAAAGCTTTTGCTGATCTAGCTGATCTATTCGTGAATGATGCTTTCGGTGCTGCTCACCGTGCACATGCTTCGACTTCAGGCATTGCTGCTTATATCCCAGCTGTTTCCGGTCTTTTGATGGAGAAAGAGCTTGATGTTCTTGGTAAAGCATTGAACAACCCAGAGCGTCCTTTCACAGCGATCGTTGGTGGATCCAAAGTAAAAGACAAAATTGCAGTCATTGAGAACCTTCTGAACATTGCAGACAACGTCTTGATTGGCGGCGGTCTTTCCTATACATTCTTGAAAGCACAAGGCTATGAAATCGGTAAATCACTTCTGGACAATTCGAAGCTTGATTTAGCGCTTAGCTTTATTGCGAAAGCCAAAGAAAAAGGCGTTAACTTCTTGCTTCCAGTGGATATCGTTGTTGCTGATAAATTTGGCGCAGATGCGAACACGCAAATCGTTGGCATTGACAGCATTCCTGCAGATTGGGAAGGCATTGACATCGGACCGAAAACACGTGAAATGTATGCAGACGTTATCGCAAAATCCAAACTTGTTGTTTGGAACGGACCGATGGGCGTATTCGAAATTGAGCCTTTCTCCCACGGTACACGTGCAGTAGCACAAGCATGTGCAGACACGGAAGGTTACACAGTTATCGGTGGTGGCGATTCCGCTGCTGCAACTGAGAAATTCCACTTGGCTGAGCAAATGAACCACATGTCCACAGGCGGCGGCGCTTCCTTGGAATTCATGGAAGGTAAAGCATTGCCAGGTGTAGTAGCACTTAACGACAAATAAGAAATTATTTTTCATACACAAGCGTATGCTTTCGACGTCAGTTATTCTGACGAATAACTTTAAGGAGCCTTAACTCATGAGTAGAACACCGATTATCGCGGGTAACTGGAAAATGTTCAAAACCGTTTCCGAAGCAATCAGCTTCGTGAACGAAGTAAAAGGCAGCACAGTAGAAGGCGTGGAGAGCGTTATTTGCTCCCCTTTCACAAACCTTCCTGCGCTTGTTGAAGCTACAAAAGGTACTAACGTTCATGTTGGCGCACAAAACCTTCACTTTGAAGATAACGGTGCATTCACTGGTGAAATCAGCGGCGTAATGCTGAAAGACCTTGGCGTTGAGTATGTCATCATCGGTCACTCCGAGCGTAGAGCTTACTTCGCTGAGTCTGACGAAATCGTGAACAAGAAAGTCGTTGCGGCTTTCAAACACGGCTTGAAACCAATTCTTTGTGTAGGCGAGAAGTTGGAAGAGCGTGAAGCGGGTCAAACGAAAGACGTTTGTAAAGTACAAACAGAAGCAGCTTTCGCTGGTCTGAGTGCAGAGCAAGCAGCACAAGTCGTTATCGCTTATGAGCCAATTTGGGCGATCGGTACAGGTAAATCTTCCACTGCGGAAGATGCACAAGACGTAATTGGCTATATCCGTACTTTGGTTAGCGGTCTTTATGGCCCAGCAGTTGCAGATGCAGTTCGCATCCAATATGGCGGCAGCGTGAAGCCGAACAACATCGCTGAGTATATGGCACAGCCTGACATTGACGGCGCACTTGTAGGCGGAGCGAGCCTTGAGTCCACTTCCTACATCCAACTCGTCCAGGGGGCGAAGTAACATGTCCAGACCGAAACCGGTAGCACTCATCATTCTCGATGGCTTCGGACTCCGCTCGGAAGAGCAGGGGAATGCGGTTGCTCATGCCAAAAAGCCTAACTATGACCGTTACTGGTCTACGTTCCCTCATACAACCCTCACGGCTTGTGGTGAGGCTGTAGGTTTGCCAGAAGGCCAGATGGGAAATTCTGAAGTAGGACACCTGAACATCGGCGCTGGCCGTGTGGTTTATCAGGATCTGACGCGGATTTCGAAATCGATTCGTGATGGTGAATTTTACGATAATGAAACGATTGTCGGCGCACTTCGTCATGCCAAAGAGAACGGCAAGAAGCTGCACCTGTACGGTTTACTTTCTGATGGCGGCGTACACAGTCACATTCAACATTTGTTTGCTCTATTGGAATTAGCGAAAAAAGAAGAGTTCAATGACGTTTACATCCACGCATTCCTGGACGGCCGCGACGTGGCTCCAGACTCTGCGAAGGGGTATATGGCGAGTCTTTTGAGCAAAATCGAAGAAGTCGGCGTAGGCAAAATTGCGACTGTACAAGGCCGCTATTATGCGATGGACCGCGACAAACGCTGGGAGCGTACGGAGAAATCCTACCGCGCCATGGTGTATGGCGATGGCCCAACCTACACGGATCCGATGAAAGCGATCGAGGAGTCTTACGAGAAATCCGTCTATGACGAGTTCGTTATGCCAACGGTTATCGTTGGTGATGATGGTCAGCCGGTAGGACTTGTAGAGTCAGGCGATGCCGTGATCTTCTTTAACTTCCGTCCTGACCGCGCGATTCAGCTTTCGCAGGTCTTTACGAATGAAGACTTCCGCGGCTTTGATCGTGGTCCTAAAGTCGCTAAAAACCTCTACTACGTCTGTCTTACGCTGTTCAGCGAGTCTGTAGACGGTTTCGTAGCGTACAAACCGAAAAATCTCGATAACACGCTTGGTGAGGTGTTGGCTCAGAACGGTTTGAAACAGCTTCGCGCAGCAGAAACTGAAAAGTATCCGCACGTGACGTTCTTCTTCAGCGGTGGTCGTGATGCTGAATTGCCAGGCGAGACTCGCTTGTTGATTCCTTCACCGAAGGTTGCTACCTATGACTTGCAACCGGAAATGAGCGCTTATGAATTGGCAGACGCAGTGGTTAAAGAAGTAGAAGCGGAGCGTCATGATGTGATCATCTTGAACTTTGCCAACCCTGACATGGTAGGTCACTCTGGATTGCTGGAGCCAACGGTCAAAGCAATTGAAGCGACAGACGAGTGTCTTGGTAAAGTAGTCGAAGCTATTCTAGCTAAAGGCGGCGTAGTCTGCATCACAGCGGATCACGGAAATGCCGATGTCGTTACGAATGCAGACGGCTCACGCAACACAGCACATACAACGAATCCGGTGCCTTTTATTGTGACAGACAAATCTGTTACACTAAGAGATGGCGGAATTCTGGCAGATATTGCACCAACGATGCTAGACTTCTTAGAAGTAAAGCTTCCGGAAGAAATGACCGGCACAACAATTGTAAACAAGTAAAACTAAACTTATTTTATTGAAGGAGTGTTTTATCACAATGACAATTATTTCTGATGTTTACGCACGCGAAGTATTGGATTCCCGCGGTAACCCAACGGTTGAAGTAGAAGTATACCTAGAGTCCGGCGCTTTCGGCCGTGCTATCGTCCCTTCAGGCGCTTCCACAGGCGCATACGAGGCTGTTGAGCTTCGTGATGGTGACAAAGGTCGTTACCTTGGTAAAGGCGTTCTGAAAGCTGTTGAGAACGTAAATGAAATCATCGCTCCTGAAATCATCGGTCTAGACGCTCTTGATCAAGTTGGCATCGACAACAAAATGATCGAGCTTGACGGTACTCCTAACAAAGCTAAATTGGGAGCTAACGCAATTCTAGCTGTTTCCATGGCTGTTGCTCGCGCAGCTGCTGACGCTTTGGACGTGCCATTGTACGTTTACCTTGGTGGATTCAATGCCAAAACACTTCCAGTTCCAATGATGAACATCATCAACGGTGGGGCACATGCTGACAACAACGTTGACGTTCAAGAGTTCATGGTTCTGCCAGTTGGCGCTCCAACTTTCAAAGAAGCTCTTCGCATTGGCGCTGAGATTTTCCATAGCTTGAAATCCGTATTGAAAGAAAAAGGCCTTAACACAGCAGTTGGCGACGAAGGCGGATTCGCTCCTAACTTCAAATCCAACGAAGAAGCCATCACGACAATCCTTACAGCTATCGAAAACGCTGGTTACAAACCAGGTGTTGACGTATTCTTGGGTATGGACGTTGCTTCCACGGAGTTCTTCAAAGATGGTAAATACCACCTTGAAGGCGAAGGCAAATCCTTCACATCCGCTGAGTGGGTTGACTTCTTGGCTGCATGGGTTGATAAATACCCAATCATCACTGTTGAAGATGGTTGCTCCGAAGACGATTGGGAAGGTTGGAAATTGCTTACTGAGAAATTGGGTAACAAAATTCAACTCGTTGGTGACGATCTGTTCGTTACGAACACTGAGCGTCTTTCCAGAGGGATCGAAGAAAACATCGGTAACTCCATCTTGGTTAAAGTTAACCAAATTGGTACGCTTACTGAGACTTTTGATGCGATCGAAATGGCAAAACGCGCTGGTTACACAGCTGTTATCTCCCACCGTTCCGGTGAGAGCGAAGACAGCACAATCGCTGACATCGCGGTTGCTACAAACGCTGGTCAAATCAAAACAGGTGCTCCGTCCCGTACGGACCGCGTAGCGAAATACAACCAACTTCTTCGTATCGAAGACGAGTTGTTCACTGTTGCTCAATACGCTGGTAAAAAAGCATTCTACAACTTGAGAAACTTCAAGTAATACATCCGTATGTAATGATATGGCGGGCAGGTGGCTTACACCTGCCCGTTTTGGCGTATAATGAGGGTAAAGTCGTCCAATGCAAGGGAGGTTATGCTTTTGAGCAACTGGGTAAAAACGATCCTGTTCCTAATAGGCTCCGCGGTGCTGACGCACTGGATTCCTTCCTCATTTTTTCGGAACCTGGACACGATGGTACATGAGTTCGGGCATGCAGTTGCGACACTTGCGCTGTCCGGCAAGGTCATGTACATCGAGCTGTACAGGGATCACAGCGGCGTCACCTACTCGTCCATGACCAAGTCATGGGCGGTCATCCCAGTCTCGCTGGCGGGATATATGACCGCCTCGCTGTTTGCTTGGTTTTTGTTCTCGGCGTACGCTAGAGGCAAGCAGAAGCTGGGATTGCAAGTGATGACGGCGCTGTCTGCGTTGTCACTGGTGCTGTTCGTACGGAATAGCTTCGGCGTTTCGTTCCTGCTCGGTTTTATTCTTATGACCGTGCTGGCTTTGGCGCTCGCGCCGAAGTGGCTGCGCGATTTTTACTACCTGCTGCTGGCGTTCTTATGCTTGGAGGAGTCGGTGTTCGGCCCGGGCTCGCTGATCGTATATGCGTTGCAAAACAGCCGGAGTGCTGGTGATGCGAGTAATTTGGCCAACCACACAGGGATACCTGCCATTGTTTGGGCGATCGGGTTTACGCTGTTCGCGCTGTGGTGTGCGAAGCAAGCGGTTGGTGCCTTCTTAGGGCGAAGCAAGAGAGCTAGAAATGCAAGTAGTAGGCCTACTGCGATGGGGTCATATCGCGACTAGGTGCTGATGCTTCGTTTAGGCCGTTTTGTTGTGTTCCTGGACGAACTATGTTAAAATACTTATGCTAGTTGTATAAGGCAAAGAATCGGCAATTGGGGTGCTAATATGTTAATCTTTATGAAAATTTTGTTAATCATAGCTTCGGTTGGATTAATTGCGATTGTCCTTTTACAAAAAGGGAAAAGCGCAGGCTTGTCCGGTGCCATTTCCGGTGGCGCTGAGCACTTATTTGGTAAACAAAAAGCTCGTGGTTTGGAACTATTTTTGTCCCGTG
Organism: Paenibacillus sp. 2RAB27; assembly: GCF_052115445.1. Lineage (NCBI taxonomy): Bacteria > Bacillati > Bacillota > Bacilli > Caryophanales > Paenibacillaceae > Paenibacillus > Paenibacillus sp. 2RAB27. The sequence continues at coordinate 27,034 of NZ_JBFRGR010000028.1, forward strand.
CAACAATGGGTCTTGCTGCTGCATTCTTTATTCTTTCTATTGTCGTAGCATACGTAGTGAAAAGCTAACACACATAAAACGATAACAGCAGGGGAACTATACTCCTGCTGTTTTTTCATTTTTGTATAAGTGTTGGTGAAAGGATGAGTCATCATTAAGGAAGAGCGGATTTATAGGTCGACAGAGCCCTTCTACTGGAAAGGGCATGGCGAGAAGCAGGGAACAGGCATTTTGATGATTCATGGCTTCACAGGATCACCTTCGGAATTCAGAAGAATTGGCTATATCTTGCGAGACGAAGGGTACACGATTCAAGCGCTCAGATTGCCAGGGCATGGCACTTCGCCTGAGGATATGAGGCGCACCGGATGGACGGATTGGTATGGGCATGTGCTGGAGAGTTACGATGAGCTAGCCGCTCGCTGCAAGCGAGTTGTGATCATGGGACATTCGATGGGCGGACTCCTTGCTTTGAAATTGGGGGGAGAACGCGCTGCTGCGGGCATTATCTCACTGGCTACACCGTTTTTCTTTACGACAAGGAAATTGGCGCTAGCTGGAGTTATGCAGTATGTATTGCCTTACATAGAGAAAAAACCCAAGAAGATCTCCACATTGTTGGACGAGTCATGTGCATATACCAAAACGCCGATTCGCTGTGTCGTCAGCTTAAGAAAGTTAGTCAAGGAAGTAAAGAAATTGCTACCGCGGGTAGATGCTCCGATCTGGATCGGGCAAGGAAATAAGGATGGAATCGTCCATCCTAACAGCGCAGTGTATCTACGGAATAGCGTCGGGTCACAGGTATCGGAATTGCATTTTTATAAGGAATCCTCCCATGGTTTATTGCTAGATCAAGAGCGGGAGCAGATATATGCGGATATTTCTGCGTTTATCCTTTCGCTGCAAACGGCATACTATGGATTAAGGGACATGAGAACGGCGGACTAGAACAACAACAAGAAGGTGAAGAGTGTATATGATAAAAGAGAACGAGATCGTAAGTTTGATGCAAGAAGAGGCTTATAAGCCTATGTCCTATAAAGAACTTGAGAAACACTTCGGAATTGGCAGTGCGAATGAGTTTAAGGATTTTATAAAAATGCTCAATCAATTAGAAGAAAGCGGCCATATCGTAAGGAGCCCCAATGATCGTTATGGCGTTCCTGAACGGATGAATTTGGTGCGAGGCAAGCTGCAGGCCCATGCGAAGGGTTTTGCATTCTTAATTCCTGAAGACCGTGAACACCCGGACGTATACATTAATGCACACGACCTAAATACAGCGATGAACGGCGATATCGTATTCGTGAAAGTCACATCGCGCAGCCAAGGCGGCGGCCGTCTAGAAGGCGAAGTTGTACGTGTGATTACACGGGCGAACTCGCAGATCGTTGGCGTTTTTCAAAGCCAAGATACGTATGCCTTCGTCATTGCAGATGATAAACGGGTGACAAGAGATATTTTCATCCCGCAGCATGCTTTTATGGGAGCAGTCTCTGGACAAAAGGTCGTCGTGAAAATTGTGAATTATCCAGAAGGCCGTTCCGCGGCTGAGGGTGAAGTGATTGAGATTCTGGGTCATAAGGATGATCCAGGTGTCGATATTTTGGCGATCATACGCAAACATCAATTGCCGGAGGCGTTCCAACCAGAAGTTTTGGCGGAAGCAGAAGCGGCGCCAGATTCGATTACAGAAGAAGAAATCATCGGGCAAGGTCGTCGTGATCTTCGTGCGAAAACCATTGTAACGATTGATGGTGAAGATGCCAAGGATTTGGATGATGCTGTGAATGTGGAGCTTTTGGACAATGGGAACGTTCGACTTGGCGTGCATATTGCCGATGTGAGTTACTATGTGCGAGAAGGTACGGCACTTGATATTGAAGCTTACAATCGCGGATGCTCCGTGTATTTGACCGATCGTGTGATTCCGATGCTGCCTCACCGTTTATCGAACGGGATTTGTTCGTTGAACCCGCAAGTAGACCGGTTGACCATGTCGTGTGAAATGGAATTTGACGCGGATTTGAAGGTCGTTAATCATGAGATTTTCACCAGTGTCATCAAAACAAAAGAACGAATGACCTATACGAATGTACGCAAGCTGCTGACAGGTGAGGCAGAGCCAGAAATCGTGGAGAAATATGCGTATTTAATGGAAGACTTCAAACGGATGGAAGAACTAGCAGCTAGATTGCGTTCCAGACGGATGAAGCGCGGTGCGATTGATTTCGACTTTGAAGAGTCTAAGATCCTCGTAGATGCGGATGGTAAGCCAACTGATATTGTCAAAAGAGAGCGCTCTGTCGCTGAAATGATGATCGAGGAGTTCATGCTAGCCGCCAATGAGACGGTTGCTGAGCATTTCTCATGGTTGAAAGTGCCGTTCTTGTATCGCGTGCATGAGGATCCGGATTCCGAGAAATTGATGAACTTCATGGAGTTCGTTACAACCTTTGGCTATGCGATGCGTGGCGGTAAAGGTGGGGCAATTCATGCGCGTTCCTTGCAGGCTTTGTTAGAAGATATTAAGGGAACACCGGAAGAAACCGTGATTAGTAAAGTGATGCTGCGCTCAATGAAGCAGGCTAAGTATGATGCACAGAGTTTGGGCCATTTTGGCCTAGCTGCGGAGTTTTATTCCCATTTCACCTCACCGATTCGTCGTTATCCGGATTTGGTTATCCATCGGGTTATTCGTGAAGTGTTGGAGAATGGTGGCACCCTTCCAGATAAACGACATGATTATTTAGCTTCGCGTATGAACGATATTGCCCAGCAGTCCTCCGAGCGTGAGCGTGTTGCTGTTGATGCAGAACGTGATACAGAAGCTTTGAAGAAAGCACAGTACATGCTGGATAAAGTTGGTGAGGAGTTCGAGGGTATTATCTCGAGCGTGACGGGCTTCGGTATGTTCATTGAGTTAGACAACACAGTTGAAGGCTTAATTCGATTGAGTGATTTGACGGATGATTACTACAATCATCATGAGAAGCAACATGCTCTAATTGGTGAGCGTACCTCCAAAATTTATCGACTTGGCGACAGCATTAAGGTGCGCGTTGCGCGCGTGAGTATGGAAGATCATACGATTGATTTTGAATTGTTGGATATGAAGCCTCGCAAAGAGGGGGCATTTAACCGCGGCGGCGGTGGTGGAGGCAAGTTCAAAGGTGCAGGCGGGTTTAAAGGTTTCCGTGGTAAGTCGGATAACGGCAGATCTGGTCGGCCAGAAAAGGGCAAGGGTGGAACGAACGGTAGACCTGAGAAGGGCAAAGGCGGGTACAAAGGTAAAGGTGGCTTTGCGAAGGCGCAACCTGTGGTTGGGCAAGGTGGGACTGCGAACCAAACAACCGGGAATCCAGGGACACGTGGAGACTCAGGGACAGGTCAAGGGAAGAAGCGTGGGCGTGGCGATAATGGTGCTGCTCGTCGGATCGAGATGGCTGCTCCCGGGGCTGCCGAAGGCGCTGTTGGTACAGAGGGCGCGGCAGGAACAGAGAGAGGTCGTAGAAGATCTAGGGGTAAGGGCGGCCAGGGGCAGGGCCAAAAAAGAGCTGAGGGCTTTGCTGGAAGTGGAGATGGCAAAGCAGAGAACATTGCTGGTATTGGAACTGGTGAAGGTCAAGGTGGAGCCTTCCAAGGTAATTCAGCAGGTCAAGGGAAATCACGCCGCGGCAAGGGTGGTAGTAAGCCTTGGAGCGACAAGCGCGAAAAAGGCGGAAAGATTGGCGAAGGCGGCAGCTTGCGCCAACGATTGCAGTCAGTCGGCGCAGGGCGGACTGATAGCGGGGTTGGCCAAGGCGGCGAGCGTGGCCGTGGGGTTTCGCTTGGGGGCGAAGCCCAAGCGGGCGGTGGCGGTAGCGCTGCATCGGAGCGCAGCGGCATGGATTGGGCGAGCGGCGTGAACGCGCTCGCCAAGGGCGGTCGTCGCCGGAGCGACGACGGCGATGGTAGCAAGAAGCGGCGGAGATAGTCGCCGCTTCTTGCTTTTCGGGCTTGATCTTGCTACAATAGGTTGCACATTGTAGCAAGATTTACCTGCATTTTAGCGTGCGGGAGGAGGATCTCACGTGGCAACTAAAAAGGCTGATGGCAAACTACTCGCTCAGAATAAAAAGGCTTCACACGATTATTTCATTGAAGATACGTATGAATGCGGTCTTGTCCTGACTGGCACGGAGATCAAATCCTTACGGGCAGGTAAAGCCAACATTGGCGACAGCTTTTCGACGATTCGGAATGGCGAAGCATTTGTACATAATATGCACATTAGCCCTTTCGAACAAGGGAACCGCAGCAATCCGGAAGATCCTACACGGACGCGGAAGCTATTGTTGAAGAAAGTACAAATCGCCAAAATACTAGGCCAGGCTAAGCAAGAAGGCTATACGGTCGTTCCATTGAAAGTGTACATCCGGAATGGCTACGCGAAGCTTCTTATTGGCATTGGTAAAGGGAAGAAACAATACGACAAGCGTGAGTCTGCTGCCAAGAAAGATGCACAGCGCGATATTCAACGCGCATTGCGTGAGAAGCAGAAGATTGCCAGATAGCTTGGGTGTATTGGAAGGTAACACCTTGTCTTCCATGAACCTAGTGTTCATATTTCATCAGCTTAATGGTATACTAGTAAATGTAACGAAGAGATTTCAAGTGTAACTTGGCTCTACAGCTTGTCCTTTTAACCTTCACCGTCTCTGACGGTTACGAAGGCAATCCGGGGGTGTTCTTGGATTCGACGGGGATAGTTTGAGCGCGGGTTGCGGGTAGTGGGGCCGCGTCCACTATAAAACGCTAAAGCCTATTAAATGGCAAAACACAAAACAACTACGCTTTAGCAGCTTAATAACCTGTTAGCGTGCTTCTACTCAGCATCGCCCATGTGACTGGGATAGGGGCTCAACTATAGTGGGATACGACGTTTGGTCTCCGCCTGGGGTCGGACGTAGGAAGACAATCAGGCTGACCCAACGCATAGCCGGTTACGGGGCGATGCTCGGGTGACATCAAAACTGTGACTACACCCGTAGATGCCTGTGTGGCAATATTTTCGGACAGGGGTTCGACTCCCCTCACCTCCATACAAAGAAGAACGCACCCATTGAGGGTGCTTTTTCTTTTGTATGGGTGATTAGGAGTTGAACCCCTCGAGGGTTCGCCCGCACGGACTGGAGCGTGAGCGGAGGGAGCACGGCATTGAAATGTACCACTAGGGTAGTCATCGGTGAGCAGATGGACATTTCAATACTCCCATTACTTCCACATGCAAAATCCACAACCGAATGAGGTTGTGGATTTTTGCTATTGAGAAGCTGGATGTACTACAAAAGTAAATGTAATCAATATATTCGAAAGTAATATATACAAAATATAGAAACTAAATAATTGTTCGGGATGAGCAACTGGAATTTCCACCCCACAAGAAATTGCATCCACAAAACGAAATAAGCCAGAATCCGAATAAATTCAGACTGGCTCATTTTAGTTTACAAGACGTTTAATCTGGTCTCAAAGAACTCTTCTATCTCTTTAATAATTTTTTGAGATTCAGTGATTTTTTTAAAGGTTAATTTATTGACTATTCTAATTAACTAAGTTATCTTAGTTGTATATTGAATGATTGGAGAAACCATAGTGAAAAAACCAGCTTCTGAGATTATTCGTAAAGCTGCATTGAAAATACTGGTAAAATTTCCAAAAGGGCTAAGCTTGGCTGATTTAAAATTTAAAACAGAGGAAGAATTAAAAGCATCAATTCCACCAGATGGTCAAGGGCACGGGAAATATAGATCATCGTTATGGGATCTAGAAAAGCGATATCCTGAATTTATTATTAAAGATAATAGTGGAAGGGCTGCGAAATTTGTACCTACCGACAAACTACAAGAGGAAGCAGTCAACATTAAAGTACCTGTATATGCTCCTACAGCAAGGGAGGTTTTTGAAGAAGAGAAGCGGGCAAGTAGAAGTACTCCATATATGGATTACTTAGCATTTAAATCCAAGGTAATGGAGGTAATAGATCTCGTGGAGCGGTTAGAGCTTGGTCATTTTAATATTAGAGCTATTGGAGGCACAAATGACCTAGAGGAAATAAAAAACATTACAAAAGCAATGATTTACCTTGAGGGCCTTAGTAATTTGAAGTACACTATGCAGCATGTTCATAAGGATAAATGGTATTAAAATAATCGTGATTCGAAAACGATTATTTTTATAAGGAGATTATAACAGTATATGAGATATGCAGTTGTCATAGGTGTTGAAGCATATAAACATAGCAATATTAATTCCGTTGCATTTGCTACAAATGATGCGATTTCTTTTCAACAAGCAATGCAGCAGAATGGATGCGAAGAAAAAAATATTCATTTATTGGTCAATGAACAAGCCACAACTTCCTTTATAATGTCGACACTACAACGATTAGTTTATGAAGTAGAAGAGAATGATGAATTGATTTTCTTTTTTGCAGGCCATGGTGAAATTTGCTCCGGGCAACAATTTCTGATTACTTATGATACTGCATATTCAAATATTACAAATACGGCTTTAGCACTTGATGAATTATTCGTTCAAATTCGAAACTTCAAAAGAGTAACAATATTTCTAGATAGTTGCCACAGCGGAATGCCAATAAGTTCACTTCAGCGAGGTAAGGAAACTGTAAAACGTGATCCATTCGAATTATTAAAAGATTTAGAATATCAAGTTGCTTTTGCTTCTTGTAAAAATGGAGAGAAGTCATACGGAAGCGATATTTTATCACATGGGACATGGACTTATCATGTTGTACAAGCTCTTACAGGGAATGCTCCTTCTACAATATACAGGGCTAATGGCGAACTAACTTCATCCTCTCTGCAAGAATATTTATATGAAAATGTACCTTATTTTGTAAAAAAAGAACACGGTGAAGATAAATCTCAAACACCTTGGTTTTTCGGTGGTTTAACTAGAGAGTTCTTGGTAAGACAGTCAGCTGAGGCCTTAACCAAAGCTTCGCAATCTAAAGTAAAGAAAAAAGTAGCTAAACACACAAATACCAGTAAAGTCAAGGTACCTACACTATCAGAATCAATGACAGTAGCACCAGTTGTATTCAAAGATGATGCAAATATAAACTTAAATATACAATATTTTTATAGTTTGAAGAGAGGTTTTGTTAAAAATTTATCCGGATATAGAGGGGGACGAGGAGGACATAATGAACCTACTACTCACAGTAAATCATCTAAAGATTTTTTGGTTAGAATAGCTAAAAATGATATTGAAGAAGAAATCCAGGATTATTTAAAGCAGATACAAGAAGTGGATATCTATAGAGCCTCTCAAATTTCTGTTGAGCTAACAACTGAATGGGGAAATATTGATTGTAATGAAGATTTTTATATACAAGTACTTGTGGAACAAGATGAAATTAATCCCAAAAAATATATCATGAAAAATGAGCTTGTTATCCATTATGGTAAGATCAAAGAATTCCGGGAGGTCTTAACGAGTTTGTCATTTAGTATTTTTGATAGAGTTGTTTATGCAGTCCCATATAAAAATAATATACGTGAAACACTTCTTTTTTTAGAACAAGAGGCAGCAGTAAATGACAATGTAATTTACTATTATACTCCTGGTAGTAATAACATTGAAATAACACTGGAAGGATTAGGTGGAAAGCTTATTCTAAGCGAAAGTTCAAATAACATAGAATTCTATTCCAACAAATCTAAACTTAATGATGTATACGGTGAGTTGCAAATTTTCTTAAGTTCAATACAAAACGCCAAAGTAAAATCTCTTGTTACAGGAACTTGGAAATGATGATTTAAAAATTGGGAATATCTTATAGAAATAACCACGCGATGTTTTCTCGCATACCCAGAGTCAATGGGATACTTTGTCCGGTAGCATAGGTATTGGGTCCCTTTTGTTCAGTTATCAGAGAATTGTGGATTTGCTGATCCTCAGCTCACTTCCGTAAAGACACTCATTCGGGTGTCTTTGTTTTTATGGTGATCGGAGCCTTGAGCAGCTTTTCCCACGAATTCAACCTGTAGCCTCACGAGCAAAAAATAAAGGATTCACCTCACTTTTTGTCGAAATTTCTTATAAGGAAATGCTTGCAATAAGTAAGGAGACCAAGGTCGATGATTCGTGTAATGCTCATTGATGATGAAGAAGATGCGCTGGATTTATTGGAAATTTTGCTTGGACAAATAGGAAATATCCATATAGTAGGAACGTATATGAATCCGATTCAAGCGATTGAAGCGTTAGCTAACTCTCCTGTGGATGCAGTGTTTCTGGATAATCAAATGCCGGGAATGAAGGGCACTGAAGTTGCCAGAAAAATAAGAAGCAGGTTACCTCGCATGCCGATCGTTTTCACCACGGCCTATGCGGAATATGCGGTCGAGGCATTTGAAATTCAATCGACGGATTATCTGCTGAAGCCTTTTACGATAGACAGATTGCAGAATACGGTTGCGCGGATTAAACAATCTTTATCCGAGTCCGTCATTCAGGTGCGCCAGAGCGGAAGCATGGCCCCGACCGTCAACTGCCTAGGAGGCTTCCATATCGGGTTGCCGAGTGACGAGAACAAGGTGCTGACATGGAAAACGAAGAAGGAAAAGGAGCTTTGCGCGTTTCTGATCCATTATGCAGGAAAGTCTGTGAATACCGCTTCGATCATTGAGGCGTTATGGCTAGGGTACGATTTGAACAAGGCGAAAACGTATTTATATACATGTCTGTCCTATTTAAGGAGAAGTTTGGCGGAACATCAGATTCCAATCCATATACGCAAAGCGGATCAAGGATTCGTCGCTGTTGTGGATGGGATCACGGTCGATGTAACCGAATTTGAGCAGTTACTTAGCAACACATGGGCCGAAGCGGAGATGGATGAACGGTCATATGACAAAATGAACCAGATGTACACAGGCGAGTATATGGAAGCTTGCGATTTCAGTTGGGCTACCGCCAAACAGTTGGAGATCAAAGCCACGTATGTTCGTGTGCTGCGTAAATGGTACGGGTATTTTCAAAGTCAGGGTAATCGTACGCTAGCGGTGGACAGTATGCAAAAAATACTGTCACTTGCCCCTGATTCCGAGATCGACGGACGTGAGTTGATCAAGCTGCATCTGAAGATGGGCAATCGAAATGAAGCGTATCGTATCTGTTTGCAATTGGAACAATCGGTGCGCCTTCAATTGGGAGCTGAGCTGGAGGAAGAGACATTGCGGCTGGTCCAACAAATGAAAGACATGATGGAGCAAGCTCGATGAGAAAAAAAGTTGCGGCAGCGCTTATCACTTTAACTCTGTTGATTGCAACCTATGGGCTGTTGTGGGCTTACTTCTCTACTCATATAAATCCAATGCCTGTAGCGGTAAAAGGGGTCATGGACTTATCCGCTTGGAAGTTTGAGGAGGAAGGAGTCGTTCGGCTGGATGGGCAGTGGGAGCTTTATCCAGATCAACTATTCACCAGTCAGCCTTCTCCATCTTCTGCCATTGCAGGGGGATTAACACCTGAGATGATTCAGGTTCCTGGATCATGGTCAAAAAAGATGGGTACGCTTGGCATGGCGACTTATCGATTACAGATTCGGATCGACGATGCAAGCGTGGTGTATGGATTGAAAACAGCGTCTATTCTGATCTCGAATCGGCTCATCGTCAATGGCCAAATCGTTGGAACAAGCGGCAATCCGGCCGAGAGGCAGCAGTACAAAGCGCTTAATAAACCGTATGTCAGCTACTTCACGTTGCAGCCKGGCTGGAATGACATTCTGGTTCAGGTAGCTAATTATGAATTTCGTGTAAGCAGCGGGATCGGTGAATCTCTTCTCTTGGGCAAGGCTGAGCAAATCACCGGGATTCGTGATCGTGCGACAGCTCATGATTGGATCGTATTAACCGCCTTCTTGATCATGGGATTATATTTTATTGGATTATTTTCCCAGCGTAGGGATGATTTATCACTTGTGGTACTTGGCATCGTTTGTGTATGCATTGCTGCATTTACAAGCGTCAGCGGCGAGAGAGTATTATTTGATACGGTCGGCCCGATTCCGTTCTGGCTGTATTTCCGAATCCAGATGGTTTTGACAGTTGGCGTAGGTGTTGGATTTTTCCTTTATGTATATACCGCTTTTCGGCCTTACTGTTATAAATGGCTCACTCGAGGCGGGCTGGCTGTGGGGGGGATACTTGCGGTGCTGCATGTCGGCTTCGCCTCCGAGCTTACAACAGGGCCGTTTCGTCAATTAACGTCGTTTTACGTGACTTTCTCGTTGTTGTATGCAACGTATGTATTCGTTTATACGGCTCTGCACCGAGTAGCGGGAAGCGGGTATTTGGCTGTGGCCGCTATGGCTTTGAATGTGCTGGTGCTGAACCAGAATGTGAACGTGTACTTCGGCGTGCCGATCTATTCGCTTGCGCCGGTTGAACCTTTTCTTGTTCTGCTGATGCTTGCGTTACTGATGTCGCTCCGGTTTTCTAACGCTTTCCGTAAAATCGAAGAGCTGTCCGGGCAATTGCTGCAAGCCGACAAGTTAAAGGATGATTTTCTAGCTCGAACCTCGCATGAATTCAAGACGCCGCTTCACGGTGTGATGAATATTTCTCGGTCCATGCTGGACGATACTGCACATCCGCCAACTGCGGAACAACGGGAAAAGCTTCAGTTGATTACCGACATTACGAGGAAGCTTTCGCAGCTCGTATACGATATTTTAGACTTATCCAAGCTGAAACTAGGTGAACTGAGAATCGTTCCGGCGTCAATCGATGTTCGTTCGGTCGCGGAGGTGCAAGTGCGCTTCTATTCCTATTTGTGCACGGAAAACCATATTCAACTGGTGAACCATGTGCCTGCGCAGTTGCCTTCCGCTTTGGCCGATGAAATACGTCTGAGTCAAGTTATCGGGAATTTGCTGGATAATGCGATCAAGCATACGGCGAACGGAAGGATTGTCATTACCGGCAGAGAGCTTGGAGGCAGACTTGAAATCGCGGTACACGACACAGGAAAAGGTATCGAGCCCCAGGAGATTCCCTTCATTTTTGAACCGTTTAAATCACTCGAGGGAGATCAGCACCGTGGTTTTGGATTAGGGCTGCCGATTGCGAAACAACTAGTTGAACTGCAAGGAGGTACGCTTTCGGCTACTTCCACGCCTGGAGTTGGTTCGACCTTTACATTCACGCTTCCGATCGCCGATGAGCAAAGTGAAGCCATATTGTCTTTGTCCAATTTAAGTCCACAGTTCATACCCAAGGAAGCCGAATATTCCTTCGCTACGCCTTATCATACGAATCAGAGCGGCAAGCATACGGTTCTGATCGTTGACGATCAGTTTGTTAACTTAAAAGTCTTATTGGACGCGCTTCAAGCCCTCGACTATCGCGTGATCGCGGTCAAGAACGGGTATGAGGCGCTGGAGCAGCTCGATCAAACGGGCAGGATCGATCTTGTCATTCTCGATTTGATGATGCCAGGGATGTCAGGCTATGAAGTGTGTCAAGAGATTCGCAAACGATACTCGTTGCTGGAGCTGCCCGTTCTGATGGTGACGGCGGCGATTCAACCCCAGGATAAGGTGGCAGCACTCCAAGCAGGGGCGAATGACTACTTGTCGAAACCGTTCGATCTGGAAGAGCTTAAGGCAAGAATCGGCAGCTTGCTCGCGATGAAGGAATCTCTAGGCCGAGCGATTCATATGGAAGTGGCATTTTTGCAATCACAGATCAAACCTCATTTCTTGTATAACGTACTGAATAGTATTGTGGCATCAAGCTATAAGGATGTGGAACGAGCGAGAAAGATGATTGCCGATCTAGCCGATTATTTGCGAGGAAGCTTTCGGTTTAGCAATGCGGAGGAGCGCATCGGGTTTGCAGAAGAATTCAGTCTGATTCGAACGTATGTAGAAATTGAGCGTGCCCGATTCAAAGATCGTATTCGCTTCGAATATGATATTGCAGAAGCTGCCTATGGTTTGCGTATGCCGCCGCTTTTGATGCAGCCGCTGGTCGAAAATGCGATTCGTCACGGGATCGGTGATCGCATTGAAGGCGGTACGGTAACATTGACAGCGGAAGAGTCGGATGGGAAGTGGCGATTTGTCGTAGCCGACGACGGCGTAGGGATCGCGCCTGAACGTTTGAAGACGCTGCTAGAAAGGCCCGATGCGGACGAGTCGCAGGGGGTAGGCCTACGTAATATTAACAAGCGGTTGAAATATGAATATGGAATTTCACTGGAACTGGAAAGCGAACTAGGACGCGGTACGAAAATCACCATATGCATCCCTGCTTAGTCGGTTTAACTGAACTATGCGGATTCACCTGACAGGTTCTCATCGATTTAAGGATGGGGCCTGTTTTATTTTTGGAGAAATTGTCGGTTTTTAAGGTTTCTTTAAGGTGTCGTCAGATATGCTCTACTCAAATAAGCGTGACTTGAGGAAGAACGACGATCAAGAAAGGAAGATGCACATTGATCCCGAAAATAAGGCTAGGAATAAATAACAGACAGCGGAGAATCCGCAAAAGCGTGCACGTTTTACTTGCCATTATGCTGATGATTCCTCTATTATTCAGCGGAGGTGGCGCGGCTAACGCAGCAAACGGTTGGTCGATGATCGACGGCGGCGGGCCTAACGGCCTTAACGTGAATGCAGCCAATCGGGCGGAATCCCCTGCCATGGTCGTATGGAACGGCGAAGTTTATGTCACCTGGCAAGAAAAAGTCGTTCCGGGCGTAACCGCCGCTCAAATCAGAGTCAAGAAATATAACGGCACGGGCTGGACGAGCGTCGACGGCAACGGCCCGAACGGATTAAACATGAACTCGGGCAAAGAAGGAACGATGCCGACTTTGGCCGTATTTAACGGTTCTTTATATCTCGCATGGGTCGAAGCGGTTACATCGTCCTATGGTCAAATTCGGGTCAAGAAGTATAACGGCACAGGCTGGACAAGCGCCGAAGGGGAAAGCACGACGGGAATTAACGTGGATGCGGCAAAGGGCGCTAACTTTCCTACTTTGGTTGAATACAATAATGCTCTGTATGCTTCGTGGTCAGAACTGGGTAAAATTTACGTGAAGAGGTATAACGGCACGGAGTGGATGAGTGTCGACGGAGGTACGAACGGATTAAATATAGATCCAGCCAAAGCAGCAGCTTTTCCTGCTTTGGCCGTATTGGGAAATGAATTAATCGCGGTTTGGTCCGAATTATCCGGGTCCATTTATCAGCTCCGGGCGAAAAAGTATGATGGCACAAGCTGGACGACGATCGACGGCGGAGCGACGGGATTAAATATAGCGACTGGAAAAAGTGCGTACTACCCGACGTTAGCCGCGGTCGACGGCGTCTTGTACGCAGCTTGGCATGAACCGGCTGATTCGACGACGGACGATCAAATTCGGGTAAAGAAATACGACGGTAACGCTTGGTCGAGTGTTGACGGCGGCGGGAAGTATGGGATCAACGTGAGTACCGCATTCCGAGCTAATTATGTGAAATTAGCAGTTGCTAATCATGATTTATATGCGGTGTGGTCAGAACATTCCGGAATGGCAGGATCAACCCCTGTATTTAAAATTCGCGCGAAGATGTATAACGGAACGGTTTGGACGAGCGCCGAATACGGCTTAAATGGTTTTATCGTTGATAATACGAAAGCCGCTTTTAATCCTGCCATAACCGTACTGAACAATGGTTTATTCGTAGCATGGGAGGAACAAAACAGTAGTGGTATGGAACAACTTCGGGTGGCTAACTTACCGGCTCCAGCTGTAAATAGCGTAGCCGTCACTCCAGGCACGGCAATCATCGCGCAAGGAGGAAGCAAGAATCTCACAGCTGCGGTAGATGCGGTGGGAGGAGCGGCGACGACGGTCACGTGGACGAGCAGCGACGCTAAGGTGGTGGTGGATAGCGCGGGGGAAGTAACCGTAGCGGCAGATGCCACGCCGGGGGATTATATGATCACAGCAACCTCGACGGTAAATAACAGCAAAACAGGAACAGCGACGATTACCGTCATACCTCCAACCATCAATAGCGTGCTCGTCAGCCCGATTAGAGCTACCGTCGTGCAAGGTGGAAGTAGGCAGTTCGCTGCAGTKGTAGACGCAGTGGGAGGATCAGCGACGACGGTCACTTGGACAAGCAGCGACGTTGCTGATAAGGTGACGGTGAGCAGCACGGGTAACGTAACCGTCGCGGCAGATGCCGTGCCGGGCGTTTATACGATCACGGCCACATCGACGGTGGATATTAGTAAAAAAGGGACAGCTCCGGTCACCGTCACGGCAACGCCGGCCATTAATAGCGTAACCGTCAGCCCGATTACCGCAAACGTGGTGCAAGGAGGAAGCAAGAATCTCACAGCTACGGTGGATGCGGTGGGAGGAGCAGCGACGACGGTCACGTGGACGAGCAGCGACGCTAAGGTGGTAGTGGACAGCGCGGGGAAAGTAACCGTAGCGACAGATGCCGCGCTGGGTGATTATACGATCACGGCCACTTCGACGGCGAATAACAGTAAAAAGGGGACGGCGACAATCACTGTCACGACAGCGCCGGCCATCAACAGCGTAAGCGTGAGCCCGAGCACTGCAAGCGTGGTGCAAGGAGGAACCGAGCAGCTCACCGCTACGGTAGATGCAGTGGGAGGAGCAGCGACGACGGTTACGTGGACGAGCAGTGACGCTAAAGTGGTAGTGGACAGCGCGGGGAAAGTAACCGTAGCTACTGGTGCGCCTCCAGGGAATTATACGATTACAGCGACCTCGACGTTCAATAACAGTAAAAAAGGGACAGCGACGATCACCGTCACGGCCATACCTCCGGCTGTGAACAGCGTTACCGTCACTCCAAGCACGGCAAGCGTAGTGCAAGGAGGAAGCAAGCAGCTCACAGCTACGGTGGATGCGGTGGGTGGAGCGGCGACGACGGTCACTTGGACGAGCAGTGACGCTAAAGTGGTAGTGGACAGCGCGGGGGAAGTAACCGTAGCGGCAGACGCCACGCCTGGCGATTATACAATCATGGCGACTTCGACGGTGAATAGCAGTAAAAAAGGAACCGCGACGATTACCGTCACGGCAGCACCAGCGATCAATAGCGTAACCGTTAGTCCGAGCACGGCAAGCGTGGTGCAAGGAGGAAGCAAGCAGCTCACAGCTACGGTGGATGCGGTGGGCGGAGCGGCGACGACGGTCACGTGGACGAGCAGCGACGCTAAGGTGGTGGTGGATAGCGCGGGGGAAGTAACCGTAGCGGCAGATGCCACGCCTGGCGATTATACAATCACGGCGACTTCGACGGTGAATAGCAGCAAAAAAGGGACAGCGACGATAACTGTGACGGCAGCACCAGCGATCAATAGCGTAACCGTAAGTCCGAGCACGGGAAGCGTGGTGCAAGGAGGAAGCAAGCAGCTCACAGCTTCGGTAGATGTGGTGGGCGGAGCGGCGACGACGGTCACGTGGACGAGCAGTGATGCGAAGGTGGCGGTGGACAGCGCGGGGAAAGTAACCGTAGCGGCAGACGCCACGCCTGGCGATTATACAATCACGGCCACGTCGACGGTGAATATCGGCAAAAAAGTGACAGCGACGATAACGGTGACGGCAGCGCCAGCGATCACTAGCGTTACCGTCACTCCAAGCACGGCAAGCGTGGTGCAAGGAGGAAGCAAGCAGCTCACAGCTACGGTAGATGCGGTGGGAGGAGCAGCAATGACAGTCACGTGGACGAGCAACGACGCGAAGGTGGCGGTGGATAGCGCGGGGGAAGTAACCGTAGCGGCAGATGCCACGCCGGGGGATTATACAATTACGGCGACTTCGACGGTGAATAGCAGTAAAAAAGGAACCGCGACGGTTACCGTCACAGCAGCGCCAGCGATCACTAGCGTTACCGTCACTCCAATCACGGCAAGCGTAGTGCAACGAGGAAGCAAGCAACTCACAGCTACGGTGGATGCGGTGGGAGGATCAGCGACGACGGTCACGTGGACGAGCAGCGATGCGAAGGTGGCGGTGGACAATACTGGGAAAGTAACCGTAGCAACGGACGCCACGCCAGGAAATTATACAATCACGGCCACGTCGACGGTGAATATCGGCAAAAAAGGGACAGCGACGATTACCGTGACGGCAGCACTTACCTATACAATCGCTGCAATCACGGATCAAACGTTAACAGCCCTTACTCAAGGATATGTATCGGGTACCCAAGAAACGAGACCCGTTATCATCGTGAATACCGGTACTGGCGATTTATTGAACCTGACGGTCACGCTTAGCGACACAAGCGCTAACGATTATGTAATTACACAGCCAGATTCTACGTTAACTAGCGGCGAATCAACAAGTTTTGACATTCATACCAAGGATGGTTTGCTGGCAAACACCTACACGGCAACGGTCACCATATCCGCTGATCACTTGACTCCTGTAACGTTTGACGCCACGCAAGCCGTGAACTTGCCGAATGCTCCCGCAAATCCGCAAAACCTTGCGGCTGACGTCGGCGACCGTCAAATTACGCTGAGCTGGAATACAGTATCGGATGCGACGAAGTACCATATTTATATGGCAACGGATGCAGATCTAACTAATATTGTCGAAGAAGCGACGGTCACATCTTCTACCTACAGCATACAAGATCTGGTTAACGGCACCGCCTATTACTTTGTGGTAAAATCAGAAAACTTGGGCGGCTTGAGCGCGGCATCGAACCAAATAAGCGCGACTCCGGCAACGATCCCGGGAGCGCCATCCGATGTGACGGCGGTCGCGGGAAACGGACAAGCTGTGGTTACGTTTACGGCTCCGAGCGATAACGGTGGAAGTACGATTACAGAATATGAAGTGACTGCTTCACCGGGAAATATAGTCATTATCGGGGGAGCAAGTCCGATAACCTTCACAGGATTGACGAATGAAACGAGCTATACTTTTACGGTAAAAGCGATCAACGGTGCGGGGAAAAGTGCAGCTTCCGCAGAATCGAACACCGCCATTCCGAGAGCATCAACTACGCCATCTGAGCCCTCTGAGCCATCTCAGCCTTCCGCTCCAACGACACCGGTCAATACGAGCACGGGCGTTGATATTCTTGTTAACGGGAAGGTCGAGAATGCGGGGACCGCTGCGATCGGGACGCGAGACAATCAGACCGAAATGACGGTGGTTGTGGATCAGAAAAAGCTGGATGCGAAGCTTGCAGCAGAAGGGCAACATGCCGTAGTCACGATTCCAATCAGCCGAAAATTCGATATCGTCGTTGGCGAACTGAACGGTCAAATGGTGAAGAACATGGAGGACAAGCAAGCCGTTCTGGCGTTCAAAACCGATTATGCGACTTACACGCTTCCAGCGCGACAAATCAATATAGGCGCTATATCCGAGCAGGTTGGTGCGTTAATAGCCTTACAAGACATTAAAGTGCGAATTGAAATCGCCGTTCCGACAACGGATACGTTGAAGGTTGTCGAGAGCACTGCAGCCTATGGGCAACTCGCGCTTGTCTCCCAACCGCTAAATTTTACGGTGAGAGCCGTCTATGACGATAAAATCGTTGAAGTAACGAAATTCGACGCCTATGTGGAAAGAACGATTGCCATTCCGGATGAGGTTGATCCGAACAAGATTACTACAGGCGTTGTAGTTGAAGAGGATGGGTCAGTGCGTCATGTACCGACAAAAGTCCGACATATCAACGGGATGTATGAGGCCCAAATCAACAGTTTGACCAACAGTACGTATGCGGTCGTATGGCATCCGCTCGAATTTAGCGATATGGCGAATCACTGGGCGAAAAATGCCGTTAATGACATGGGTTCTCGAATGGTTGTAGACGGAACGGGTAGCGGTATGTTCTCTCCTGACCGAGAAATCACCCGCGCTGAATTTACAGCCATCATCGTTCGCGGATTAGGCCTTAAGTTGGAGAATGGAGCAACGCCATTCTCGGATGTGAAATTGGCGGATTGGTACAGTAGCGCTGTCAAAACGGCTTATTCCTATCAGTTGATCAGCGGCTTGGATGACGTTACATTCCGACCGAATGACACGATTACGAGAGAACAGGCCATGGTTATTCTGTCCAATGCGATGGTGATAACCGGTTTGAAAGACAAGGTGTTCGAACAATCAGCCGCCGCCGAACTTCTTCCGTTTGAAGATACATCGGAAGTGTCCTCATGGGCACAAAGCAGTGTTGCGGACAATGTGATGGCTGGTATTATTTTTGGAAGAAACGGGGCTATACTTGCGCCCAAAGGTTACATCACCCGAGCCGAGGTTGCAACTATGGTTCAGAGATTATTGCAAAAATCGGGTCTGATTTAAGCGTTGTTTTCCATTCCAATCTTTGTTTCACCACCTCTCCTAAAGGGTAAAAAGTACAAACAAGCATCATATCCTTCAGGAGGTGTTCGACTATGGAAGCAAACAATACGTTTCACGAGGCTGAGGAGGAGATTGTTCTACAAAAGCAAGGCAACGCCTTCATCCTCAGCACGCTGTCAGGTACGGTCGGCGAGATTACTTACAGGCTGGTCGATACCGATACCTGGGTAATTGAACATACCTACGTGGACCCGCGCTACCGTGGTCGTCAACTGGGTAAACAGCTGCTGGACATGGTCGTCCATGAAGCCCGTGACAAAGGGCGCAAGATTATCCCTTCCTGCTCCTTCGCGTTGGAGGAATTCAAGAAAAACGCCACGTATGCCGATGTTTGGGATAATGATAAAACGGCGAGCGAGTTCTCCGACACGTATAGCTCAGGCAGCGCCATAATGAAGCGATAGGAATTCACCGCAAGCAGGCTAGCGTCCGACAGGATGCGGGCCTGTTTGTGTTTTATGGCTGCCAATTCGTGTTTAGATGTATAAACTGCAGCTAATTTGCTCGAGTTAGACGTACTTTCGTGATTAAATGGAAAAAGTGCATTTAATTTGGATGGAATTTGAAGAATCGAGCAAATCGAAGGGATTTAACGACAGGAAATACAGTTAATCTTTCGAATTCGAGAAATCCGCTTCAAATAGATGGAGAAAATCCAGTTAGATTGTGGGAAGCAGGTTTATTCCTTATTTATTCCATATCGGTCATTGACGAAAAAGAGGCTGTTTCCAAAAGTCTAAATAGACTTTTGAGACAGCCTCTTGTCGGTCTTAGCTATGCACAGGTTATGCTGTCGGCATGCCATATGTCATGCGGTCGGCATGGCACATCGCCGGCTTTACAAGTTATTGCGATAGCGGTTGTTGGCGCCGCCTGTGTTGCTTACGTACCCGTAGTCCGGACTGTATGTATCCGCATTGAGCGACTTGTGGGCGCGGAAAATCCGATAAGCCAGATTAGCGCGTTCGGCATCGCCGTCTACGAGAACGAGCACTTTGCCATTTTGAACATATTCGTCATAAAGCATCGCGTCCTTCTCGGGGATACCGAGTCCGATCAAGCCGCCGACCAGTCCGCCTGCACCTGCCCCGACAGCTGCACCTGTTAAGGTCGCCACGATCGGACCTGCTACAAGGATGGGACCCAGCCCGGGAATCGCCAAAGCGCCGATGCTCACGAGCAGCCCCGTCACCCCGCCTAGTACGCCGCCTGTCGCCGCGCCTGTTGCCAGACCTTCTTCCGCTTTGGTCGCGGTCGCTTCTTCGATGTGGTCCAGATCACCGCGGTTGCGGCCCACTACGGAGAGTTCCTCCGAGCGATATCCCTCTGCCTTCAATTGGTTGATAACGCGAATCGCTTCTTCTTCCGTGTTGAATACGCCGATAATATGTTTGCTCATGGTAATCCCTCCTGGAAAGTTGAGTATTAGCAAGCCGCTTCAGGCGACTGCGGCATAGGGTTACTTACCCCAAATCCCCTGATATTAAACAACTTTCAATGGAGCGGGGTGAAAAACTTAATTTTCGACCGTTGGGTGTTTTTTTACCTCTTTAGGTGATTTATAGACGTGCAATCATTGCGATCCCTATACACAAACCTATATACTAGTTTTAGGAACCGATATATCAATACCCATTATTTGATCTGAAAGGTGAGATAACCATGTCGATTGATTTATCCAAAGGTCAACGCATTGACCTAACCAAAACCAACCCAGGTCTTACCAAAATCATTGTAGGACTTGGCTGGGATACCAATAGATATAATGGCGGTGGAGATTTCGATCTCGATGCTTCTGCGTTTCTTCTTCATGAAGATGGCAAAGCCAAGTCAGCTGCAGATTTCGTTTTTTATAACAACCTTAAAGCTTATGATGGTGCTGTTGTTCATACAGGAGACAATCGTACGGGTGAAGGCGATGGCGATGATGAGCAGATTTTGATCGATTTTGCCAAAGTCCCTGCCGCGATCTCTCGTATCGGTATTACCGTTACGATTCATGATGCGCAGCAACGTTCTCAAAATTTTGGACAAGTGAGCCACGCTTTCGTAAGGGTAGTAAATGAAGCGAATCAGAATGAGATTCTCCGTTATGATTTAGGTGAAGACTTCTCCATTGAAACAGCGGTCGTCTTCTGTGAGTTTTATCGTCATGGAAGTGATTGGAAATTCCAAGCGGTAGGTAGTGGTTTCTCAGGCGGTTTGGCTGCGCTAGTTACGAACTATGGCTTGAGCTAGAGGTTGGCTTGTAAAGGGTGGTTGCCTTCTGGTTGCCACCTTTCTGTTTACATCTTTTACAAAGAAGGGTGAAGTCAACATGAGCGTTGTTGCTGTAATCAAAGGACAAAAGGTAGATGTAACGAAAGTGCATGCATCGCTTACCAATCTAACTGTCTTTATCGGTTGGCAGGCTCCCAATCACATTGAGCTCGATACTTCGGCCTTTTTACTTGCGCAGAACAGTAAGGTTCGTGGTGATGAAGATCTTATCTTTTACGGAAATCCGAGCAATAGCTTTATAACATACATCGAGAAGCAGGCAAATGAAAGACAGCTGAATATCGATCTGAAACGAGTATTGACTGACGTTGAACGAATTGCTTTTACACTTACGATCTATGAAAGTGAAGCGAGGCGTCAAAATTTTAGTGCGGTCAGCAGCGTCTATCTCCGTTTCGTGAATCAAGCAACAGGGCAAGAAATACTTCGTTATGACTTGGGTAATCAGTTCTCCGTAGAATCGGCCATTGTTATAGGAGAATTATATAGATACAACGGTGAGTGGAAGTTCAGTGCAATCGGTGCTGGATACGCTGGAGGGCTTAAAGCGCTATGTGCGAGTTATGGTGTTGTTGTAGATAATGAGCAGCCAACGTTGAAAGCTCCAGAAATTCAGATCGCGCCGCCGGAACCGAAATCGATACCAGAAAAGGGACCACAGATTAATCTTTCCAAAATTGTATTAACGAAAAAKGGAGATAAAATCAACCTCGAGAAGAAGTCGGGCGGTCTAGGGGAAATCTTAATCAACCTGAATTGGAATCAACAACCGGCAAGCAACCGTGGCTTCTGGGGGGAATCATCTAGCGGGATCGATCTTGATTTAGCTTGTCTGTATGAACTTAATGATGGCAGAAAAGGGTTAATTCAGGCGCTAGGCAATTCATTTGGATCGCTTACGCGTGAACCTTATATCGCTCTTGATGGTGATGATCGAACAGGCTCGGTTAAAACCGGAGAGAACATTCGCATTAATGGAACCAAGCTGGCCAATTTCAAGCGGATTCTGATTTTCACCTTCATTTACGAGGGTGTGTCGAAATGGTCTGAAGCGGATGGCATCGTCACAATTAAGCAAAATGGCGGACCTGACATCATTGTTAATCTCGATGAGCATGATAACGATCTCCGGATGTGTGCCATCGCTATGATTCAGAATGTGAAGGATGAAACGTTAAGTATTGAGCGAATCGTGAGGCATTTTCAGGGGCATCAAGAGCTGGATAAGGCCTATAACTGGGGTTTAAGTTGGGTCAGAGCGAGCAAGTAGCTCAATTAGGTTGTCGTTGCAGGAGGTTAGGCTATGTTAGAATTTTCTTTTGAAATCATGTCAGATTCTAATATTAACATCGAATATATCTATGGCAGCGAGCTGTTCAAGTTAAATCTTTTTCTGAAAAATGGTTCTTGGACCATCCACCCCTTCGACGGAATGCTCCTTCAAAATCGAGAATTATGCAAACTCGTCATCATTGACTTATTCAAAAATAAATATTTTCAAATCATGCTGGCGAAAGAAAATATTGCTTTGTCGAGTCTACGAACATCGATTGAATTGGAGCCCTCGAGAGAAGCTGAGGCATCTAATCCTGCTGAGCGCAGAGGGGGCAGATGGGAAGATCCGATTGATCAAACAGAAGAATTCATTGGCAATCATTCCATTGAAGAAATTATCCAAATCGAGCATGATTTACTTGAGCAAAGAGTTACCTTTTACGGAGATTTGTTGAAGAAAATGTTCATGGATAACTATGGTCCTGGAGATTATGAGTTTGATAAGGTGCAGTCCCTGGTACGTATATTCAAGGAGTCACAAGGTAAGATGATCGAGCTTACGAATACCAAGTAGTCGATAGGGATTACTGAGCAATAGACCTCACCTGCCAACGAAATGGCCAGGGAGGTCTATTTTTTCGTGTTTTTATTACCTTTTTACATGCGAGATCAAGAAAAGAGAAGTGGAGTCAAAAATGTCATATATCTGCCAAATGGCTTCCTGCAAGCGAATTTCATTGTTGAAAAAATGTCTAATAGACGGCGTAGCCCGTCAAGTCCTACAGTTAGTACACGGGCCAATCGTACCAACTGGTATGAGCTGTATGGGTCATCGTTATGGATTCTGGTTGGCGAGGAGGGAAGAAGGAGCAGTTCTGACCGAAGGCAGAAAGTGATTCTTAGGATATGCAAAACCTTGCACGATGAGGAATTACCGAGAGCATGCACAATCCTCTCATAGCTCGAACAGAAGGAGTGAAAATAACAATGCGAACTAACAGACCATGGAAAAAAGTCGTTTCGTTACTTTTTGCAAGCGCTCTCTTACTACCGAACGGGTTGGTGGCATCCGCCGCTGTTGGTAACAATGGAGCCGAACTCGATAGTGTTTATTATAGTGATTTCGGTGATACGATCGCGCCAGACCCCGTTAATTGGGGATTCGTAACAGCGAATGCTACGGTATCGATTAATACATATGAAGTGATGGGGAATAACACCCCGATGCTGCAGTTCACTCAGACGAACCAAAGTGGGGGGCGCGTAGCGACCAAGACCTTCGGTACTTCGGTTAAAGGCAGCCAAATTCTCGTTGAATTTGATTGGTACCCTGGCAAGGTGAATAATAAAGCCGCTAGCAATCCTAGTGAAAACGGTGGCGAGTTCAGGATTCTCGATAGCACTGGCAATACGGTATTTACGGTAAACAATACGAACAATGCACCTTTGCAATATTTTGCAGGAAAGCAGCCTGCAGCGAGTACGGGTATTACGAATCCGCAAGCGTGGTATAAGGTAGGGATTAATCTTGATGTGGAAAATGAGGTCGTCAAATTCAAGTTAACCGACAAAGCTGCGGGTACAAGTCAGGAATTCACGTCCTCGCTGAATGGTGTAGCTTTTGATGGTTCAGTTGCTTCGGTTAAATTGGTAGGCATGCGGACATCTGGCAATAATATTGCTTGGACGACGTACCTGGATAACTTTGGTGTGTATCACATGCCTATTCCGGAAAATCGAATTACGAAAGTGGATAAATTATCCTATCATACGGTGTATGTAGATCAAACTACGTCGGATATCCACTCCATTGGTCTACCGCAATCCGTTAGCGTCACCCTAGCCAATAATAGTAAGGTAAATGTGCCTGTAAGTGCGTGGGTTAACGTGGGCAAGGCTTGGAATCCCCATGAAGCCGGCGTATACACGTTTAAGGGTGAACTAACGGTTCCTGCGAGTCTGGAGAACGGTTTTGGCCGATATGCAACCCAATATGTATACAACCGTCTTACACCGCCAGATACGGCAAGACAGACAGAGTGGCTGGACAGAGGCGTTATCGCTTTACAATCAAATGAGGGTATATTCGTAAGCTGGCGCCTGCTTGCAGATGAGTATGACCGTGATGTGAAGTTCAATCTTTACCGCAATGGGCAAAAGCTGAATACGTCGCCGTTGTCTGTGACCAACTTTGCGGACTCGGCTGGTGTTGCCGGAGATACCTATGAAGTAGAGACAGTTGTCAATGGAAAGCAAGCAAAGGATAGAGAGGGAACATCAGCAGCTGCCAACGATTATCTTTCAATCCCGATGCAAAAGCCTGAAGGAGGAACTACGTCCACAGGCAGCTACACATATAGTGTCAATGACGCTGGTGTAGGGGATTTGGATGGAGACGGCGAGTATGAGGTCGTTGTGAAATGGTACCCATCTAACGCTATCGACAGTTCACAGAACGCGATGACGGGGCCGACAATTTTTGATGCTTATAAAATGGACGGCACACTATTGTGGCGCATGAATATGGGGCTTAACCTCACATCAGGCGCGCATTATCATCAATTTATTATCGCGGATTATGATGGGGATGGCAAAAGCGAATTCCTCATTAAAACGGCAGATGCAACGACCGTCTATGGGGTTGCAAATGGCAAATTTGATAGCAGCAAGGTGATCAGTGTCATTGGTAATGCGGCGGATAATGGCAAATGGGTAAATGAGTTTGGCCATATTTTCGGGGGGCCGGAGTACATTTCCGTATTCAAGGGTGAAACGGGCAAGGAGATCGATACCATTGATTATGCATTCCCGCTGGGAGATGTGGCCTCATGGGGAGATACCTGGCATAACCGTTCGGACCGTTTCCTTGCAGGATTAGCTTATTTGGATGGTAAGAAGCCAAGTGCCATCTACGGTAGAGGCTACTATGAACGGACTACGTATGTGGCCTATAGCTTAGTGCATGGCAAGCTCAAAGAAGAGTGGACCTTCGACTCCGCTCAAGCGGGTAGAGGGGCAGGTTTAGGCTTCCACAATCTGGCCACGGCAGATGTTGATAATGATGGTTTTGACGAAATTATCGCAGGATCATTGACCCTGGATCAGGACGGCACCATTCTCTATGAAATGGATGGCGAGATGCAGCGTGAACAGGGTTCACATGGCGATGCGCTTCATGTAGGGGCATTTGATCCAGCACGTGAAGGTTTGCAGGTCATGGCGGTACATGAAGTTCCTTCTGTAGCATCGGTAGAGCTCCATGATGCTGCTACAGGGGAAACACTGATGTCCTACAATGGTTATGTGGATACTGGACGTGGCTTGGCGGCTAATATTACGGCTAGCCCAGGCTTTGAGTTCTGGGGCACAGGAGGTACAACGCCAGCTTCGGGCGGAGCTATTTACAACGTTCAGGGACAGGTTGAAGCTGATAGCTTTAGAACGGCAGGCGTATCGGTAAACTTCGCGCTTCACTGGGATGGGGATTTATTAAGTGAATTACTGGATAATACATCCATCTCGAAGTTTAATCCAGTGACGAAGAAAGCTGAGCCTATCAAAAGCTTTGCAGACGTAGTCAGCAACAATGGAACGAAGGCTACTCCGACCTTACAGGCTGATATCCTAGGAGATTGGCGTGAAGAAGTTCTTTTGCCAACAACAGACAGCTCAGAACTGAGAATCTTCAGTACGACGATTCCTACGGAATATCGGATTTATACGCTCATGCATGACCCGGTATACAGAAACGGAATAGCATGGCAGAACACGGCGTACAATCAGCCACCGCATTTAAGCTTCTACCTCGGAGAAGACATCAGAGAGACGGTTCTGGCAGGTGGACTGCAAGCGCCTAAAATGGATTATACGGACAAGCACCACGATAAGAAGCCGAAGGACCCTAAGGACCCGAAGGACCCTAAAGACCCTAAAGACTCAAAGGACCCAAAGGACCCTAAAGATCCAAAAGATTATAAGTAATGGGAAAACCCGCTCATGGAGCGGGTTTTTTGCCGAATAGGCATGACGATGAGTTTGTGGCAGGCTGTCTCGCAAATATACGGTGGTCCAGGCAAATAGATGGATTTTATCCAGTTATATTTCACGATTTTACGATCAAAAGCTCAATAGATGGAAAACCTACAGGTAATTTTAACCATTTTATCCAATGTGAATAAAAAAGTGATTATTAACTACATATTTTACAGTTAAATCGAGTTTTCGAAGAAATTTCTCGTAAATAGCTGTACATTTTCCAGTTAACACAAATGTGTAGCATACGTGTCTTTCCAAACTTACCAGCACCACCAGCAGTAGCATCAGCACCACCAGCTCCAATCCTACCAAACGATTGTTTCTTAGTGTCCGTCCTCTACCTTCACAAACAGAAACTCAACACGACCGTAATATCATTCTCCGTTAAATCGATATGTCCGTGTTCATTTCGGTTTAATTGATATCCGTTCTCCTCGATCCCCTTACATATACGAAATAGCCGATGTTCATCCATTTGGATTAGCTTTGCGAAATGTGCTAGATACATGGGCTTATCATTTAGAGAAATCATTTTACCTACCTACTCTCTGTGAGGTTATTTTGCGACTTAGCATTAAATTAACAAGAATGGGTTAAAAAGTATCAGGAAAATTGTCGGCGATACATCCCAAATAGGGATTGTTTGGTAGTTTGTCACAAAGCGTGGTCAGGCAGTCAGAGGTGAACGAGAAAACAACAAAAGGCCGCCGCATCATAGCGACAGCCTAAGCATGTACGAATTGTTTATCTACAGAACCACGATATACACCGTTTCGACCGTTTCTTTTGGCTTGGTAAAGCGCTTTATCACAAGTGGAGTAAAGCTCTTCGAGATGTGTCTGCTCATCAGGGATGACTGTGAGAACTCCTAAACTAATGGTATAGGAAAGCTGTAGTCCAGGAACTAGCGCGCCTTCTGCGGCCTGCCTAAGCTTCTCCGAATAAAGCGAGGAATCTCGTTCACCCATGCCAGGTACCATGATGGCAAATTCGTCTCCGCCGTATCTAGCGAAAAGATCATCAGCGCCGAGCTGCTCTTTCATTCGTGTCGTGAGATCGACGAGCACTTGATCGCCCTTATCATGACCGAATGTATCATTGATGGATTTGAAATTATCAATATCAAACAGCAGCAAGGTGATTGGCTTCTGCATTTTCGCGTAAGCAGAAATGTATTGATTGGTACGTGTGATGAATGTCCTGCGGTTCAGTGTACCGGTCAAATCGTCATAGTTGGCCATGCGAATAAGAGCTTGGTCAGTTTGTTCTTTCATTAAGAGAATGAATCCCGTATTTCCCGCAATCATGACGAAGTATTGGCCTAGCAGCACCATGGTCTGATTACCGTTCATATGATAAAAGCTTATCAATGTTTCGAAGAATACGGCACTAACGGCACGAATCAGAAGAAATACCAAGACTGTAAGATACAGATAGCCTAGCACATGGGTCACCATGGAGGCGGCCCGTTTTTGAATCATTTTGTATGCGGGTATGAGGAGGCTCATAGCAACACCCATGGAAACAAAGGAAATTCTGAGCTTCTCTACATTGTCGAAAAGAAGGATGAAATGGAAGCCGACAATGTTGAAAATTGTCAAAGCAATATACAGGTTACGCGTCAGCTTGCTCAGGATATTCTGAATTTTCAGCACGGAGATGGTTTCAAAGGCATAACCGATAAAAAGTAATGAGTTCACAAGAGAGATTGTAAGTGAATCCGGTAGGCCATCACGGAGGATAAAGATCACCCACGCAGTGGCTTGTAGGCATTTTGCATAGAAAAAGTATCTGATTGTACTTTCGTTCTTATGTTGACGCCAGTAGGCGATGATAAACACGGCTGTGAATAGGTGGCCGATGACTAGTGTCAACAGGATGGTTTTCATATCTAAAAGTAGATCCATTTTGAACCTCATCTGACTGTTAGAAGTTTTTGGGATGATCTCAAAAAAATGTCGAATACCATTACTTTACCATAAAATTGAAGTGGTTTGCTTCGAATTTTTGTTAACGATCATTTTCGAGTCGATTCGACTGCATGAACCAAATACTCCTTGAAATGTATGGAACAAGTGTGTCACTATAGAACTATATAGACACAATTTGGATGATGGTGATGTGGGATGAATTACTCAGGACGACTCGTTATAGTGTCTGTTGTTTTAATCACGATCGTGGGTTTAAGAACCTATGGTACGCTTTATTATAACTTTCCCTGGCTTCAGTTTCCTATCTTTGGCATGTGCATCTTATTTGCAAGTTGGGTGCTAGGTACACAGTATGACCGGTTGAAATTCCTCTCCGAAAAAGATCATCTGACGACGCTCTATAACAGAAGGTTCATCATGGACGCTTTCCCTAAGCTCATCACCTCAGTGGAGCGCAGACAAGGGCAGTTGATTTTATATTTCATCGATGTCGATAACTTCAAATTAATTAACGACTCTCGCGGGCACAAGATCGGTGATCAAGTTCTGCAGCGCATCGCGAATGTCTTACTGCTTGATTTACAGAAGAAAGATTTAGCTGCACGGTGGGCGGGTGATGAATTTTTGATCCTATCGACGTCCACGGATGCATCCAAGAAAGAAGTATTGATCAATCATATTCAGAATGAATTAAAGCTAGCTTCGCGAGAGTTCAATTTGGAAATAACCGTATCGATTGGAACGGCTGTGTATCCTGACGAGGCGCGAACCTTAGATGATTTACTGCATGCAGCGGATCTCGATATGTACTCTTTGAAGACAGATAGGAAAAATACGAACATTATAGTTGAAAGTCACTAAATCATTAGAAAGAGCCTGTCACTTGTAGTATAGTGAGAGGCTCTTTTCTTCATGTCCGTATGTTATAACGCCCGCATCCGATTATTTCTTGGATTGTGTTCAACTTCTGCAAGACCAAG
The DNA here is from genome assembly GCF_052115445.1 of Paenibacillus sp. 2RAB27. Taxonomy (NCBI): domain Bacteria; kingdom Bacillati; phylum Bacillota; class Bacilli; order Caryophanales; family Paenibacillaceae; genus Paenibacillus; species Paenibacillus sp. 2RAB27. Next base: position 55,985 of record NZ_JBFRGR010000028.1, read on the forward strand.
TACCTCCATTAATGGGGGGACATACATGCCGAATCTGCCGCGGAAACCTTTCTTCAAACCATACCAACCGCCAATTGGGTTTTCAGGAGAGCGGCCCCAAGCTTCAACCGTGCCATCTTTGGCTGGCTTCTGCTCATCAGCGCTGCCGAGCTCGATCCAATCTCCATGCTGCTTGAGCATCTCGTGCAAGTCATGAATGCAACGGTAGTCGTAGTGCAAAACGGTTTTGCCAACCGTGCAAACAAGGATGGCTTTGCCATCTTTCTCGTCTTTATACATCTCATATTCGGAGGTTTGTGGAGGTGTTTTTAATGGCCATGGATTTTCTTTCGTACCCATCACTGTCGACATTGGAATGACTCCTCTGATTTCATATTTGTACTTATGTACAGAATATATCAAATGAGGAAACAGTACAACAATATTAATTAAGTTGACACTTAATTAAGTGTGCGCTAAATTAACGACATGATAGATAAAGCCATTCAAGCGATAACGGAGCCTAGGCGCAGAGATATATTACATCTTGTCCGTGATGGAGAGCTGACCTCCAGCGCGATTGCGTCACATTTTGACGTATCAGCACCAGCCATATCACAGCACCTGAAGGTGCTCGAAGAAGCAGGACTCGTTGTAGTTAGACGAGACGGAACTAAACGATTTTATGGCATAAGGAGGGAAGGGTTTGCTGAGTTGATGCAGTACTTTGAGAGCTTCTGGGATGACAGCTTGATGCGATTGAAAGAAGCCGCAGAAGAGGAGGAAAGGAGAAAACATGACGCAAATCAGTAGCAGTGACACGATTAAAAAAGAAATTTTTATTGAATGCCGACCGGAGACGTTGTTTTCATTCTTTACGGATCCTGAGAAATTAGTTCGTTGGATGGGGCGCCACGTGTTGCTTGATCCAAGTATCGGGGGCAAGTACCGCATTGACGTGAATGGCAGCGACATTGCGATGGGGGAATATAAGGAATTGATTCCGAATGAGAAAATCGTGATGACATGGGGCTGGGAGAAATCGAAGGTGGTTCCGCCGGGGGCCAGTACGGTTGAATTTAAACTGACGCCGAAAGATAACGGGACGCTTTTGGAATTGACGCATTATGATTTGCCAGCAAACGAAGTTGCTTCGCATGTACAAGGATGGACGCATTATATGCCTCGTATTCAAGCAATCGCACAAGGCCAAGATCCGGGTGTCGATCCGTGGTCAGAGCAAGCTATGCATTAATTGGCATGGGAATATCATAAAAATGACTTCACTAATTTGAAATTGCGGAGTGCGTAATAATGAGTGGAACGATTCGTCAAGAAGTAACATTTACAACTGACCCTGCACGTATTTACGAAATCCTTACGAGCAGCGAGCAGTTCAGCAGAGCTAGCGGCGGTGCTCCCACGGAGATTAGCACAGATGAAGGTGGGACTTTCTCATGCTTCGGCGGCATGATTCTCGGCCGTAACATTGAGCTTGTACCGAACAAACGTGTTGTACAAGCATGGCGAGTGGCGAATTGGCCGGAAGGTGTGTATTCTCTAGTTAAGTTCGAGCTTCAGGAGAAAGGTTCCGAAACGTTGCTGGTATTTGAGCATTCTGCTTTCCCGGAAGAGCATGGTGAGCATCTTGCAGCAGGTTGGCATACGAATTATTGGGAGCCGATAGCGAAACTATTGGCTTAACGAAATGAAGCAGCGCGCCAATGGTTGGCGCGTTATTTATATTGAAGAGGGAGGTTGGTAATATGGTTGATGTTTTCACCGAAATAATAATCAATTGTCCTCGTGAGCAAGTATCGGAGTACGCGGCTAACCCAGATAAGGCACCGGAATGGTATGTGAATATTAATTCGGCCGAATGGCAAACAGCTAAACCTCTCCAGGTTGGGTCGAAAATTGCTTTTAAAGCCAACTTTCTGGGTAGACAACTAGCCTATGTGTATGAAGTCACGGAATTTAGTCCTGGTTATAAACTTGTGATGAGTACCGCCAACGGCCCTTTTCCCATGGAGACAACGTATACGTGGGATTCAGTGGGGAGTAGTCGTACCACGCGGATGACTTTGCGGAACAAAGGAAAACCGACAGGCTTCTCCACGATATTTTCTCCGTTTATGTCTTTGATGATGAAAAGGGCTAACCAAAAGGACTTGAATAAAGTGAAGTTGATTATGGAAACGCGCTCGTGAGCGCACTAATCAAATATTCCAGGTTGCAGCGAAATTATAAAAGTAGAAGAAGCACCCGCGAGGGTGCTTCTTCTTGTAAATAAAGCCGATACTTACGGTTTGTTCGGGACAACGCATGTGCCGTCCAAACAAGCCTCATCGCTGGCTGACGCTGCAACCTGTTTCGGCTGCTCGGCATCCCAGAGCTGTTGCATAGCGTTTAAGTAAACGCCGCTTGCTTGAGCTCCAGATATGGCATGCTTGCTGTTAATGACATAATACGGAACGCCGCGGATTCCCATGCGGCTGCCATTCTCTTCTTCGGTCCGCACCGACTCGGAGAACTGATTACTTGCGAGAACGGACAAAGCTTCTTCCCGGTCGATTCCCACGGCTGCAGCGATGTCCGCAAGGACACTATGGTCGCTGATGTTTGTGGACTCCGTGAAATAGGCACGGAACAACAACTCGGATATAGCGGCGCCTTTGCCCTGTTTCTCAGCAAATAGCCGCAAACGATGAGCATCGAATGTGTTCGTCAGCACGAGGCTATCGAATTGAAAGTCGAGCCCTTCTGCCGCCGCTTGCTGGCGCATCTTCTCATTCATGGCGATCGCCTCTTGACGGCTCATGCCGTAGCGGGAAGAGAGCATATCATAGACGTCATGGGGAACGCTTTTGGGTGCGTGACGGTCTAGCTCGAAGCTGCGATAGACAACTTCAACCTGATCGCGGTGTGCAAAGTTCGCCAGAGCTTGCTCAAAGCGGCGTTTGCCAATGTAACAGAACGGACAAGCAAAGTCCGACCAAATTTCAACTTGCATGAGGTTCACCTCTTTGTTGGGTTAATAAAACGGTTATTCATTGAATAATAGCGCAATACTTTCATGAATGGAAGTTGGTTTTTTGCCGATGAGCTTCTCGAGGTCTGTGGACGTGCGTCCTTCTGTTCCTGCAGCCATTTTGCTGTCAATGGCAACTACGAATTGAACAAGCCCCTCAGGCAGCCCAGCTTGAAGCATACCTTGCAAGGAGTCAGCGTCAGAGACGGATTGGTAAGCTACTTTTTTACCGGATACGTGTGATAAAATGTCTGCTAATTGCTCATAGCTCCATGACTCGGATGACGCTAACTCGTACACTTGGCCTTGATGTCCATCTTCAGCAAGAACAGTCGCAGTTGCCAAGGCTAAATCATCGCGTGTCGCTGTATTAATTTTACCTGTCCCAGCTGAATTTATGATGCTGCCGTTATCGATGTAAGCGTGCAAGCTTGGATTAATGTAAAGCTCCTGATACCACGTATTGCGCAGGATCGTTGTTGGAATGCCTGATGCCTTCAGCGCGAATTCGGTTGCTAGATGGACGTTAGCCAGAGGGGCGAAAGCATCGATATCCGCAAAGGCGAAGCTTGTGTAGACGATGTGTGGGACGCCAGCTTTATGAGCGGCTTCAATAGCATTAACGTGTTTACGAATACGACTGATCGATTCATCTTGTGGGGAAGAAATCAGCAAAAGCTTAGATGCATCCGCATAAGCTTGCTCCAGTGAGGCTGGATCATCCCAATCACCATATCGAACTTCAATGCCTAGCTCTGCAAATTCAGTGGCTTTCTCTGTATTACGGACACTAACAGCAATCTCGCTTGCTGGAACTTTTGCTAATAAATGCTTGACGACTAATTTCCCTAATTCACCTGTTGCTGCGGTAACGATGATTTTTGACATGATGGATGTCCTCCTGTTTATATAAAATGTAGTTGGATAATTCGGCATAGTCATATATTATTATAGTAGCTCGAAATATGTAAGTAGTCATTATAAAGTGACCTAGTCATAAAAATAGAACCATCAAGGAAGGAGCGGGATTGCGCATGTCTCGGACAACGTTTCAGGGGGAAATTCCAGAGGAACAAATCGAAGTCTGCCCCGTTACCGCAACCCAAAATGTCATTGCAGGGAAGTGGAAAATTCTTATTCTGTGGCATTTAAGGGAAACGAGGAGATTCGGTGAGCTGCAACGACTGGTGCCAGGCGTATCGAAAGGTATACTGACTTCGCAGTTGAGAGAGTTAGAAAAGGATGACATGGTTCACCGGAAAGTCTATCAGGAGGTCCCTCCGAAGGTGGAATACTCTCTGACGGAAGCAGGACGAAGTTTCATACCGATCCTCGAGCGTATGGGGGAGTGGGGGAAGAAGTATGGGATGAGTAATAAGAGTGGGGAATGAAATCCGCCGCAAATAGCCAGATTATTATATTTTAAAGAAAGCAGTGATTTGTATGAAGGTGAAAAATAACGAGAATAGCAAAGTAAGCTTGGCTGATCAGCTGTCTAAACTTAACAAAGAAGAATTGGTTGCGTTACTTGTCCACTTCTCGGAGGAAATCAAAGAAGTAGAGCAATTGCTTACGCTTAAATTTCAAGATTCCAGCAGTAGTGAGGCATTAACTTCCTATAAAAAAATGATTCGAACCCATATCAAACAAAACGCAGACCGATATGGTTTTGTCGCGTATCGCAGCGTGTCCAAGGCTGTAGTTGGAGCAGAAATGGTCATGGTCAAAGCCGAAGAAGTATTGGAAAGTGGGCAGCACATGCCCGCTGTCCAAATAAACTTTTGCATTCTGCATGAGATGGGGGATTTACTTCAATCCTGTGATGATTCTGATGGCATCGTAGGCGGTATGATTCAACAGTGTCTAGGATTCATTAATCAGGTAACGAGTGATATCGAAAGCATGTCCAGCAAGGACAGAGTGGACCTTTTTCAGCTGCTTTTAAAGGAGTCAGCGCATGCAAACCTCGAAGGATGGAGCGAGTGGCAATTATCAATTCTGGAAGACGGCATGCTACTGATAACGAATGAAAAAGAGAGGGCACAGTGGGAACAGCAACTAGCTAAACTAGTTAAGGATGAAACCAGTTCCTCCTATAGTTCGTTTGTTGCTGAACAAGTTGCGTTGCTCCAGTACAAGGTGATTCAGAAGTTGGATAGTCCAGAAGAGGCAGCGACTTTCTTGCAAGATCATCTCGATTTTTCCGATTTCCGTAAGATGGCCATTGATGATGCAATGGAACAAAACCAATGGGATAGAGCGTTGCAGTTAGTTGAGCAAGGCGAACGTCAGGATGCAAGTAAGGGTTACCCAGGACTGGTTAATAAGTGGAAAAAGTATCAATTCGAAATTTACAAATGTACGCAGCAAGTTGAGAAGCAAATAGAGCTTGCGGAGGAATTTGTATCACAAGGCGAATATTCTTTTTACTTGATCTTAAAAGAGTTATATAGCAATGATGACTGGCAGGCTGTAAGAGAGAGGATATTGAATGAACTTGAATTGAGTCGAGGTTGGCAAACAGATGCCTTATACAGGCGTTTGCTTACAGAAGAGAAGGAGATACAGAGACTGCTTCATTATGTCCAAAAGAATAACAGCTATGTGGTGGAGTATTATCAGTTCCTAATAGATGAGTATGCAGAAGAAGTTTACGATTTGTTCGTGACCTACATTACGAAGGAAGCAGCTAATGCAACGAATCGAAATCAGTATAAGAAGGTGTGTCAACTCATCCGTCACATGATCAAAGCGAATGGTGTTGATCGCGCGGAGGAGTTAGTTCAACATTTCCGGTTGAAATATCCGAATAGATCTGCTTTTTTAGATGAGTTGGACAAAATTAATTAGTACACCCCCCGACTGCGAGAGTCGGGGGGTTATTTGGGTTAACTAGTCAAGTTAACGTATATGTAGAAGTGTTCTTACTGTGGATTCGCAATAATTTTCCCGTTTTGCCACTCGAATTCATACTCGAATTGTTCGGTGGAGTCATAAAGGGCTGGTGAGTACGAAGGAACAATGTGTTGCTCCATACGTTGATCCACGAGCTGATTGGGCTGACTCTCTTTGGCAGCAACACCTAGAACCGATAGGGACACTATACAGAAAAATACGAAACCTATTTTGGCTGTCATCGTCGGATGCCTCCATTACAATAAGATATCTTCATCTTACGTTGCGTATGTCATTGCAGTATTAGCTGAAAGTAAAGAGATTGTATTACTTTTATTCTTACCCTACTCTCACAAGATGAAACAGGTGAGCTGTGTTAGTCGGATTTCCCCGAACTAAAACGAGGATTACTTGTCAAAAAAGGCCAATAGTTCGCTTTTGCCGAATTAAATACCCATTTCCGCTGTGTAAGCGTTTTTTTTGGTCGATTTAGTAGGGCTATTTAGGACTAATTGGGTTGTAATGGCGCGGTCAGTGAAATTAATTAGGCAATTTCGGACTAAAGTGTTCTGGTGGAGTAATTCATCAGTAACCCTCAAATTGGAAGCGTTTCCAAGTTTGTCAGACCCTTGCTTTAATTCATTTTGACCTCTGTTCAAACTCTTATAGTAAGAAATCATAGATTCATATATAATTTAGGAGAAAAATGTCGAAATCATAGATATAATCTACGTTTTACATAATGGGGGAGCAGGCTAGCGTGAAACGTAAATTGTGGCAGCAAATTGGAATAGGGATCGTCGGAGGTGTTCTTGCAGCCATTGGGCTTGCCGCGTATATCCCTTTGAATACAGAGATGAATGACTCTCCGAATATGGGTAAGCGTCATGCTATGATTCGACTGGAGGATGTCGGACTTGGCGGCGACTACAACACGCTCGAAGGCCTAGGGAAATTGCGGGCCGTCATGACCTATATCGAGTCTGAGCATGTGCCTTTTCATGTTGCTGTGATTCCAAGAAGGATGAGTTTGCAAGATGACGGTGTCTGGAAGGAAAAAGGGATCGACGATCCGAATCCAGATGAAGTAGTAAGCGCATTCATTAAGCTTCTTCAACAGGCAGAGCATCAAGGCGGCGTATTGGGTATGCACGGGTACCGGCATCAATATGGCGAGACGTATCGCTCGGATGGTGAGCAAAATTCAGGAATAGGCTCAGAATTTAACATTAAAGATGCACCGGAAACGCAAGAGCTCTCTTATGCGGCGGAACGGATGAAAGAAAGCTTGGCTGCTTTTGCTGGCGCGGGTTTACATCCGGCGTTCTGGGAGTCTCCCCACTATAAAGATACCCATGAGCAACAGGCGGTGTTTCGTTCCTTCGTCGGCCTTATGTATCAGCCTGATCTCTACGCCAAAAATGCCCGTGATGATATGAATACCTATGATACGATTAATACGTACGGACAAGATAGTTTGGGTTCGGTCTATGTCCCTGCGCCATATCGCTATATAAGTGATGCTGAATCGGTTGACCGGATGTTGGAGAAGGCAGCGAAGGATGACGGACTAGCCTCCTTTTACTTCCATCCGTTTTTGGAGTTCTCGCACCTAGAGCCTGTAATGGCCGCAGATGGAAATCCAGAAGAGAAGGACGGTATTCCCGTCTATCAATATAAAGAGGGAGACACGGGCTCCTACCTGCATAAATTGATTACTGGCTTCAAAAAACTAGACTATCGCTGGATGTCGCTGCATGATATCGTCCCTTTCACCCCAGCGCATCGCGTGATGCTGCCACCTAGAACCAAGCTGCAAAATGTCATGTTTGGCGATGTTACAGGCCGTGGACATGCAGATGTCGTTGTACGTCAGCTGCATCGCGTTCTGGTTATTCCCGGGAGTTATGATATGCCGAGAAATCGCCCGCAGGAAGCTTCACAAGTATGGTTAAGAGAAACGTTTGCACCCGAGGAGTCACTCCTGCTTGTCGATGTGAATGGCGATGGGAAGCAAGATCTGCTCGCATATAACACAGAAACGGGAAATGTGCGGGTGGCCATAGCGGATAAGCGTCAGTTCTTGCCAGTCCGCACAATCGGCGCTTTGCCAATGGGACTTTCTTATGTTCGCGCGCTTCGATCTAGTCATGGCATGGGTTTAATTGCCAAAGGAGACAAGGGACTTGTGAAAGTTAACCTGTTGAATCAACAGTTGACATATACAGAGACAAACACAACGCTGCCCGCGGATGCAGAGATTTTCACGGCCCAAATGCAGGACACGGATGAAGATGATGATATCCTGTGCGTCTCACATAAGGATAGACGTGTATCCATTATGTATCATCAAGGGCAAGGGATGTTCGCTGAGCCCCAGACGGCAGGCGGGGTTTCCTTTGGAAATAGCGACCAACTGTTAGTCGGCGATACGAATGGCGACGGGCGAAGCGATTTAATTGCCTACACGGCCGAGACGGGCATTTGGCGGGTATTCCAGAACGAGGGAGGGAACCATTTCCAGCCGCTGGACAATGAATTTGGCCCTTGGGCACAAGGGAAGGAACGGCGGGCAATGATCGCTGATTTTGACGGCAATCAGAAGCTGGATATTGGCTCCTATAACGAAACGGAGCATGTGCTGGATTTGGCGCTTTCGTTTCGAAGCGGAACGCCGTAGTCATAAGAAAAAAGCACCCTGAAGGGTGCTTTTTTCTTTGTGAATTGACCAGAGCGTGTACCATGCAATCTGATATAATAGGAAGCGTACATACGAGATCATAGACCACTAGAACAGTCATCATATGGAGGTTACAACGCAATGGTAAACGCAATCCTAAGCTTTTGTGTCAAAAAACAAATTGTCCGTGCAGGCATTTTCGTTCTGCTTATCATGGTGACGTCGGCATGTTCGTCATCACAAGTAGATGTTGATATTGCAACACCTTCCGCAGCAGCGTCCGCGTCTAACAAGGCAACCGTCAAGGGATCGGATAAATCTGCGGTAAATAAGCGAATTCCCGCAAAAGTAGTTCGGGTCGTTGATGGTGATACCATGAAGGTTTCTTTTACCGAGGGTGGCAAAGCCAAAGAGGAAACGATCCGTTTGTTGCTTGTAGATACGCCAGAAAGCGTGGATCCCGAGAAGCCTGTTCAGCCTTTTGCGCTGGAAGCGTCCAACTATGCCAAAACGATGCTCACAGGCAAAGACGTTCAGCTGGAACTGGATGTATCGGAGCGGGATAAATATGGTCGGTTGCTATGCTATCTCTACATAGGGGATAACATGTTCAACGAGCTGCTGCTCGAATATGGCTACGCCAGAGTTGCGTACATCTACCCGCCTAACGTGAAATATGTGGATCAGTTCCGTGAGATTCAGAAGAAAGCACAGCAGAAGGCTTTGAATATCTGGAGCGTGGAAAATTATGCCCAAGAGGATGGGTATCATGAGGGTGTGGTGAAGGGGAGCGCAACGCCATCGGCAAAGTCAACCACAACGGCAGCTCCGAAACCCGTCACTACATCGCAACCATCGACAACAACGACATCGAAACCATCGGTGATTTACAACTCCTGCAAGGAGGCCAATGCGGCTGGTGCTTATAAAATCAAAAAAGGCGAGCCAGGCTACAGCGCAAAGTTAGATGGAGACAACGATGGTATTGCATGTGAGTAATGATAACCGGATTAGATGGATTTTCTCCCGCTATTTTTGAGTGTTTTGGTAAGTTGGGATGAATAAATGGATTTCCTACATCTAAATTCATACATTTTGGCCGAAAAGTGAGATTGGCGCGAAAACAACTGTATGTTTTCCAGTTAAAGTGAGATGCGGCAGGGAATCGTCGAAATTAACTACGTATTTTCCAGTTATTTGATAAGTGGAGCCTAACTGGGAGTTGTCTCAGCCGCAACAGATACGGCATCCCTGCAAATGTTGAAAAAAAGCACCCTCACGGGTGCTTTTTCTAATTCTTAGCCTACTGCACCGCAGTTTGCTTATCATACTGATTAAACATCATGTTGTAGATGGCTGCCGACAATACAGCAAGTGCCGCCAACAAGATGAACGTCCAGGTAAAGCCGATCCAACTGCTGATTGGGATAGATAGCGGTGCTATGGTGCGCCCGAGCGTATAACGCAAGCTAGAAGCAGCAAAATATTGGCCGCGGATATGATCCGGCGCCAGTCTGGACACGAAGGCTTGCTGTGGTCCTGCGGACATGAGCTCGGCAAGCGTGAAGACGGCTATCGCGATAGTTAATCCCCAGAAGGTGGACATCTGGCAGAACATCACCATGCCGAGCGCGTAGAAAAGGGCCCCGCCGATGAACACATAGCGATCGCGATACGCCAGCATCCATTTGGTCACGATGACGGTGAAGAGAGCAACGAATAAACCATTTTCGGAGACGATTAAACCGAATAGCTGCTTACCAGTGAGCTGGAGATCCCAGTCATGGTAGGAGAAAATCGTCGTGAGCGGCATCGTTTCTTCCAAGAAGACGGGAAAAAGCAAGTCGAGCTGCATGAAGGTCTGCGAAAGCAGCACACCAGCGATGACGAACAGCAGGAATACGCGGTCTGTGGCAATGATTTTGTAGTCGCGCAGCTGCACCGCGATGGCATGGTACCAAGGGGTGCCAGCTTGTGAGCGATGGCGATCCGCTAGCTGTTTCGGCAGTGTTTCGTTTAAGCGTCGTGCCATCATGAGTGCGAGTAACACGCAAACGACAGCAGCCGCGGCCAGCACGAGATATGGATTGTCCTTATACAGGAGGGAGCCGAGCAAAGGCCCTACAACGACAGCCATGTTCGCGGCTGTATAGAAGATGGCGAATACGCTGGAGCGATGCTCCTCGTCCACGACATCCGCCACCATAGCTTGGCTGGCAGGCCAATACAACGAGCCGCAAAAGCTAGCGAAGCTGAAGCCAATGAAGCTCATAATGGGCATGGCCAGCCATGGAGAAGCGGCTAGAGCGAAGATCCCGTAGCCCAGCGCTTGTCCCAAAGCGGCGATCACCATCATTCGTTTGCGCCCGAAGCGATCCGCACTGTACCCACCGAGCAAATTGCCGAACACAGAAAGCGCCTGCGATAAGACGAGAAGAATACCTGTCCAACCTTTCCCGAAGGAATTGGCGAAATAGATGGATAAGAACGGAAAGAATGCCCAAAAAATAACGTTAAAAGCGGTTTCTCCGCCGAGGCGGATTTTTAAATTAATATCCCAATCTTTGATCTTCATTATTTAATTTACCTCTGGTTAATTTAAGTATCTCCCTATCATACTACCAATCTTCGTGCGGAGACAAGACGGCTGGGAGAATGAATGGTTCCTGTTGTACCAAATATTAATGGGAAAAGGAGCTTGCCACAGATGATCTGTGACAGGCTCCTTCTCATTTTAATCGAGGGTAATCGAGGTGATACTCCCATTCGTCTTAAAATCTTGCGTATACGTCACCACGGCTTTGGCCGTTATGGTGCCAGTAGGTCCAGTGATGCTAACTGTTGGCGTGGAGGAATAGCCAGCACCCGGATTCGTGATCGTAATGCCTGTTACCACACCATCCGAGACGATGGCTGTTGCGGTTGCGGAGGTTTTATGCCAAGTTGCCGTTCGATTCCCGTTGTAGCGGTAGAAATTAGATACTTCGTCCAGACGCTCGTTGGTGATGCCGTAAGGCCCAAGTACCTTCAGTAAAGCGGCTTTGTTTCGTTGTGCGAGCTCATGACTTGGTTGGCTGTCTAACCCAGATGGCGTCACTCCGCTAAAAGCTGTTCGAAACACCTCAGTAGGTACGCCGAGAGCGGCGGCAATCAGCACAACGGGCCGTCCTTTATCCTGAGGATCTGTTATGAGACCACCTGAAATGACGACGGAATAAGTAGAAGGATTCGTAATTCCGTTGGTTGCTTCCCCATTCGAAGGATTTGAGCTTACCGGCGGGCTTGCTGGTGCTTCTGCTCGTCCTCCTTCTCCTTGCCCCGGGCAATCCAAACCGTCGTGGTTAGGTGGAGGTGGATTTTCACCATTTACGCGAGGGCCACCTGGCTTGCCGGCTTCCCCTTGCTTTGGCTTAGGTTTTGCTGGCTTATCCTGTGTTGGGGCTGTAGTCGTTGTTTGCTCGGATTCTGGTGCTGCTAATGCCTTGCTGTTAGCTCCTAAAGCAATAACACCACTGCCTGCTAATACAACGGTTAATGCGCTTGCGAGGATGATTTTCGTTTTTGTGTTCATGGGGATCTTCCTTTCGTTTTCGTAGATTGGTTGTTCCATGAGACCTATCTTAACCCCACTTGGTGAAATTACGGTGAAAGCCCGAAGGCGATAGATTATACTTAATCGTAATAGAGCGAACGAGAGATGGTGGTTTATCGATGAAGCTTTTATTAGCGGAAGATGACGTGAAATTAGGCGAGCTAACGACGTATATGTTGAAAAAGAAGACCGGATGCAGCGTCGATTGGGTGCAAACGGGGAACGATGCCTTCGCCTATGCCGCAGCCTCTAGCTATGATGTGGTCATTCTCGATTGGATGATGCCCGATGGAGATGGGCGCGACACCTGTGCTAGGCTGCGCCAGGCTGGATATCGAGGAGCTATTCTTATGCTCACGGCCAAAGACGGGCTGCGAGATCGGGTTGAAGGGCTGGATGCGGGGGCGGACGATTATCTCGTGAAGCCTTTTGAAATGGACGAGCTGTTGGCGCGCTTGCGGGCGCTGATGCGCAGAAGCTTTGCTCCTTTGCAGGATGACGTTGTGCGAGTGGGAGAGTTGGAGCTGCAGCGGACGAATCAGATAGTTCGGCAGGGCGGTCAAGAGATTCAGTTGTCTCCGCGTGAGTTTCAGATTTTGGACCTGCTGCTGCAGAATAAAGGGCGGACGCTTACGCGTGAGGTTATTTTAGATAAAGTATGGGGCTTAGATGCCGACGTGAATTTAAAATCGATCGATGCGATCGTTAAATTAATTCGTAAGAAGCTGGAGTCTTCCGATGCGCGGGAGCTCATTCAGAGCGTGAGAGGCGTAGGGTATAAAATTGAAGCGTAACAAGAGCTGGCTGAACAAGCGCATGTCTGAAGGGAATTTATTTGACCAGACACGCCATAAACTTACGCTGCAATATAGCGGCGTGTTGATGATCTTTCTCGGGTTATTCGTTGTCATTGTGTATGCTTTGTTATATGTGTTCATCTGGAGCGACCAACGGTCTCATCTGACGGAGTTGACGAATAGTGAGCTGCAAGTTTTGCAGAAATGGGTGGATGGGGACACCAATCCGAAACGTCAGCCACCACGCTCTGTGGAAGATGCCTTCTCGATCAGCGCGGATCAATCGTTCTATTACCTCATTTCCGATACAGGGGCTGTGCAATTAGGTGATGAAACGCAGCCGGAATTGCGAGAGCAGATGATGGCTTTAATCGCGAAGGGGCAGTTCAAGGGAGAGCGAACTCAGCAAACGACCTTGCAGACGTTCGACCAACCTTCGGTGGACGTCCAAGGTCGGCCGCAACACGGGGAGGATGCCCGGTTTCTCGTGACCAGTCGGGAACTTAAGAAGAAAGGACAGTTGATCGGTACCTTATATGTGGGGAAGGAGGTCACCTTTCAGCATCAGCTGTTTCGCTTATTGCTCATCCTGATGCTAGGAATGGCGCTGCTCTTCTTTGTACTCGCGCTGTGGTTCAGTCATCGTATGGCGCGAAGAGCGATCATCCCGATTGCCAAAACGTATGAGCGGCAACGCGAGTTCGTTGCCGATGCTTCGCATGAGCTGCGTACCCCGCTCAGCGTCATGCTCACCTCCATCGAGGCGCTGCAGCTCGATGCGGATGAAGACAATCCCTTCACGAATAACGTGCTGAAGAGTATGAAGGATGAGGTCAACGCCATCACAAGGCTGACCAGTGAGCTGCTGCAGCTGGCGCGGTCGGATGCGGAAGAGTTCGAGCTGGAGCGTTCTAGTTTTCAGTTGAAACCAGTCGCCGAAAGTGTAATTGAGAAGCTGCTTCCCGCAGCGCAAGCTAAAGGCATGGCGCTGAAGCTGCATGTGGCTGAAGAGCTGACCGTGGAGTGGGATCGAAGCAAATTGACGCAATTGCTGGTAATTCTTATCGATAATGCGATTAAATATACGCTGGATGGTGGAGATGTACACATTAGCCTCGCGGAGAAAGTGGAAAAAGGTGCCCGCTTTCTCACGCTCGACGTGAGGGATAACGGAATGGGGATCGCGCCTGAGGCGCTGCCGCGTGTTTTTGACCGGTTTTACCGGCAGGATAAGGCTCGAACCCGGCAAGTTGGCGGTCATGGCCTTGGACTAGCCATCGCGAAGAACCTTGTGGATGCCGCGCAAGGGACGATCCAGGTGGAAAGCCAGCAGGGGGTAGGGAGCACGTTTCGCGTGCAGATCCCTGTGTAGGCAAAACCGACTAATTCTGGTGAAACGGAGCTAAAATCCCAGAGTTAGTCTACAAAACCGACTAACTCTAGAGGAACGGAGCGGAAATCCCAGAGTTAGTCTAAAAAACCGACTAACTCTAGAGGAACGGAGCGGAAATCCCAGAGTTAGTCTACAAAACCGACTAACTCTGGTGAAACGAAGCTGAAATCCCAGAGTTAGTCTACAAACCGACTAACTCTAGAGGAACGAAGCAAAAATCCCAGAGTTAGTCTGCAAAACCGACTAACTCTGGAGGAACGGAGCAAAAATCCCAGAGTTAGTCTACAAAACCGACTAACTCTAGAGGAACAGAGCTAAAATTCCAGAGATAGTCTACAAAACCGACTAACTCCGGTGAAACGGAGCCAGTAGCCCAGAATCCCCTGCTGTCCCATGGCATCGCAATGCGTTCAGCATTATTTCAGTTGATAAAATCATCAAAACGCAGTATCATTTATTAATAATGATTCTCAATATCAATTGGTGGCTTAAGGAGGGAAATGCGCATGGAAGAGAACGAATTGTTTGATGTAACGGTTATTGGCGGGGGTCCAGCGGGTTTGTACTCAGCTTTCTATAGTGGGCTTCGTGAAATGAAGACCAAAATTATCGAGTTCCAACCGCATCTCGGCGGCAAAATACATGTGTATCCGGAAAAAATGATTTGGGACGTAGGCGGCGTCACACCGACACCAGGAGCGAAGCTGATCAATCAGCTTGTCGAGCAAGGACTTACGTTCAGCCCGGAGGTTGTGTTGAATGAGAAGGTGGAAGCTATCGCTAAAAACGAAGAGGATATCTTCGTCCTGCGCACAACATCAGGTCAGTTGCACTATTCCAAAACCGTGATCGTCGCGGTCGGCTCTGGCATCCTTAACCCGAAAAAGCTGGAGATCGAAGGCGCAGAGCGCTATGAAGTTTCGAATTTGAACTACACGGTGAAGTCACTGGGGCGCTTCAAGAACAAGACTGTCGTTGTTTCAGGTGGCGGTAACTCTGCTGTCGATTGGGCAAATGAATTGGAACCTGTCGCCAAGCAGGTCATTCTCAGCTACCGCAAAGAGCAGCTAACCGGACACGAAGCCCAAGTGAAGCAGTTACAGAACAGCTCCGTGATCTGCCACTTAAATACCTCCATTACGAAGTTATTTGCAGCTGGCGAGGACGCATCTATTGAACGCGTGGAACTGACGAATCATGAAACGGGAGAGGTTTCATCTGTGTTGGTGGATGAAGTGATTATCAACCATGGCTATGATCGTGACACGACCTTGCTAGAAAATAGTGAAATCGAGATCGCAAGAGCGGAAAATTACTATATCGCGGGTAATGCGAACAGCGAATCCTCTGTGCCAGGACTATATGCAGCTGGCGACATTCTTAATCATCCAGGCAAAGTGCATCTGATCGCGGGAGCCTTCCAAGACGCGGCGAATGCGGTGAATAAAGCCAAACTGTACATTCAGCCGACAGCAGAGAAGTTCGGGATGGTCTCTTCGCATAATCAAGCCTTTAAGAAGCGCAATAAAGAGTTAGTGAAGCAAATGTTTCAATCGTAATCTGGAAAAGCTACATAAACTAGGCACCCCGCGGGGTGCTTTTTACCGTCCAATCATATTGTCGGTCTCGAGACGGAGGTAAATTCGGATGAGTGGCCGTATAATTTCTGTAGAACTTGTCATCGAAAGGGGCACTACAATATGAACGCTGAAACACTCATCGGTTATGGAATCGGTGCTGTTGTAATTATTTTAGTTATTTGGTTAAGAACGCGAGGGAAAGCAAAGCCAATTCGGAATAAAGGAAGAGGCATGCTGATTCCAGTTTTCCTGCTGCTCATTGTGTTTGGAATTAGTATTAACTCACTGACACATATACCGGATCATCCTTTTCATATACCGGCTATTTGGGAGCTGTTATGTGCAGGCGTGCTCGGCGTCGCGTTAGGCAGTATTATGCTGTATCACACGGGGTATGAGAAGCGGGAGGATGGTTTGGTCTATTCGAAACCTAACCCTAATTTCAAATATGTGATCATTGCCGTTATCGCGGTCCGTTTGATATTATCCCAGTATTTCAAAGGTTTGGATCCGTCGGAATTTGCTGTGCTAACGATGGTTATGGCGTATTTATACATTTGCGTGTGGCGTATCGGCAGTTTTCTCAAGTACCGGAAGGCTAGCGCTGGTTAAAAATACAAGCGTTTAGGAGCACCCCTAGGGTGCTCTTTTTTCAATTGCAAAATTCCCCCACTGCCTCCGACTTTGCTATAATAACAAGAACTACATATAAGCAGGTGATGTGCCATACTAGTGATCAAGTCAACCGAAGTGCAAGAGCTGCTTGCGATGCCAGCCTGTATTGAAATCATGGAAGCGGTCCTCGCTGATTTGGTGAATGGACATGCCGTGCAGGCATTACGATCCGTTGTTCCGCTGGAAGGCGGCAATGTGATGGGGCTGATGCCGACATATTTGAAAAGAGATGAGAAGGTTGGCGCCAAAGTGATCACCGTGTTTCCGGGGAATCATGGAAAAGGCTTCCCTTCCCATCAAGGCTTTGTCTCACTATTCAATTCGACCAATGGTCAATTGGAGGCGATTGTGGATGGTACCCGAATCACGGCCATCCGAACCGCAGCGGTCAGCGCAGCAGCAACGAAGTTGCTGGCTAAGCCCGAGGCCGCGACTCTTGCCGTGATTGGCACGGGCGAGCAAGCCCGCACGCACATCGAGGCGATGCTGCTCGTGCGCCCGATCACGAAGATCATGGTATGGGGGCCGAACCCGGCCCATGCCGAGCGTTTGAGAGCCGAGACGGCAAGCCGGTATCCGGCTGTCTTCGTCTCGATTGCATCCTCCGCACAGGAGGCTGTGGCGGATGCGGATATCATCTGCACGGTGACGGCGTCGACGACGCCGATCGTGCATGGCGCGTGGATCAAAGCAGGCGCGCATGTGAATGCCGTTGGCGCCTGCCGAGCGAAGGACCGCGAGCTCGATACCGAGCTGGTGCGTCGGGCTGAGCTTTTTGTGGACCGCACAGAATCCGCTGTGAACGAGGCGGGTGATTACCTGATCCCTCTGCAGGAGGGAGCCATCAGTGGAGATCACATTTTAGCTGAAATTGGTGAGCTGTTGGTGGGTGCCAAAGAAGGAAGACGCTCCGCCACGTCTATCACGCTGTTCAAATCATTAGGGCTTGCTTGCGAGGATCTGGCAGCGGCCACTTATATCTACAAGGAAGCGATTCGCACGAACAAAGGAACCCACATTGACTTCTAGGAGTGTGCATCGATGAATTCGACAGAAGGATTATATCCATTCAACCTTACACCAGAGCAAGAAGAACGGGCACGGGAGCTGCATGAGAGCTCGATTATTATTGATCTTTTGTTCCAGGGACCGCTATCTCCAAAGGCGATTCCGCAGGCAGTGTCCGAGAGCATTTGGGAGGCGTGTGAGCCGTATAAAGAGGATACATGGACATACAGCGCGATGCCGAGCAAAATTATTCACGACATGGCGGCTCGCGGAGAGATCTCCGAGTTCAAAGATGAGTGGTACCGTTCGGGTATCACGGCAGGGAATCGTCAACTAGATGTGTCTAGTGTAGACAAGATTCTGATCAGCATGGGTGATATTCAGCGTCAATTTGATGCGAACGAGTGGCTTGTGAAAGCTGTGACGGCGGAGCAGATTCGCGCAGCGAAGGCTAGCGGACTTAAAGCGGGAATCGTAACGGCACAGGAAACAGATGGCTTAGGCAAAAATCTCGAGCTGCTCGAGGCGATGTACAATTTTGGGCTGAGAGTGCTACAGCTTACCTATAACAATCAAAATTATATTGCTTCCGGCTGTATGGAAGAGGCGAACGGCGGTGTGAGCAAGTTCGGTACGCGTTTTATTAGCAAAATGAATGAGCTGGGCATCATCGTAGACACGAGTCATTGCGGCAAACAAACGACACTGGACGCGTGTCGACTTTCAACAGCGCCAGTGATTGCTTCGCACACAGGTGTTGAAGCGATTTACAATCATAAGCGCTGCAAAAGCGATGAAGAATTTGGGGCCATTGCCGCAACAGGCGGCGTAATTGGCGTGTTCGCGATGCCGTGGTTCGTCCACGGGGATCCGAATGATACAACCATCGAGCATGTGCTCGATCATATGGATTATCTCGTCCGACTGGTCGGCGTGGACCATGTCGGGATTGGCACGGACTGGCCGATGAGTGATGTGGCGTGGTCGTTGGTCTATTTTAAAGAGCATATTGCGCCTCGCATTGGGTTCGCCAAAGGGGATGGACCCTCGACGGAAACGGTGAAGGGGCTTGAGAAATATAGCTATTTTATTAATTTTACCCGTGGTTTAGTGGCAAGAGGTTACTCGGATGAGGATGTTCGCAAAATGATGGGTGGAAACTGGCTGCGCGTGTTTGAAGCGGTGTGCGGATAGGAGATGGCGGAGATGACTACGGGGACAACGATTTATAAGCTGTATGCGGCGGGCGTGTATGAGGGGAGGATTAGGTTTGCGGAGAGTGCGATCATGCATGCCAAAGTGGATGCACGTCGGCGGACGCAGATGCAGGAAAATGTTCTTGCGGAGTCCGCGGGCTACATCCTTCCTTTGCACAAAATTAGTGTGAATCAGTCCCATTATGCGGGTGCGGAGTGGCAAGATGAAGAGGTCGTGCTGGGAAATGGCGATGTGTATCAGAAGCATATCCAATACACAGGTGAAGTAGCGGGCAGAGAGGTCGTTGCGCAAGTATGGGCATTGCGTAAGGATACTGCCCTCGATATCGTGACTGTGGATGGCAGTGTTGTCGCCTTCGTGGCACCGAACCGGTATGGCATGGAAGTGCTGGTCGTGGACGGTTATGAGGCCGTGACACCGTTGGTGGAGTATGCAGATCCTTTGCTGTCCAAGCCGGAGTTTGGCGTGGATGATCTGGGAACGGATTTAATCCCCATGCGCGATGGCGTTCGTTTGGCGACGGATGTGTATTTGCCAGAGGGCGTGGTGCCAGGTACGAAGCTGCCGACGATTCTGATCCGTACATGCTATGACCGCAATCTGCGGAAGACGTTCTTTATGCGGTGGGCGAACAAAGGCTATGCCGTCGTCAATCAGGACGTTCGCGGGCGCGCCGATTCCGAGGGGGAGCTTGTGCCGTTCTTTTATGAGCGCGAGGATAGCTCGGACACGATCGATTGGATCGTAGCGCAGGACTGGTCCGACGGGAACGTGGGCATGTGGGGAGCGTCGTACCTCGGCTACGTAGTAACAGCCGCAGCGACGAGCGGGCACCCGAATTTGAAGGCTGTCGTGAACGAAGTGAACGTCGGTTCGCCGTTCGTGGATACGGTGCGCAAGGGCGGTACCGTGTGTTCGTGGCCTTTGCTGTGCTGGACGTTGGCGCAGTCGGTGGGGACGCGGACGGATTTTGATATCTTCGGGGGGCGGACGGTCAGCCCAGAGAAGGCTGTTGATGCGAGGCCGATTCGCGAGATTCCGCAGCAGATGATCGGGAAGGCTTCAGGTCCGTGGGACATTTGGAGTGAGCATCCGGAGTATGATGATTTCTGGCGAAATTGCACGTATAGCGAGCGCGGGGAGCACGTGAAGGCGCCAATGTTCATCATCTCCGGCTGGTACGATGGTGACAGTGCGGGCGTGTCGGAGACATGGCGGATGCTCACGAAGCACGATGTGCCGAACCGCAAAATCTGGCTCGGACCCTGGGAGCACGGCCCGAATCGCGCCCGTGACCTGCTGGACGCCAGCTTCAGTAACGATGCTGTTGTGTATAACTACGATGTGAACGTGTTGCGCTGGTTTGATCGGTTTTTGAAAGGCATAGCCAATGGCATCGAGCAGGAGCCGCGCGCTAGGTATTATGTGGTCGGCACCAACGAGTGGCGGACCTCCGATGATTGGACGCCGAGCGAGGCGACGGCGACGAAGTGGTATCTGGGCAGCGGCGGGCGAGCCAACTCGAGCCTTGGCGATGGCGTGCTGACACTGATGACGGCGAAGGCGCACGGGCAGGCTGAGTCGGACTCCTACGTGTACAATCCGGAGGAGCCTGTTGCGGACAGCGGTGAGCGTGAGCCGGAGAACATGCGGAAGCATGAGCTGCGCAGCGACATCCTCGTGTACACAAGCGAGGTGTTGGCGGAGGCCGTGACCGTGGCGGGCGAGCTGTCTTGCGAGCTGTACGCGTCGAGCAGCGGCGTGGACACGGATTGGGTTGTGACCTTAAGCGATGTGGACCCGAAGGGGAACTCCATCAAGCTGTCGAACTACATCGTGCGCGCGAAGTACCGGAGCGGCTTGGATGCACCGGAGCTGCTCACGCCGGGGAAGGTCGAGAAGTTTGCGATTTTTATGCAAAATATCGCACATACCTTCCCGGTCGGGCACCGCTTACGATTTACGGTGACTTCGTCTAGTAAAATGATCGCGTTCCCGAACACGAATACCGGCTTGAATCCGTATTCGGATCCACAGCCGGTTGTGGTGACGCAGAAGATCTATCACTCGGTGACGTATCCGAGCCATGTGAGTCTGCCGATTTTGGCTAACTAGTAGAGAAAAAAGACACCTTATTGGGTGTCTTTTTCTATTTCCTGAGGGTATGTTGTCTTAATCGGATAAATTCTAAAATTTGAGTAAGTTCACGAAAATGAGTATTAGGCCCTCTATATGTTTCATTCTGAATATGGAACGGATCATGAACGGTAATGTGAGCTGGGGTACCATCAGCATGATAGTGAGCATGGAACTTCATAATCAGTTGTTGATTCTCAGCATACCAATCATACCAGTACAACTCAATTTCGGTTCTGGTTTCCTCCAGAACTTCGATGCAGTACATTTTTGAGAAATCGTGAAAAACAATGGTTTTACGAATCGTTCTAGCATCACTCGCAAGACCCTGTGCACCATTTCGAATTTCCTGAATAATATCTGCAAAGTTTTTCTCAATAAAAATAAAGTTACTCTTTGGTATTCCTAAACTCAAGTGTTTGCCTCCTTAGCAGGTGTTTCCAAACTTGAGCGTCTGTCTCTTCTTCAGGAGTAAGTTCATTTTTAGCGCCGAGCGTCGCTTCATATTCACCATTATATTTATGTTCATACATCGCGATTTGGCGTGTATAGTAGCTTAAATTGTCTTCTTGCTGATGCTGCTGTTCATGCTCTAGTTCTTGCTGTTCCCACATTTTTACCACTTCGTCCACTCTAATTTTTTTTCCGGCAGCTGTAATGTACAAGGTATCTCCGGAAATACGATTATGCTTGTGGTCACCTGCTCGTTCAATACCTTCAAAGCGCCCTTGATCTAACCAATTATGGATGGAAACGACGGAAACTCCGAAATATTTTGAAAGCTCCTTTACGCTATAATCCTTCGTTGACTCTGTCATGACCTGTTTGTGAGTATAAGCCTGTGTCAGAGCATGCTGTAATAAGTTTGAAAATTGCTCTTTAAACACTTCTGTATTCTCAAAAATAGACTCATCCAGCGATTGCACGAGCGTAGCATTGTTCTGGACAGAATGTGCGAGGACTTTAAACAGCAGAACACTATTGTCATAACTACGATCAAGGAGCTCAACTACGATTTCTTGTGCATTCTTGCTAAATAAGTTTTTTTCCGCATAGGTTATCGGCATTAACATCACCCCATACCTCCATATTAATGCTTTTAGCCATATTTTTCAATTAAATTAAACTAAATTTAAAGTAATTTAAAGATACTAGTTATTATTATTCAAAAATGTTATGTTTAAACCTATCTATTCATATTTAAACTGGGAACCTTTCCAGCAGCCAATCCCGCCCGATGAACAATCGCAATATAGACAATATCCGCAATCGTCACTAACACGCACATAATCGTAAGTAGAAAAGAGTCCGGGTACAACGAGTAGCAGAGGATAGATGCGCACAAGGTGCCGATCATTTTGTAGTAGGCGATGTAGATCGTCTGGCCTTTGAGGCCTTGTGTGAAAGGCAGTTTGATAAACAAGATCGACATCATCAGATTGATGCCAAAGGCTGTGTATTTACCTTCCTGATCATGAAATTCGACGACCATGCCGACATGGAGCAGCAGAGAAATGACAAGTAAAGAGAAGATCGCTGGCAGGAGCAGGCGTGGCGGAAACTGGCTTTTGGCAAAGTAGACACCTTGAAACAGAATGACACAGTCCAGCAGAAACCAGACCAGCGAAATGACCATCTGCAGCGGGTGAAATGGCATCACGAAGGCGAACAGAAACTCCCACGTGATATTAGCGCAAATAGCTGCCAGTGGCATGCCGCAGGCGCGATCCTTGAACCCTTGGATAATGATGAGAATATAGGTGATGGTCCAGAAAATAGCTAGTCCATATTGCAGGAAAAGCTCCATTTGATTAGATAGCAAGTGCTGCATCGCCATAGTGGGAAAGCACATCCTTTCGCGGGTGTCTCTCTCCATTTCTATGTACAAGCATTGAGAAAAAGAAGGGGTCATTGTGGATAACTTTAATGTTATCTTGCTGTAGTCTCACAGCGAAGATACGAAAAATGCCAACATGATTCTGAATCGCTGGGGCACTCTAAAAAGCGATTACTTCACGTATAAAATGCACTAATTCATACAACAGACACGAAAGACACCCAAGCGGTGTCTTTTCTCATCGCTGCATTTGCGTAGAGCGATCTCCATGATTTAAACTAGCAAGGAATGGAAAAATAACGATAATTTAAGGATGGACTCGGTATGAATATGATTACGAATCAGTTTTCGATGAATGATTTGAAAAAGTTTAAACACGAAATTACACGCTTTATGATGACCTATAAGTTTGCGCTGGATGAAATGGAGACGAGAATCGATATCCTCGTTCAAGAATTCGAGATGCTGCATGAATATAACCCGATTGAACATACGAAATCTCGGTTGAAATCGCCTGAAGGTATTTTTCAAAAGCTGATGAGAAAAGGCGGAGAGCTCTCTTTCGAAGGCATTAAGGGCAGCGTGAAGGACATTGCCGGTTTGCGAATTACATGCTCGTTCGTGTCCGATATTTATGTCATTTCCAAGATGTTGAGAAATCAGAATGACCTTCATATTTTGAGCGAAAAAGACTATATCAAAAATCCGAAGCCCAATGGCTACCAAAGCTTACATTTGCTCATTGAAGTGCCTGTACATATGTCGGACCGCGAAGAGCGCGTCTGTATGGAAGTGCAAATTCGTACGATTGCCATGGACTGTTGGGCGAGCCTGGAGCATAAAATATTTTATAAATTCAATGAAGGCAACCAAGCTGTACCTGCTCGTCTCTTAGAAGAATTAAAGCAAGCGGCAGCCTCAGCGGCGGCACTCGATTCACAGATGGAACGGCTGCATGCTGAGATCAGTGTGATTAAGGAAGAGCAGGCGGATATCGCCGAAGATGCCTTGAATCAAATCATGATAAGCAATCAGAAATTTGCGTTGCCGAAAGCACTGCTGGCGCTCATGAGCGAAGAGGAGTCCTAGGTGGCAGATGAAGGTAATTGGGTGATGAGGGTGTTTTCGTGCTATAATAGAAGGATCGGATTGAGAAGGGTGCGAAAACATGCAATCATTTGAAGACTGGAATCAAAAGGTGAAGACAACCTTCAACGCGACTAGCAATGAAGCGGTGCTCACGGTAATGGAAGCGGGTAAAATCTTAGGTTTGTCGAAAGATCAGATGAAGCAATATGTGGACAAAAACAATTTGACGAAAGTGCCGATCATGCGAAGTGTGCACCGTTATCTATTATTAGAGAGTGAGATTACTCAGATTGTGGGGAAATAAGTAGATGAAGGTTCAGAATTATGTCAATCATCGACGTATGCATCCGTTGTATCACTATTTCTTTTCGTTGTTGGCAGTAGGCTTAGTGGTTCTATCCATTATGCAGCTTGTTAGTGCCTTAAAGGCCAACGATCAAGTACTGCCAGCAGTCATTTTTGTCCTCATAGCTGTTATTGTGGTTGTGATTTTTTTGCTTATCCGTACCTACCCAATTAAGGCTCAGGATCGGGCGATTCGAGCAGAAGAGAACCTTCGGCACTTTGTGCTGACACAGAAGCTGCTAGATAAGAAGTTAACGATGGGACAAATTGCGGCTTTGCGTTTTGCATCGGATGAAGAGTTTCCTGCACTTTGTAAGAAGGCAGCAGCGGAGCGGATGACTCCGGATGCGATTAAGAAATCAGTACGCAGCTGGAGAGGCGACAATTTTAGAATTTAATAAAATGTCTACTAGCGGAAGACACATCTACGGATGATGTCTTTTTTTGTATGTTCTTACGTCATTTTGTTGAAAATGTAGTTATTTTTTCCTAGGACTTCTGGTACAATTTTAGGAAAGAGTCATGATCGTTTAATTTTTAGAATGAGGTGCCGTGTGAGCAGCAGTATTAGTAAAACGTATCGATCCTTTTTAAATAAAATGAGTGAGGATAAGAAGGAATACAGGAAAGTATTTCTGTTATTTGCCTATTTGTTCTTCGTGGTATCGGCATCAACAATCGGACGAACGGCGGCGGATACACTCTTCCTAAGTCGGTTCGACAATTCCTATTTGTCCCTGATGTACTTGCCGCAGGCACTCGTTATGATTACAGCAGGTATCGTATTCCAACGTTTCTCGCCTAAGGTACGCTTAGAAACTCTCCTCAAGCTGATGATTCCGCTGATCTCGGCTTTCGTGCTGATCTCTAGATTCGGTGTAGGACTCGAGCTGCGCTGGGTGTTTCCTGTCATTTACATCGGATACGATGTGTTCAATTTCCTGATGATTGTCTGCTTCTGGCAGTTCGCAACTTCGGTAATGGACGGGCGGAAAGCGAAGCAGATGATCGGGCTCGTAGGCAGCGGGGGGATTATGGGCGGAATTTTGAGCGGCTTCGGCCTCAAGGTTCTTGTTCCACTCGTCGGAACGGCTAATTTAATCTATGTATATGCCGGACTGCAATTACTTGGTCTTGTCGTTGTGCTTGTCATCTTGGGCATGACCAAAGATCAGGGTGATTCGAAGCCAGCGCAGGGTCGCAAAGCCTCGTCTAAGTCGTCATCTGTCCAGCAAAAAGGCGGCCTTTTCGCGAGTGTGCCTCATCTCAAATATGTCGCGATTCTGGCTGCTGCACTCGTCGTTTCGCTAACCTTAATTGATTATCAGTTCAAGGTCATTCTGCGCGGCACCTTGCAAAATGAAGCATTAGCCGGCTTCATGGGAAGCTTCTACGGCTTCTCGGGGTTGATCGCCCTCTGTGTGCAATTGTTCGTGTCAGGGCGTGTGATTACGCGATTCGGTGTGATGACGGCGCTGTTAATTTTCCCGATTGCTCTCTTCGCGGGAAGTCTAGGAATCCTCGTATTGCCGGTCCTGGCTATGGCGGTTGTGGTCAAAGGAAGCGATAAAGTTGTTGGTGACACGATCTACTCCTCCGTGAGCCAATTAGTGATGTTCCCCGTTCCTCCGGAATGGCGGAATAAAGCGAAGGGCTTCTTGGACGGGATTGTCCGTAACGGTGCCAAAGGACTTGCAGCCATCTGTCTTCTCCTCGTTACTCGATTCGTAGCCCCTGAGAAGTTGAGTTATATCGTGTTAGTCTTGCTCGTTGTGGGGATTTTTGCGGGCATTAAGGTAAAGAAAGCCTACTTAACCACGCTCTTGTCCAATCTCAAAACAGGCGGCGACGACCTGCAAAAGGTCGAGCTTAACCTCATGGATTCCGTAACTCGGCAAATCTTGATCGATGCACTGAATGGTTCGGACAAGCAGCAAGCGCTGTATGCGTTCGGTCTTTTGAAGGAGACAAGCTCGTTTGATCTAACGCCGCATTTGGACGGTTTATTGCGTCATGCCATACCCGAAATTCGCTTAGAAGCCTTGGCGTATGTGGAGATAAAGGTGCCGGAAGGTTTTGAGCCTGTCTTGCAGGAACTGATCGCATCTGAACATGTACAAGTCAGAGCTAAGGCGATTATCGCGCTCTCTGCTTATGCGGAAGAAGATTATGTCGATGAGATTACTGTGCATTTGGAAGATCCTTCTGTTGAAGTTCAAGCAGCAACGATTGCGGGCTTAGTCAAATATTACAGTATTGAAGGCATGTTCCGCGCGGTTGGGAAGCTCAAAGAGATGATGGAGAGCGGACATGAAGAGGAACGGATCGCCATGGCCGCGTTATTTGGACAAATCCGTGTGAAAAACTTCTACAAGCCGCTTATCTCCCTTTTGCAGGATAATAGTCCGTTGGTTCGAATTCGGGCTTTGGAGTCCGCAGCGATCCTGCACGTGCCTCCGTTACTTGTACCGATCATTGGTATGCTAAAAGATAGCAAAACCCGGCGCTATGCCATCGACGCGCTCGCCGCGTACGACGAAGATGATGTGCTGCCACAGCTGGCGCCATACTTGGAGCAGCAGGAAATTAACTTATATTTGCCTGCAGTGTTTGAAAGCATGGGAACACAACGTGCGATGGACATGTTGTTTGCTTGTTACGAGAAAGCGCCATACGCCTTGCGGGACCGTATCTTAGAGTCATTGCAACGCATGAGTAAGCAATTGCCTCAGCCGGATAGCCGCAAGGTGGAGGCGTATATTTTCCAAGAGCTTACGCTGTATGCCCAGTTTGCTGAGCATGGCTCATGCATTGTTGGTGAAGATGACTATGCGGAAATAGAGAAGATGATCGGCGAAATTCGTACGGCCATTACAAGACGTGTGTTTTTATTGTTAGCGCTTCTAAAAGATGGGCAAACCATGCAGGCCGTGTATCTGGACTGGTCGGAAGGAGATTCGCGTCAGCAGGCCAATGCCGAAGAGGTTATTGATCAGACGCTTCAAGGGACTTTGCGTACAGAGATGGCCAAATTCATGGCAGGCTCTCGCAATCTGTCCAAGGTAGCCGCAAGCAAGGTTGAGCTGAATTTGCATTTGAGCTGGCTAGCTAAGCAAGGGGATGAATGGCTGACTCAAACGATCCAGTACCATACGCCTCGGAAGTCGGATACGGTGGTGAACGTCGAGCTTGCAGATCTCATGCATCGCGTGCAGTTGCTTCGTCGTGTTTCGTTATTCCAGGGTCTCACGAGCAGAGACTTATCTGTTATCGCGAAGCGACTGCATAAATTGGCCGTCGAACAAGGCGATACGATTATTAAAGAAGGCGATCCAGGCGACTCGCTTATGCTGGTAGATGAGGGCAGAGCTGGTGTCTACCGCAACAAGCAGCTCCTCGGAGAGCTGAATCTGGGCGATTGTTTCGGTGAGATGGCGATTCTGACAAACAGTGCGCGTACAGCAACGATTAAAGCTGAAGAAGACATGGTACTGTGGCGTCTGGACTCATCTGTGTTCTACGATATGATGTTCGATCAGACGAGCATTGCTGTTGAAATGATGAAGCTGCTTTCGCGCAGACTGCGCTCCGAGTTGGAACGTGGACAGGGGAACGCGCAGGCTTCTGCGGCGGAGCAGGGGGAAGAGTTGGCTGGAGATCCGGGGCAAGCTCTGGTGGAAGGTCAAGGAGAAGATCAAGATCAAGGACAAGTGCGAGAACAAGGTCACGAAGAAGGACAAGATCAAGATCAAGGACAAGATAAAGGTCAAGGTCAAGGTCAAGATCAAGATCAAGGACGAGATGGGGATGAAGAAGCTGCACGGTCAGAACTTGTGCTTGCTCAGGCGGAGGCTGCCGTTGCAGCATTGCAGGAGCCACAGACGGTGGCGGAATTGACGAGGGATGAAGCGATTTTACGCCGGATCCTCGTCTTGCAAAAGATCGACCTCTTCGCCCATCTGGGCCCAAATGACTTCATTTGGTTGGCTCAAATGGTCGAGGAAGTTGCGTATGAGCCTGGCGAAGCGATCTGCCGCGCAGGGGACTTCGGAGATACGATGTATGGCATCATCGAAGGCAGCATCCGTGTCCACCGCGGCAGTGAGGAGTACGCGCTGCTAGGCGAAGGTGCATTCTTCGGCGAAATGGCCATCATCGACAGCGGCCCTCGATCAGCGGATTGCACAGCAAAGGACCCAGCGGTGCTGCTCCAGCTGCACCGTGACCTTGTGCTGAGCTTCTGCTTCCAGAACATCGACGTACTGCGCAGCATGATGCGCGTCATTGCGGATCGGCTGCGCGGCATGATCTAGACTAGTAAACAGCAAAGGAGTCCAACCCTGGTATAAACTGTACCCCGTGTAAAGGACATTTTAAAAAAAGTCTAGGCAGATTGAAGAAGATGATCTCTGTATTGCACAGGGGTCATCCTTTTTAAATTCCATTGGTATCTGTAGTGATTATAGTATGTCATGTAATCTTTAATCTCTCGTTT
>NZ_JBFRGR010000029.1:0-83836 GCF_052115445.1 Paenibacillus sp. 2RAB27
AGCCGACAGTGGGAGCAGGCGACCAGTTAGTGATCACGCTGAATGCACCGTCAAACGGCGGAGCAGTTGATCTGACGAAGATCAGCAGCAAGTTAGGAACAGGTGCGACATCCAGTTGGAGCAGCGACAAACTTCGTTTGACGATTACGCTAGGAACTGGAGCAACGATTACAACGGCGGATACGATCAGCATCGTGAGCGGCAACGGCATTCTGGACGCAGCGACAGGCATGCAAGAGCTGGCAGCACAGTCGAGCATTGCCATCGGAGGCAGCTTCGGCGTAGCCGTAGCGCCAATGGTGACGAGCATAACGGCGCTCAATGGCGACGGCAAGCCGACAGTAGGAGCAGGCGACCAGTTAGTGATCACGCTGAATGCACCGTCAAACGGCGGAGCAGTTGATCTGACGAAGATCAGCAGCAAGTTAGGAACAGGTGCGACATCCAGTTGGAGCAGCGACAAACTTAGTTTGACGATTACGCTAGGAACTGGAGCAACGATTACAACGGCCGATACGATTAGCATCGTGAGTGGCAACGGCATTTTGGACGCAGCGACAGGCACGCAAGAGCTGGCAGCACAATCGAGCATTGCCATCGGAGGCAGCTTCGGCGAAGCCGTAGCACCAAACTTAACTCTAATCTATGCTGTCAATTCAAATGGTAATGTTACAACGACAGGCGATAAACTAGTATTTGTATTCGACAGAGCTGTTGATCACAGTCACTTCGATGCGACGAAGATTGTAGTAGATGGCGGCGTTCGAACGCTTGCGACAGTAACCAGTTCTACGTATGCTTGGGATAGCACGAACACCGTATTGACGATAACTCTGGGTTCGTCGGCTACGATCCAAAATGGTGATACACTCTCGTTTGCTGCCGGTCACGGCATTAAGGATGCCACTGGACAAGTGGATCTGACGGTAGTAAGCGGAAGAGTCTTCCAAGGTAGTTTTGGCACAGCATCAATTCCGTCAGTACTCTCTGCAATTGCTTATGATGCGGATGGAACGACTGGTATCTATGGAGATAAGATCGTTGTCATGTTTGATCGGCCGACGAATACACCTGTGATTACATCAGAGATGCTGAGAGCAGTGTTAGTTACGGGAACTACAGTAACGGGATCTGTGTACACGCTAGGAGATTTCGCAACAGCTTCCTGGACAACACCGCAAACGTTAACGATTACTTTAGCCACTTATGGCGCGGTAAGCAGCGCCGTATATGCAAACTTAGCAATCGGTAATTCCTTGAATCTTAGCGGCCTTGGCATTAGAGATGTGACTGGAACAATACCTGCGGCAGACACAAACGCGGTGGTATTAGGTGGAACCTTTACTCCAGGTATTCTTCCTCGCTTCTTGTATGCCATAGCGATGAATGGTGGAGCTCCAGGCGCAGGTGCAGGAGATACAATTGCTCTTATTTTCAATACAGCAACTAATAAGCCGTCAATTGATCCTAGGGATATTAAAGTGAGCAACGGACACACATTCGGAACTGGTGCAACAGCTGGATGGAGCTCGGACGGAGTTACGTTGACGATCCATGTGACCAATGGCGCTACAATTCAAGTTGGAGATCAAATTGATCTGACTAATCTTGGTATTAAGGATAGTAATAACTTGGCATGGCTTACTGATCTAGTACAAACGCTAGATGGAACTTTCGGTCAAGCGTTGGCTCCAAGCGTGAATGCGGTGGTTGCTACTGACGCAGGAAACAACGATAGCGCTGGAACGGGAGACAAACTCACGATCACGTTTGCTTCAGATACGAACAAATCTGCAACAGTTAATGCATTGTCCAATATTCTAGGAACCGGAGCATCGGCAGTGTGGTCGCTCGATTCAAGAACACTAGTTATCACACTAGGAAGTAATCCACAGCTTCAAGATAACGGTACGATTACTCTTGACTCCCTAGGTATTATGGATGTAACCGGAACTGCTATGGTGACAGGCACATATCAAATTCAAGGCACATTTGGCCACATCGCGGCGCCAGTCGTTGTTAGCGCGATTGCAGCCAGTTATGACATTGCTCAGTCTGGTATAACTGTAGGCTCAACAATTACCATTACCTTCGATCAAGCGACGAACAAGTCTGGGACAATGGACAAAGCAGCTATTGACAGCATTGTGGGCTTGGGTGGCAAAGTAATAGGTGCTTATTATAACGGGGTTTGGTCAAATGGCGGCAAAGTCTTAACAATTACAGTTGTTAATCCAGCCGGATCCACATTGACTGTTGGTAATACTAATTTAACGATAAGTGGAATGAAAAACGCTCTTGGAAATTCCGCAGTAACGAATTCAAGTGTTGTGTTGGCCGGAAGCTTCGACGGCAGACAGTATGAGATTGCAGGGGGTACTCTTGTCCGTTCCTCTAGTAATGGCTTGATCACAGCCAATGTTACAATCAACAAGATAAACGATCATCCAGGCAATGAAGTGATTGTATTTGAGTTAATGAATGGTAATACGCCTGTTCAAATTACGACAGTTTCCGCAAATTTAACAGAAGCCATTCAATCTTTCGAACAGAAATTTTATGGTATATCAGGCGATCTTTCAAATTATTCTGTTACTGTGCATGTTTACGATAGCTTAGATAACAGTTTAACCGCAGTTCAAAAGCTTCTCGCCGAGTCAAAGGTTATACGGTAGTTCTGAACCGGGGAATTTGCGAAATACTTTCGCAAATTCCCTCTCATATTGCAAGGGAAGGATGAAATCAATTGAAATTTACCCAACGTGTTTTTAGTTTGTTTCTTACCTTGCTCCTAGTGTGCGCATTTACATTAACTTCAGCTGTCTTTGCTGTTGTCAATCTGCAAGCACAAACCGATAAATCCACCTATGCCCCAGGCGAGACAGTGAAAGTAACTGTAACGTCCCCTGCCCAATGGGATATTGTGATGAAAGTTATTGATGGTAATGGAAGTATTTTCCATACAGATGCCAAATCAGCCAAGTCAAATAGCACAGGTAACACAACGTTGACATTCACATTAGGAAGCTGGGTAGGACAATATACGATCGTTGTCGGCGGAAATGGGAATTCCACAAGTTCCATAACTGCTTCTCCTATGGTGATTAAAGTTGCTACTGTTGGTGGTGGTGGTGGTGGTGGCGGCTTTGGTGGTCCTGTGACTACGATTGACCCAGATCAAATCGTTAAAATCACGAATTCACTTAAATTAATCAATAATTCAAATGCATCGGACAAAGAGATACAAGAAGCGATTAACACCGCATCTGAACAATTAAATAAGATCTTAACAGAGCTAACCACGCTTACAGACCCGGATAAATCCAAGCAGGTCCTTCAGTCGATTCTCGATAATCTCACATTGATGGCTTCACTTTCTTCCAAAGTGAGTGCCGTAAATCAATCCATCGCATTGACGGAGAAAATTATACCGTTAGCTGGGTCTGTGAGAAAATTAACGAATGACCAAGGTCTTTCCGATGATTCAAAGCTGATGACGACCGTCATCGATTTGGTGAATTCAATTAATCAAAAAGCTGGAACCCTAGATTCCACGCAGTTTAAAATGAATACCAGCGGAAAAGAAACCAAGATCGTTGTAGATGCTGATGCTTTACAGAAACAAATTCAAAGTGCTGACCAAACGACAAATGCATTGTCAAATTTGCTGAATCAAAATCATTTCTCGGATTTGGCAAATAAATTGGAAAAGCAAGTGATTATTAATGTGTCTAAAGATACATCAGTTGGAGACATTACGAATGTTACGATTCCTTCTTCTGGTTTAAGTGATTTGAAGACGAAGAACGTAGACTTGGTTGTCAACGTCGATGGTGTCGTTTTAAAATTCAGCCCTGATTCCTTACCAGTTGTCGATTCCAATAAAGTAAAATCGATCGAAGTCAGAGTAAGTCAACCAACTGATTCTAAATCACTGCTAGATAAAAAACCGTCATTTGCAGATACGATAAATGTTCCTGTGAATGATTTGAATGTATCCTCCAAAAAGGATGACAATACCGAAACGCTGCTAAACAATCAGTTTGGTGATAAGATTGTCATCAGTATGTCGTTAAATGGAGTAGATAAGTCAAAAGTAGACGTTAATCAAATTGCACCACAGTATTTTAACCCTACGACAGGGAAATGGGAACTTGTTCCAGGTGGCAAATACAATGAAAAAACGAATTCCATTGAATTCAGTGTTAGTCACTTTAGTACGTATACATTGATGCAAATTAATAAATCGTTTGACGATGTACAGGGCCGTTGGTCGGAAACTTACGTTTCGCAAGCATTCGCCAAGGGGATTGTAACTGGCCGCAGTGATTCGTTATTTGATCCGACGGCAAACGTAACTCGTGCGGAATTTGCTGTCATGCTGTCTAATACGCTTGGCCTTACTACTAGTTCTTCTATTATGCCATTTAAAGATGTGGCAACAGATGCTTGGTATGCCAAAGAAGTTGCATCCGTTTATAAGGCCGGTTTCATTGACGGAGTTACTTCAGAGCAATTTGCGCCCAATGCAAAAATTACCCGTGAACAAATGGCCACAATGATCGGGCGCGCTTTGGAAAAAGTAAAAAATACGAAAACTGTGACTAATGCAGATTCATCAAAAATACTGACTTTGTTTAGTGACAGAAAAGAGATTTCAGAATGGGCAACCAATTATATGGCACTTAGTGTACGGGAAGGCTTATTGAGTGGAACCTCTGATACGACGTTATCTCCGTCCCAAGTGGCTTCTCGCGAGCAAGCGGCAAAAGTAATGTTGATATTATTTGAAAAATAAAAGCTGAAACTATAATCAGTACTTGATTTAATCCAGCATAAGGGAAGGCACCTACAACAGGTGCTTTTTTCCTTTTATTCACAATAAAGGGGGATGAATTTTATAAATCGTGGTTAGTTAATAGGTTGTGAGACATTTTCTAAATTTATGTAGTTTCATGTTGTATGATATAATTTACAGAAAATTCAACTATTAATATCGATAGCGGAAAATGTCGAAACTAAAAATATCATGTTTAAATTTGTCGAATTATATGAAAAAAAGAGACATTATAAACTTTTCTGGGATATTATAAAGAGATTAAGCCATAATTGAACATAAAATTCGGAACTATTACAAAGGTGAAAATTTGATTAATATTCCATAAAAATCGTGAATTTGGTACTTGATACCTAGTCCTTAAGGTAGGCAACACATCGTATATATGTTACACTCTCAGTAAGAGATTTGGGAGAAATATGGTTGAAAACCTGATTTTTTGTCGAAATTATATCGTTTGTTTACGTGATTGGGGTCTCCTATGATTGATATACATAGTCATATTCTTCCAGATTTAGATGATGGGGCATCTGATCTGGAGCAAGCCGTTCACATGGCAAGGGCAGCCGTGGAACAAGGAATACATACAGTAATTGCTACCCCCCATCATGAAAATGGTAGATTCACGAACGATGCAACTTTAGTTGTAGAGCAAGTGAAATTGTTTCAAGAGGAGCTCAATAACAGGAATATTTCTCTTCATATCCATCCAGGTCAAGAGATTCGCGTATATCTGGGATTAATTGACGATCTTGAAGCTGGGCGCACTACCACATTAGATGGCTCACGCTACTTGCTTATGGAATTCCMATCAGATCGAATACCTGCGGGAATAGATGAAGTCATGCACGAACTGCTGCTACTGGATATCGTGCCAATTATCGCACATCCGGAGCGTAATCGTCAGATTGCCCAGGATCCTACGAAGCTTCTTGAATTAGTGCAGCTTGGTGCCTTGAGTCAAGTAACGGCTCATTCCCTGCTCGGTCACTTCGGTAAATCCATTGAATCACTGTCATTTGATTTATGCAGGAACCACTTAGCACATTTTATTTCGTCAGACGCACACAACACGACAAATCGTGGGTTCGCACTTGCTGAAGGATATGAAGCTTTACGTACAGAGCTAGGGCAAGGAATTGTGAGTTCTTTTCAAAACAATGCCAACAGGATCATACATAATCTTTCCATCGAAACACAATCCCCTGTTTGGTCGAGACCGAAATGGTTTCAGTTTTGGAAATCCAAATAAAGCAAGACAACTAATTAAAAGAGGTGAATTTTAGCATGACGATGAAAAAGAAATTAACTGTTACAACTTTGGCAGCAAGCATCATGTTTGCATCCATTGCTGGACTTCCATTGAGTGAGCAAGGTCTAGCTAATAAACTGGGTATTACGGCAGGGGTTGCTTCTGCTGCTACGTCTTCCTTACAAGTTAAACTTGAAGGTTTGCGTGTTGAGCTAGCTAAGGATGATGATGGGCTTAAAGCAGTTAAGGCGACGAGAGATCTTGTTGCTGGTGCAGTTGCTAAAAATGAAATAACAACAGATGATATGAAAGTTTTACTTGGAAATGTCTGGTCAAAATTTAGCGATGTAGATGTAGATGTTAAAGCGATATTTGCGCTTATTAATGGCTTGGATTTATTCTACGATGAGTCTGGCGAAGCAATCAATGCATTGCTGAACGATTCGCATGTTAAACCAGCAATTGATGCTATTTTTACGAAAGTACCTGGTGGGAAAACTTTAACTAAAGCTGATGTGATAGCTTTCCAAGATGCTGCACTTCAAGCGATGGCTTCGGAACAAAACCAAAACGAGCTACTTGAAAGTGTAGGGAAAGTTTTCTTGCTCGGTGGTACCTCTCAAGATATCAAAGATACGTTGAGTACAATTGTTGACAATGACATTTTGACACAAAATTTACTAATTAGTAACTTTCTGAAATTTTACGAAATTTCACTTGGCGATCTTAATGCAGTTCAGAACCGAGTTGCGAATAAGATTGGCCCAACGGCCATTGCAGCAAGAACAGCAATCGAGTCTGCTGGTATCCGATACCTATTGGCAGAAGAATTGACACCAAGTGATTTGGATTCGAGCTCAGCAGTATACGAACCAAAACTTAGCGTGTTTAGCGTGTCTTTGAATCCATATCTAATCTGGAGTCAACAAAGTGGAACCAATGTGAAATTTGTTGGAGGTAAACTTGTACTTGATGGTGCTAATACAGGCAGCGGCGTACTACAAGCACGCGATTCCAAATTCGGCCTTCTACTTTACATCTCACCTAAGCTGACATTAACGAAAACATACGATGGCGACGGTAACACCGGAGGAAATACAGGTGGTAGCACTGGCGGTGTTCCTGCAGTTACTCCTGATCCAGGAACAGTGGATCTAGGCAATCTTGCCAAAGAACTCGTGGGCGCATCCGAAGAAAAGAAACAAGAGATTTTCCAAAAAGCACAAGAAGCAGTGAAAAATGCACTTCAAGAACTAGCGACGTTAGATCTGAGCAAGTCGATTAAGGTTGAAGGCGACACAGCTAAACCGACTCTTAATGTAACTGAACTTGCGGGCAAGATGAAAGAAATTGCTGAGAAAGCCAAAGTTTTAAATGATCAATTGAAACAATTGAATCCGAATGCACCAGTTGAGAAGATTCAACTTAAGCTTGATTTCGGTTCCATCACTGCCAAAACAACGGAAATTCCATTAGGTAAAGCCTTGTTGGATGCAGCAATTGCGAATGGTGTAAATACAGTAGCCATTTCCATGAATGGCCTTTCATTAGGCGTAAGTCCAACTGAGTTCGGAGCAGATACTTCACTTAAAGTGACGAATCAAGATACCAAAGTAGCAACAAGTGCAACACAATTGCCTGTAGCAGCTGGGGTATATGAATTTGAATTTACATCTGGCGGAACGAAAATTAGTAACTTCAATACACCTGTTGAAGTAACGATTCCAGTTCCTAACGGCAGCAAATTCGATACAGAGTTGTTATCCTTAGCCAAAATCGTAGATGGCAAATTAGAATTCTACGGCGGCAGCTATGAGAATGGCGTTCTGAATGCACTGCGTACAGGATTCTCTACGTATACAGTAGTTGAGAATAAAGTTGAATTCGGCGACACAGCTTCAGTAAAGGCTTGGGCTGGTAGACAAATTCAAGTTGCTGCATCCAAAGGAATCCTAGAAGGTCGCGCTGATCAATCTTTCGTACCGAACGGTCTAGTAACACGTGCAGAGTTCGCGAAAATGATCGTAAAAACGTTCTCCCTGGAAAGTGCAACAGCAACGGAAAACTTTACCGATGTGAATGATTCGGACTGGTTCAAAGTCTACGTGGCTTCCGCTGTTAAGAATGGCATTGTGAATGGTAAAGAAGCAGGGAAGTTTGATCCGAATGGCAACATTACTCGTGCTGAAATGGCAGTAATGTCATCTAGAGCACTCGCACTTAAAGGGATTTCTTTGAGCCCGGCTAAGGTAGACGAAGCACTTAAAGGATTCACAGATGTGAATGCAATTAGCTCATCTTTGAAATCTGGCGTTGCGCTTGCTGCAAGTGAAGGTATTGTCATTGGCGAGGAAGGCAATGTATTTAATCCCAATGCTAACTCTACTCGTGCTCAAGCCGCGGTTGTTATCTATCGATTGTTGAACAAATAGTAACCGTATATTTCAGGAGGAATCCTCATCTCTACCAGATAGAGGGGGATTCCTTATCTTTTCTAATAAAAATATGATGAGACCAACGACCAAGGCGAGACATGACATCATGTAGACGGAGGGAATGGCATGGAACTGGATTTAAAAGATTACTTGAAAATTATTAAGAAAAGGGTGTGGATGATACTTTCAATTGTTGTTCTGAGCACAGTAGCAACGGGGGTTATCAGCTATTTCTTTATGCAACCCATTTATCAGGCCTCAACCAAGTTAATTGTAAACAAATCAAATGATCAGGTAGGCGTATCCCAAGTTGATATCAATACAGTTAATTTAAATATTAGACTCATTGACACCTATAAAGAAATTATTCGTACCCCAAGAATCATGGATAAAGTCGTTGCCGAATACCCACATTTGAAAATGACTGCTGAGCAGCTCGTCAATACGGTCAAAGTGAGCTCAGTTAACAATACACAAGTTATGACGCTAATTGTACAAGATCCTTCGTACGCTCGCGCAGCAAGCATAGCTAATGCCGTGTCGATCGTATTTCAAGATGAAATCCCTAAGATTATGAAAGTCGATAATATTTCCTTGCTGAATGAGGCCAAAGATATTGAAAATCCTGTGCCTGTGAAGCCGAATAAAAAGCTAAATGTAGCTATTGCCTTCGTAGTGTCATTAATGATTGCGCTAGGAATTGCCTTCCTATTGGAATACTTGAACGATCAACTGACGACGGAAGAAGAGGTTGAACAATTCCTCGGGTTGCCAACTTTAGCTATGATCACGAAGATGAAGCCAGAAGATTTTCAAAATCATCATAGCAAACAAACGAACGAACAAGTCGTGGGAGGACGAACGGATGTCAAACTCAACCAATAAAAGACCTATTATCACACATCAGAATCCTAAATCTCCCATTTCTGAAGCCTACAGAGCACTAAGAACGAACATCCAATTCTCATCCATTGATGAGGAGCTGAGAGTTATTATGGTTACTTCGGCAGGACCTGGAGAGGGTAAATCAACCACGCTCATAAATTTAGCTGTTGCCTATGCGCAGACAGACAAGAAAGTATTGATCATCGATGGGGATCTCCGTAAACCGACCATGCATCATACCTTACATGTATCCAATCGATGGGGACTTACCAACCTGTTAACGAATCAATTAACCATCCGTGAAGTACTTCAAGACACGTTTATACCTAATTTGCAGATTATAACTTCGGGACCTATCCCACCAAATCCATCTGAAATTCTTGCTTCTAAGAAAATGATAAGCACAATTGAGGAATTGAAGCAGCGTTTTGATGTTATTCTTATCGATGCTCCTCCTGCTATTGCCGTAACCGACTCACAGATCATTGCTTCTCGTACGGATGGCGTAATCTTGGTTGTTAATTCAGATCGGACGAAGAGAGAAGCTGTACTCAAAGCGAAGCAAAACCTAGATAATGTGCGAGCAAGAATTCTTGGCGTTGTGCTGAACAATGTGGATCGTAAAAACAAGGATGCTTACTATTACTATTATTATGGAGAAAGTCAATAAGATCATTTACGAATGAGGGATTTCCGTGAAGTTAGGCAGCAAAAAGACAATACTCGTTTTGCTTGATATGGTTCTGATATGGATAAGCGTTGTGATCGCCTATTTGTTAAGGTTTGAATTGCATATTCCTGCTGCCTATATGAGACAGTGGATGGAATACTCAGCGATATCCATGGTTGTTGGATCAGCTTGTTTGATCTACTTCAAGATGTATAGACGCGTATGGGAATATGCGAGTATAGGCGAAGTCATATCGATTTTCAAAGCAGTGGTAGCTACCTGTACACTGTCTTATTTCATTATGATTTTGTTACATGAGCCCTGGGTTCCCTTCGCTGTCTACGTTCGAGTTATGGAGAATATGATCCTCATTATAGGCGCAAGCCGATTTATATGGCGAGTAGTTAGAGATAAATACAATAAGAAGCAATCCAGTCAACGGAAAGCTTTGATTATTGGGGCAGGAGACTGTGGAATCTTAATTGCGAAAGAATTGAAATATAATTCGAATTCTCCCGTATACCCTGTTGCCTTCGTTGATGATGATCCATCTAAATATAAGCACATC
Organism: Paenibacillus sp. 2RAB27; assembly: GCF_052115445.1. Taxonomy (NCBI): domain Bacteria; kingdom Bacillati; phylum Bacillota; class Bacilli; order Caryophanales; family Paenibacillaceae; genus Paenibacillus; species Paenibacillus sp. 2RAB27. The sequence continues at coordinate 10,648 of NZ_JBFRGR010000029.1, forward strand.
ATTATGGGGGTGCCTGTCTTAGGAGACCGCAATGAAATTATTCGAATCGTCGAAACCAATGATATTGACGAAATTATTATTGCAATGCCATCTGTTTCCAAGCTAGAAGTATCCGAAATTATAACGATTTGCAAACATACCAAAGCCAAAATGAAGATCATTCCTAGAATTAATGATTTGATTGAAGGCAAAGTCACCATAAATGCAATTCGCGATGTGCAAGTAGAAGATCTACTTGGGCGTGACCCTATTAACATCGATCTAGATGGCATTGCCAATTATGTACAAGGTAAAGTCGTTCTAATCACCGGTGCTGGCGGATCCATCGGTTCCGAGTTGTGCAGACAAATTGCACCTTTTCATCCGAAAAAGTTAATTCTGTTAGGCCATGGTGAGAACAGTATTTATGTCATTGAGAAAGAAATACATAGGCTTTTTCCAACATTACACATAGAACCAGTGATTGCAGATGTTCAGGATTTGGAACGGATGAAGGAAGTTTTTCAAACGTTTCAGCCAAAAGTTATTTTCCATGCAGCTGCGCATAAACACGTTCCCCTCATGGAACGCAATCCAGCCGAGGCTATTAAGAATAACGTATTCGGCACTAGAAATGTTGCTGAATGTGCCCATCAATTTAACGCGGAGAGATTTGTTCTCATCTCTACAGATAAAGCCGTCAATCCCACAAGTATCATGGGAGCTACCAAACGGATTGCCGAACAAATCATTCAAAGCATGGATCTAGTTAGTCAAACCAAATTCGTAGCCGTGCGCTTTGGGAATGTACTCGGTAGTCGCGGTAGCGTGATCCCGCATTTCAAAGAACAGATCTCCTTAGGCGGACCTGTCACCGTCACGCATCCAGAAATGGTGCGCTATTTCATGACCATTCCTGAAGCTGTTCAGCTTGTTATCCAAGCGGGCGCCTTCGCAAAAGGCGGCGAGATCTTCGTCCTAGATATGGGAGAACCGGTCAAAATCGTTGATCTAGCCACTGACCTTATTCGTCTATCGGGCTTCGAGCCAGGAATCGACATGGAGATTCAATTCTCTGGCATCCGCCCTGGAGAAAAGTTGTACGAAGAGCTTCTTCTAAGCGAAGAAGGGCTTGGAAATACCACGCATGATCGGATTTTTGTGGGGAGTCCTTTGAAGATTAGTCAAAGTGATCTAGCTTTGAAGATTGTAAGATTAGAAAAAGTAATTGCTGATAAACATGGAACCGTCTATGAGGCTGTGAAGCATTTGGTGCCGAGTTTTAGTAATGTGGGTTAGAGGGATTTTGATAGTAAGTTTGATATTACAAACTTATTCATAAAGGAGTAGTTCTTTTATGTATTTGAAAGTTAAGAGACTAATTGATGTGCTTTTATCGCTTATTGGAATAATAATTTTATTGCCAGTTTTCTTTATATTAATAGTAGCAATAAAGATGGATTCAAGGGGTCCGGTACTATTTAAGCAAAAGCGAGTTGGAATAAACAAAAGTTACTTTAATATTTTAAAGTTCCGAACAATGAGAATGGATACTCCTAAAGATACTCCCACTCATTTACTTGAGAGGCCGGATCAATACATAACGAGAATGGGCAAATTCTTAAGAAAGACTTCGCTAGATGAAATTCCACAGATTTGGAATATATTTGTTGGACAGATGAGTATTATTGGTCCGAGACCAGCTTTGTGGAATCAATATGATTTGATTAAAGAGAGAGATAAGTTTGGTGCTAATGATATAATGCCAGGACTTACTGGTTGGGCGCAGATTAATGGTAGAGATGAGCTTGCAATTGAAGTAAAAGCGAAGTTGGACGGGGAGTATGTTGAGAGGATTAGCCTTTGGATGGATGTTAGGTGTTTCTTTGGGACAATCGTTAGTGTTCTAAAGAGTGACGGGGTTGTTGAAGGTGGAACTGGGGCTAAGAAGGAAGCTTCGAGTACTATGAGACAGCATCAAATAGATAGCAGGTGTAGACAAACGTGGGAAAGAGAATATTAATTTTATCAAATCATTTTATAACATTATATAACTTTAGAAAAGAACTTATTAATAAACTAATTCAAGATGGACATGAGGTATTTATTTCCATGCCAAAGGCTAATGAAAACAGATACTTTAGTGATATGGGCTGTGAAATTATCGAAACCCCAATAGATCGGAGAGGGATAAATCCGCTAACCGATTTTGGCCTCATTTTAAATTATATAAAAATAATGAAAAAAATAAATCCTGACATTATTTTCTCGTATACTATTAAACCTAATATTTATGGTTGTATAGCATCTAATTTCACGAAGAATAGACAGGTTAGTAATATAACAGGTACTGGGGCTACCTTTTTAAAGAAGAATTTTGTTAGTACAATTGCAAAGATGTTGTACAAGGTTTCTCTTAAACGATCATATTTGGTATTCTTTCAAAATAGTGGCGACAAGGAACTTTTTGTTGAGAACAAGATGATTAAGAACAATTATGCATTGCTTCCTGGTTCAGGTGTAAACTTAGAACAATATTCTGCGAGTGACTTGCCTTCCGACAAGGAAACGAATTTTATTTTTATAGGAAGAATCATGGAATTAAAAGGTATAGACCAGTATTTGGAGTGTGCCAAGATAATAAAAGGTAAACATCCTAATACAAATTTTTATGTCGCTGGCTTCATTGAAGAGGATAGTTATAAAGAAATCATTGATGATTATAATGAAAAAGGGATTATTAACTATATTGGATTTCAACAGAACATAAAATCATATATACAAAAAAGTCATTGTACGATTTTGCCATCTCATGGTGGAGAAGGAATACCTAATGTCCTTTTGGAATCTGCGGCTATGGGTAGAATTTGTATTGCATCGAATATTAACGGATCTAAAGATGTTGTTGATGACGGATTAACAGGTTACTTATTTGAGCCTGGTAATGCCGGTGATTTAATAAATAAAGTTGAGAAATATTTAGAAATAGATTTTGAAACTAAAGAGCAGATGGGTCTTGCTGGTAGAATAAAGGTGGAAAAGGAATTTGATAGGAAGATTGTGATAAAAGCTTATATTAACGAGATTAATAAATATTTATGAAATAATGAGGAGTAAAAGCAATGGCTAAACCGATTAGGATATTACATGTATTGGGAGGTTTAAACAGAGCTGGGGCTGAAACGATGGTTATAAATCTATATCGTTATATTGATCGAACAAAATTACAATTTGATTTTATCGTTCATACTAAAGATAAATGTGATTACGATGATGAAATAAGATCTCTAGGGGGTAGAATTTTTTCTATTCCGCGATATACAGGGAAGAACCACTTTCAATATACAAAAGCATGGAGTGTTTTTTTTAAACAATACCCTGAATATAAAATAGTTCATGGTCATGTTAGAAGCACAGCTTCGATTTACCTTAAAATAGCAAAAAAATATAATCTAACCACAATAGCACATAGTCATAGCACATCCTCTGGTACTGGATTATCAGCAATTGTGAAAGGTATATTGCAATATCCAATTAGATATACTGCTGATTATCTTTTAGCGTGTTCAAATCATGCGGGTACATGGTTATTTGGGAAAAAAGCTTGCAGAAAAGATAATTTTTTTATTATAAAGAATGCAATTGACACTAAAAAGTTTATTTATAATGAAGATATAAGAACAAAAAAAAGAAAAGACTTTCAATTTGAAGGTAAATTTGTAATTGGTCATATTGGCAGGTTTGATGTTTCAAAAAACCACGAGTTTTTGATTGATATTTTTGAAGCTGTTCATAAACGAAATAATAATGCAGTTTTAATGATGGTTGGAGATGGAGAACTGAGACAGTCAATTGAAAAAAAAGTTAATAATTTAAAATTAACTGATAGTGTAGTTTTTACTGGAGTCCGGTCAGATATTTCGGAATTATTACAGGCAATGGATGTATTTGTATTTCCATCTTTATATGAGGGATTGGGAATAGTTACTGTAGAGGCACAAGCTGCAGGTTTACATTGTGTTGTGGCGGACACAATTCCTAACGAGGCATTTTTAACAGATATTATTAAAGCAATTCCTTTAGGCTGTCATGCAGAGGACTGGTCTGATGCAATTCTAAGTAGTAACGGAAACAAGAAACAAGGGGAAATACATGAGAAAATAAAGTGTGCGGGTTATGATATTGCACAAAATGCAAAAAAAATGGAGGATTTTTACTTTGGAATAGTGGGGGGGGCATTGTAATGAAATTAGTATTTGTAACTGATAATGGATTTTCTGAAAAGGACGGTGTATATTATTTCAGTTCACCAAATTATACACATGTAAATCATTTGAAAAAGTATTTCGACGAGTTTGTTTTTATTGCAAGAAATGATAATTATGACAAATCATACTTTAAAATTGATGTTGCTTCTCCTGTATACCTATTCGGGAAATTTTCAGTACCTAAAATGATTAAAAAGCTAGGAGAAGTAATTGAAGACGCTGATGCTGTAATCTGTTATGGAATTAATGGGTATTTTGCCTATAAGGTAGCAAAGAGGAAAAATAAAATAATAATTACTTACAATGGTGGCGATGCTTATGATTTTCTAATTAGTAGAGGAACTATGAAAGGGCGAGTTGTTGCACCAATAGTTCGCTATTTAGAAAAAGAGAAGTTTCTCAATGCTGACTATGCACATTACTGTGATAGCTTTTTAGTTGACAAATATCCAACAAAAGGAGAAGTACTTGTCTGTTCTGGTGTTTCTATTGAAATTAATGAAAAAAATCTCGAAAATAGAATTTCCAGAATTAAAAACAAAACAAACAAAAAATTTGTTGTTGGATTGACTGGACACACTAGGAATAATCTAAAAGGAATCGGAACAGCAATTAAAGCTATAGGTGATTTGGATGAAAATTTCGAATTTCAAGTGGTTGGAAGAGGCGATCATGATCAATACGATGAATTGGCAGAATCATTAGGAATTGAAAATAGAGTTACATTCTTAGGCACATTAAAAGCTGGAGATGAAATATTTAATTGGCTAGATAGTATAGATATTTATATACAGCCTAGTCTAAGTGAAGGATTACCTAGAGCAACTATTGAAGCAATGTCGAGAGGTTGTCCAATTATATCTTCTAATGCTGGAGGTTTAACACACTTAATAGAAGATGAGTTCCGCATAAATTATGGGGACTATATGGCTTTGTCGAAGAAAATAAAACATTTTGCTAATGATCTTAATTTGATGGAATCGCAAGCGATTGTAAATTTTAGGAAATCGCGAGAGTTTGCTCCTGAAATACGGGATAAAAAATATGACGACTTTTACGGAAAGATTGTTGGGAGAGATAGTAATTGCTGAGAGTATTACATTGCGTCGCGGGTATGGGTCGAGGTGGAGTAGAAACTACACTCATGAATATTTTTAGGAATATTGACAGGGATTTGATTCAATTTGATTTCTTAGTTACATCTAAGGAAAAATGTGACTATGATGATGAAATTATAAGCCTTGGGGGAAGAATCCATTATGTCCCATCTAGAAAGCAAGGCATCATGAAAAGTCGCAAGGCACTAATTGAATTTTTTTCTGCTCACAAAGAGTATAAAATTGTACACCAACATGTAAGTTCATTAAGCAATATTCAAGCAATAATAGCTGCTAAAAGAGCAAGTGTGCCGGTTAGAATTATTCATAGTAGAAATACGCAGCAAAGTGGCAGTAAACTTCACAAATATCTTCATTTATGGAATCAAAGAAACATTGAATCGTATGCAACTGATTATTTTGCATGTTCTGGTCTTGCAGCAAAATGGCTTTATGGTGAGAAGCAATTTACAAAAGGAAACTATAAGATTATAAAAAATGGGATTCAAACTGATAAGTTTGTGTTCAATTCAGAAACGCGTGATCGCTTACGTAAAGAATTAGGAGTAGAACAAAAATTAGTAATTGGAAATGTCGGTCGTTTTAATCTTCAAAAAAATCACATGTTTTTACTTGACATCTTCAAGTCTGTTAATGATGCAAATCCTAATTCGTTATTGATTCTGATAGGAGATGGAGTACTTAGAGGTTCTATAGAAGATAAAATAAAAGAACTAGGGCTAAATGCAAATGTTATTCTAACTGGGGTTCGGTCGGATATTTCGGATTTATTACAAGCTATGGATATATTTGTTATGCCATCATTTTATGAGGGGCTTCCTGGAACAGTAATAGAGGCGCAGGGAGCAGGTTTACCCTGTTTAATCTCTGATACTATTACAAATGAAGTTCAAATCACAGATTTGGTACATTATGCTCCACTTGGAGATACTGCGGAAGAATGGCGAGACATTATTCTTAATATGACAGCTGATTTTCTTCGATGTGATACGCGATTAGAATTAGTGGAAGCTGGCTTTGATATGAAATCGATTGCTAAAGAATTACAGAAATTTTATATTGACAAATTCTATACCCTTTTATCTGAAACTGATGAACCAAATTCTTAACTTGAAATATTAATGTTGTAGAACTTTTTTTGTTTGCTTTGATTGAGGGGGGAATAAAATATTTTCTAGGGTTAGAAATAAGAAGGGGGCTCAACCATTCTAAATGATCTTTTTCGAGGTATTAAGTGACAATATTTTATCTGGTTTAATATTTTGGTTAGTTTGTATAATATCTTTAGTATTTGCCTTTATTTATCAAAGAAGTAAATCGAATCGGACTAACAGTATAAGTATCCAAATAATATGGATATGTATTATTGTAATTGCACCGTCTTTATTTATTGGTTTTCGGGCTTATGACTTAAATTATGATACACAAAATTATGTTGTGGGATTTTTGAATGTTCAATACAAAAGTTCAATATCTGAATCCATTGAGGATATAGTTAATGGAAGTCCCTTGTTCTATATCCTTCGATATATAATATTTAATTTATCAAGTGGCAATCCAACTGCTTTTTTATTTTTCATTTCTTTTGTTTCTTTGTTTATTCTTGTCTGGGGCTTAGATAAATGGAAAGATAAATTGTCATTACCAATGGCACTCTTCATTTACTATGCTTTTTTTGGGATGCAATTACTTAACCAATCGAGACAAATGTTAGCTTTATCAATTTTTTTACTCTCTATACACTTTCTATTAGATCGTAAGTATATAAAGTATTTTATAGTAATTATTATAGCGTCACTAATACATTTTACAGCTTTAATTGGGATGATTTTACCGCTACTTAATTTTAAAAAAACACGTTTATATCCACTAAAAGGATGGATATATAATAGTTTTTTAATTATCTCACCCTTACTGTTATATCCCATTTTCAAACTATTGCCATTTATTTTACCAGCATCTTATGATTATTATTTAACAGTAGCTGATTTTAATGGTATAGGAATGGGCTTAATACTAAATATTGGCCCGGTATTGTTGCCACTACTAATTTACCACCGATATTTTAAGGAAAAGGATGCGGCTTTCCTGGAAAGAGTGGCTTTCCTCTCGTATCCCTTGCGTTTGTCAGGGTACTTTTCGTATTTTATGATGAGAATGTATTATTTCGGTGCTATAACTTCGGTGCTTTTATTTCCACTTTTATTTAGAAAGTTAGAGAATAAAAGAGCTAGACAAAGATTTGCCTTAATAATCATTTTTATTTATTCAATATATTACATTGTGAATTATTTATATGTAGACCAAGCAGGTATCTTCCCGTATAGAAGTATTTTTTCACAAAAATAAGCTATTATATCAATCATTCCTAAAACTAAGGTTACTTAATTAGGAAGTATATAATTGGGCAGGGTACTTATTGGATGTTTTCAAACCTTTATATGCAGATGGTGTTTATTAAAACTAAAGTTCATCATACTTTTTTAATTAGGATGGTCTTAAAAATGACTAAAGGTATTAATAGAGAAATAGACTTGTAGAACCCCCCCAGTCTTCTTTAACGACTTTATAAGGTGAATTTATATAGTTAGGAATGTTAGGAACGTATTAAGAACGTATAAATCTTTAAAACTAAAGTAAAGAGTTTGGATTTGTGTAATAGAATCAATATAAGGGTGGTAGTATGCAAAATTTAAAGAGTGCTATAAAAACTTGGATACCAGATAAAGTATATTTGAAATTGTTATTCCAACATCGGATGGGTAAGAAACTTAATTTGGAAAATCCCACAACATATAATGAAAAGTTACAATGGCTAAAGTTATATGATCGAAAGCCGGAGTACACAGAAATGGTGGATAAACACGAAGTTAGAAAATATATAGGGGAAACAATCGGAGAAGAATATTTAATTCCACTACTTGGCGTTTATAATTCTTTTGATGAAATCGATTTTTCTACACTTCCTGATCAGTTTGTGATGAAGTGTACGCATGATTCGGGCGGACTCGTGATTTGTAAAGATAAATCAAAGCTAGATATTGAAGCGGCAAGAAATAAAATTAACATTAGTTTAAGTCGTAATTACTATTATCATGGTAGGGAATGGCCATACAAAAATATAAAACCTCGGATTATATGTGAAAAATATATGGTTGATGAATCGGGTGTTGAGTTAAAGGATTATAAGTTTTTTTGCTTTGATGGAGAACCMAAAGCATTATTCATTGCAACAGATAGGGGAATTGACACTAGATTTGATTTTTTTGATATGGAATTCAATCACCTTCCTTTTTGGCAACACTATAAAAATGGTGTAAAAAAAATTAATAAGCCTGTAGGTTTTGATGACATGATTAGATTAGCAAGGATATTATCAAAATTAATACCTCACATACGTGTAGATTTTTATAATATAAATGGAAAAATATATTTTGGAGAACTAACATTTTACCATTTTAGTGGACTTGAAAAGTTTTATCCTGATAAATATGATGAGATTTTTGGTAATTGGATTATAATACCTTCCAAAAAATAACGAGTTTATTAAGAAACTTTCCTATATCATCGATTTGGATCTATAAAAACTAAATTAGCGGCGTTAAAACCACTAAAGAAGAGGTTCTTAGACTAAAAGGGAGAAAATAAAAGTGAACGATAATAGTTTTCGGAGTAAAGTCATGAATGCAACTAAATGGTCGACTCTAACTCAGATAGCTGCAAAAATCGTTAGTCCTATCACAAATATGGTTTTAGCGAGACTACTTGCACCTGAAGCTTTTGGTGTGGTAGCCACGGTAACTATGATTACGAGTTTCGCAGATATGTTTACTGATGCGGGCTTTCAAAAATATTTGGTACAACATGAGTTTAAAGATGAAGAAGATAAGCATAAAAACGCGAATGTGGCATTTTTAACCAATTTTGCAATATCCATTTTATTATGGGGATTGATCATATTATTTAGTGAACAAATTGCTGTGTTGGTTGGAAATCCAGGGTTAGGAAATGTTATTGCGGTTGCCTGTATTCAATTGCCGCTTACAGCCTTTTCAAGTATCCAAATGGCACTATATAAACGAGATTTCGATTTCAAAACTCTTTTTATAGTTAGAATGTTTTCTATTTTTATACCGTTTGTAGTAACCATACCTCTTGCTCTACTGGGACTGGGTTATTGGGCATTAATTACTGGAACAATATTTATGCAACTATCAAATGCTGTAATACTAACCATTAAATCAAAGTGGAAACCGAGATGGTTTTATAGAATGGGTATATTAAAAGAAATGTTTTCCTTTAGTATATGGTCATTGTTCGAATCAATATCCATATGGTTAACAACTTGGGTTGATGTATTTATCATTTCCAGTATGCTAAGTGAATATTACTTAGGAATATACAAAACTTCAACCACCATGGTGAATGCACTTATGGCTCTAATCACAGCTTCAATTGTACCGATTTTATTTTCTACCTTATCACGTTTGCAAAACAATAATGAATTGTTTAATCGAACCTATTTCAAAATGCAAAGGGTAGTATCTATAATCGTTCTCCCACTAGGTATAGGTGTTTTTCTTTATAGTGATTTAGCAACCCAAATTCTTTTAGGTGATCAATGGGGCCAAGCAAGTGAAATAATTGGCATCTGGGCTTTAACTAGCTCCATAATGATTGTATTTGGCCATTTTTGTAGTGAAGTTTATAGAGCAAAAGGAAGACCAAAACTATCATTTTTAGGGCAACTATTACATCTGGTTGTTCTTGTACCGACATGTTTAATCGGTGCAAAATATGGATTTTGGGTATTCATTTATTCGAGGTCATGGATAAGAATGCAGTTTGTTTTAGTTCATTTTATTTTAATGAAGGTTTCAATTGGAATTCCAGTATTAAAAACGATTAAAAATGTATTTCCGTCTGCAATTTCAGCGGCTGTTATGGGGTTATTAGGATATCTTCTACAACAAATTAATGCTGGAATGTTATGGGACATGTTATCAATTATTCTTTGTGCCTTATTCTATTTTGGAGTATTGTTTCTCTTTCCAAGTATGCGGAAGGATATATTTGGATTAGGAATGAAATTTATGCCTACTAGGATAAGACGAACTTTGGATTCTAAAAAAAGGCATATATATTAGGTGAAATGTGAATTCATTAAGTATAGCGTTTTAATACAAAAAATGGCTGATATACAATTTGTAATTTGATAATAAACCTAAATATAGAATAGTAGAAAGGAAAATAATTATGTATAAAATCGCAGTAGCAGGAACAGGATATGTCGGCTTAGTTGCAGGTGCATGTTTTGCCGAAGTTGGCCACCGCGTAACCTGCGTCGATATTGACGAAAATAAAGTGAATTTAATGAAGTCAGGTGTTTCACCAATTTATGAAGCTGGCTTGGAAGAGTTAATGCAAAAGAATTATGCTGCAGGTAGACTTGAATATACGACAGATTACATATCTGCTTATAAAGATGCAGACGCAATTTTCATAGGTGTAGGTACTCCTGAGCAGCCTGATGGTTCTGCGAATCTATCATATATTGCAACGGTTGCAAGACAAATTGCTGAAACTATTGAGAAAGATTGTCTTGTCGTAGTGAAATCTACTGTCCCGGTTGGAACAAATGACAAAGTGGAACAGTTTATCAATGATTTTTTGGTGAATGATGTGAGAGTAGAAGTGGCATCGAACCCAGAGTTTCTGGCACAAGGATCTGCAGTACACGATACTCTCTACGCTGAAAGAATTATTATTGGTACTGAAAGCAAATGGGCTGAAGAACAATTAAAGGGGATTTTCGAACCTTTTCATTTACCAATTGTTTCAGTAAATAGAAGATCAGCAGAAATGATTAAGTATGCATCAAATGACTTCCTTGCTCTTAAGATTTCTTACATGAATGATATTGCAAATCTATGTGAACTAGTCGGTGCAGACATTCAAGCTGTTGCAAAAGGTATGAGTTTTGATGAAAGAATTGGTAGTAAGTTCCTAAATGCAGGAATTGGTTATGGTGGTTCATGTTTTCCGAAGGATACTAAGGCGCTTGACTATATGGCAAGACAACATGGATATGAATTAAGGACTGTGAAGGCTGCAATTGATGTTAATAATGACCAAAAAACTGTGCTATTTAACAAAGCTAGTAAGAGGCTCATTACTATTAATGGACTGAAAGTAGCAATTCTAGGTTTAACATTCAAGCCAGGCACTGATGATTTAAGAGAAGCAGCTTCACTTGAAAACGTGCCCTTATTGTTAGATCAGGGTGCAGAAATCTATGCCTATGACCCTGTTGGGAGTTCGAATTTCAGTAAAGTCTACCCCGAAGGAATGAATAGAAAGGGTAGCATTACCTATGTTGAGAAGATTGAAGATGCCTTAACGGATGCAAATGTATGCTTTATTTTTACTGAATGGGGAGATATCAAAGCGGTTCCTCCTGAGACTTTTGAAAAACTGATGAGAACTCCACTGGTCTATGATGGAAGAAATATTTATAATGTAGTTGATATGAGAGACGCAGGTGTGGAATATCATTCTATTGGACGTGGATCTGCAACTAGAGAAGACATAAAGGAGTCGAAGAAACTTGGATTTCAAACCGCTAGATCCTAGTAAAGTCTATTTGATAACTGGTGCAGCCGGATTTATAGGATATTTCTTGTCTAGAAAGTTATTAGAACAGGGCTGCAATGTGATCGGTTTGGATAATTTGAATGATTATTACGATGTAAACCTTAAAAATACTCGTTTAGAATTGCTAAAACAGTATAAGAATTTTAAATTTATTAAAGTCGATATATCAGAAAAGTCTTCGATTACCCGTATCTTTGAAGAGTACAAGCCGAATGTAGTTGTAAATCTAGCTGCTCAGGCTGGAGTTCGGTATTCTATAGAAAACCCAGATGTATATATACAAAGCAATGTTATTGGCTTTTATAATATTCTTGAAGCGTGTAGGGAGTTTCCTGTGGAACACCTTGTCTATGCATCATCAAGCTCAGTTTACGGTGCTAATAAGAAAGTTCCTTTTGAAGAAACAGATTTCGTTGATCATCCTGTTTCACTATATGCGTCAACGAAAAAAACAAATGAATTAATGGCTCATACGTATAGCCACTTATATAAGATTCCAGCTACAGGACTTCGGTTCTTTACGGTTTATGGGCCTATGGGACGACCAGATATGGCTTATTTTGGATTCGCTGATAAATATTTTGCCGGTGAGCCAATTCAGATATTTAATAACGGTGATTTCGAAAATGATCTCTATCGGGATTTTACATTCATTGATGACATCGTAACTGGAATTGAGCGACTACTTGGAAAACCTCCAACAGAGACTGTTCCTCATAAAGTCTTTAATATAGGGAATAGCAGTCCAGAAAAGCTTATGGTATTTATAGAAACTTTGGAGCGAGCTTTAAGTAAAGCTATGGATAAAGTGGTAGTATTTAATAAGGTATTTGAGCCAATCAAGCCTGGGGATGTGCCAGCAACTTATGCATCTACAGAATTATTGGAGAAGGCGATTGGATTTAAGCCCAATACTTCAATAGAAGATGGATTGCAGAAATTTGCCAATTGGTACGTAGAGTATTATGGAGTAAGTTAGGGGAATAGGTAGGTGACAAGTAATGAAAGTTCGCAAAGCAATTATTCCAGCAGCTGGACTTGGTACAAGATTCTTACCTGCGACAAAGGCACAACCCAAGGAAATGTTACCTATTGTGGACAAGCCGACTCTTCAGTATATAATCGAGGAAGCTGTTGAATCTGGTATCGAAGAAATTTTGATCATAACTGGAAGAAATAAAAAAAGCATTGAAGATCATTTTGACAAATCTGTAGAATTAGAATTCGAGTTAGAATCTAAAGGGAAATATGATTTGTTAGAAGAGGTTAGAAAAATATCTGATATGGTGAATATTCACTATATTCGTCAGAAAGAACCTAAAGGATTAGGGCATGCGATTTACTGTGCTAAAAGTTTTATTGGAAACGAGCCATTTGCTGTTTTACTTGGTGATGATATAGTTGTAAATGAAAAGCCATGTTTATTGCAGATGAGTGAAATGTACGAGCAGTATAAAACTACTATCCTAGGTGTTCAAGCGATCCCAGATAAAGATGTGAGTAAGTACGGTATTATTGATGGAATACATATTGAAGACCGTATTTATAAAGTCAAAGAGTTGGTTGAAAAACCAGCGGTTGAAGATGCACCAACTAATATCGCTATTCTGGGAAGGTATATAATTACTCCTGCCATATTTTCAATATTAGAACATACCCAACCTGGTAAAGGCGGAGAGATTCAACTTACTGATGCACTTAGAGTGCTAGCACAGAGGGAAGCAATGTACGCGTATACCTTTGAAGGTAGAAGATACGATGTGGGAGATAAGCAAGGATTTCTACAAGCGACTGTGGATTTTGCTCTTAAAAGAGAAGATTTAAGAGATGAATTCTATCAGTATTTAGTTAATAAGATTGGGCAAGAAACAATGGAAAGAACTGTTGTAACGATAGAGAAATGATATTCGTGTAATAAGCCAATTGGGAAAAAACACATCCAACCTAGTACTTCCGCCCCTCCTTCGCTCCCAAAATCACGACGAATAGACCATTGCTGCAAACTATGGATTTGCTACAATAGGTATATAAGTCAATCACATAAATCGGACGATAATGGCAAAGCTGATGAAAATCAGTGACGCAAAGCTATAGGGACTAAGGTGGTTTATGCCAGTATGTCAGCCAGCTTCCGAATCATCGTGCCTCCCAGTGATTTATGTGAAATCGAGGAGGGAATTAGATGGATAAGTTTTGGCATTCTTTTTGGTTGAGATTTAACGAGGTTATCCTGGATAGCTGCATCTGTGATGTGGAGCGAACGAAGATTTTTAATAAGATTAGTTATCATCGTACGAAATTGTATACATAAAGAAAGCACCCTTTGGGTGCTTTTTTCCGTTCGCTGTCTGCTTGACGCCGCGGGTATTGTTTTAAGCTAGAATAGGACTACAGACTATGACTTTGGTCCCTCTGCAAATGTCTAATCCTCAGGTATAATGAAAATATTAACAGCTTGTACCTAACAGCTATTTGGGACTGTCGGTGAAACGTCTACGTTTAAATCCCCAGCATTTGATCCAAATAGCGCCTTCATCATCTTTGAAAAGCTTGATACCGAGAAGTTTCAAAGGGGTCCATACTTCTGTAAAGTAGTAGTTAGGCAAGTGCATCGTCTCCCGTGTATGGTGTATATTACCTTTTAATATAACTGTTATCAATTGAAATGTATGTCGAAATTTGTCACCCGTCTTGTGGTGTGATTATTTTTGCGTTAAAATGCACCTTGAGGTGCATTTTTTTTGCGTTTTCTGCGACAATATGTGACTTCTGGGCTCTTAGAGTTTATAATAAACATATCTATTATGTGACTTGGTTGGTGAATATATGAAGAAAAAGAAGTGGATGAAGCGACTAGTATGGGTAGGAAGTAGTGCTGCTATGCTGCTTGTCATTGGGTATTTTGGCATGAATATAGCTATGTCTTATTTCCTGGATTCGATGATTCCCACCATCCCTTTGGAAATCAGTCAAGCAGCTGAAGATGAGACTAGTGTAATAGTTTCTGATGTTAGTGATGTTAATAGTAAAACTAACGCAACTACAGTAACGATGGAGTCTACTATTCCCAATGTGCAGAAGCTAGATGATGCTAGGACTACACTTAAACCGCAAGGGACAACGATTCCGATAGATATGCCAACTGAGAAACAAGCTACTAGTTCATCTGCTCAGAAGTCGAATGAATCTAAGAGTGCTGATCAGATCTCTACACCATCTCCAGTTGCGTCTAAGAATGGGACAGGTTATGAAGCTCAAATTACGACGGAGAAAGCAAAAGAGGTCCAGGATGCGATCACGCTTAAGGAGAAGGCTTCGGTGACTTCGGTGCTTTTGAAGAAATTAAGTGCGTCAGATCTACAACTTTTTGCCAAGATGGCTGGTAATGGTTTATCTGTCGATGAAAAGAAGAAAGCCAAGGATATTATTCTGCAGAAGCTATCGGAAGACGAGTATAACCAATTGATTGGAATTGCAGCGAAGTATGGCTTAAGTCAAGGGAAGAAGTATGCTGAAACGCAGCCGAAGTCTACAAAGTAATGTAAATACAGTTGCTAACTACAGTAGGGGGTTGAGATGAGAAAAAGGCTCATGCTGACAATCATTGTGCTAGGTATGCTAGGGGTTGGCGGTTATACGGCTTATAGTTATGCGATGAATGTGATTGCAGATAAAATAGCCAATCAACTTGTTGTGGATGGTGGGACAAGCCAACAATGGTTGAATTCCATAGATTTGTCCGCTGTTGCAAATACGATTGAAATTCCTCCTTCTGTTACCCCGAGTGCTGAGAAGCTGAAGTCTGCAAGCGAAGATAAGTCTAATGGAAACGTGAACCCGAAGAACTCGAATGAGCAGGTAAACGCTGCGAATACCGTGAAGGGGCAAGAGCCAACAACGGGAAATGAACAGAAGAAGTCGACTGCAACGGAGAAGAAGGAAGATGTTCAATTCGAAAATAAGCAGGATGCTGTGAAGTTCGTGATGAGCCGATTCTCGGCATCTGAACTCAATAAACTTAGGCAAATGGCTAGTGGTGGACTGACGCCTGAGAAGAAGGCAGAACTGAAGAAGATCGCGTATACGAAGTTTACATCGGCAGAAATTGCGGCCGTACAGAAAGTGGTTTCTTCCCAATAATACATAAAAGAGGTGTTCAGAAAGTGAAAGCGAGTCAACGAATGAAAGCAATTACAGGTTTATCCCTAGCCCTGGTGATGGGGATTTCTGCGCAAGCATCAGCAGCACAAGTGCCAATGGATGTTGATGTGTATCAGGTTCCAATGCATTTTACGTTTGATGGGAAGGAATATGCGCCGCCAGTGGATCAGCAGGGTTTCATTTATGAAGGCACGACGTATGTTCCCATTCGATTCATTTCTTACTCGCTAGATAAAGCGGTCAACTGGGACCCGAATACCTATACGGTAACGATTGCAGAGCCTAAGACGACAGAGAAAATTAATATTAGTGAATATAAATTAAATACACAGGTTTTTTCTAAAAGCAATGAAAAGTTCGATAAATCGAAGTTAGCACCAAGTAATTTGAAGGTATATAAAGAGAAAATTAATTATGTTTTTGATGGTGTAAAGAAGAGCCCATCTGATGAATTGCCAGGGTATATTGTTGATGGTAGTTTGTTTGTTCCGATTCGTTTCTTCTCGGAGTCTGTTGGGAAAACGATTAACTGGGATCCGGAAACGTACACGGTGTCCGCGGTTACGAAGGAAGAGAAGAAGCCTGAGGTTAAATTGCCTGAAGTGACAAAACCAGTAACAACGCCGCCAATTGGTGGTGGAGCAGGTGGTGGTGGTGGAGGCGGTGGAATTATCGCTCCAACAAAGCCATCCTTCGATTCGATTAAGGCGGAAGCGGATGGAAAAATCTCGTCCTTAATGTCAGAAGCTCAAACATCTCTAACTGCGTTGTATCTTCAATATCTAGCCACACCAAGTGAAAGCTTAAAAGCAAAAGGGAAAGCAAAGGTTGAAGAGATTGATGGTCGATTTGAGCAAATTATGAGTGACACGGAATCGAAGTTAACGTCGAATGGATACGATAGGTCAATTATTGATAGTTATAGAAGTGATTATGAGAAAACGAAGGCAGATCAAGAAAAAGCACTCAAATCCAAATAATGCGCCCATTTTTTGGGCTTTCGTTCACCGAATAGGCAATCGCACACATACAGTATAGTAGAAAATCAAACTATACAGAGATTGTGAGTGATTACGATATGACGAAGCGTGAAGATCAAGAATTTCGTCCGCCGGTCGGAGGGCATGGTGGCGGTATAGGACATGGACCTGGCGGTATCGGAGGCATAGGCGGACCTGGAGGAGTTGGCCACGGACCCGGCGGTGTTGGTGGCATAGGTGGACCTGGAGGTATTGGCCACGGACCTGGAGGTCCCGGGCACTTCCCAGGTGGCCCTGGAGGTCCTGGACATTTTCACGGTGGCCCAGGCCACTTCCATGGCGGCGGCTTTAACAATGTACTACCTTGGGTAGTGGCTCCCTTACTATACGGTGCGGCGACACAACCATACTACCCACCCTATTACCCACCCTATTACCCGTATCCATATCCATATCCATACCCATACCCATACCCGCCGTACAATCAGTAATATCCACCATATTCGACGTACCCTGTGATCAGGGAAGAGGATAATTTGTAGTCTCCAAAGCATTTATAATCAAAGCTGCCTAACGAGTGGGAACCCCCTACTTGCTAGGTAGCTTTTTTTATTAATTAGAATTATTATAAACAAGGTTGATTTTATTTTTATTTTATTTATAATAATTATTATCTGATATCGATTATCAATTATATGAATAAGGCCGTATGGAAGGAGTGCATCACCGATGTATGATGTCATTATTGTTGGGGCAGGTCCCGCTGGAGCTTCTGCGGCGATTTATACAGCTAGAGGGAATTTGAAAACTTTAGTTATTGATAAAGCACCAAATGCAGGAGCACTAGCCATTACGCATAAAATTGCGAATTATCCCGGTGTCATTGGAGAAATGTCAGGTAAGGATCTGCTGGATACTATGCGCGACCAAGCCAAAGGCTTCGGAGCTGAGTTCATCCAGACGACGATTACGGACGTGGATGTCGAAGGCGAAACGAAGTACGTGTTTACCGCTGACGGGATGTTTGAAGGCAAGGCGATCATCATTGCAACAGGCTCTAAAGGACGTAACCGCATGCTGCCTGGTGAAGAAGATCTGATGGGGCGCGGCGTGAGTACGTGTGCGACGTGTGATGGTGCATTTTTCGAAGGAAAAACGGTCGCAGTGATCGGGGATTCAGAAGAAGCGCTGGAAGAAGCACAGGCATTGAGCAAGTTCACGAAATCCATTCATTTCGTTGTGCCTCGACCTGAGCTGCAAGGCGTTCACCACGTTCCAGAATTGAAAGGCACGAACATTCTCTATAAGACGAAGCCTCTCGAGGTTCTTGGCGATAAGCAAGTTCATGGTCTCAGAATTCGTACGAGCTCTGGTGGCGAGGAAGTGCTGGATGTGGATGGTGTTTTCGTTTTCCTATCTGGCAGCAAGCCAGGTACGGATTTCTTGCAGGATCAAGTTCCTCTGGATGAGGATGGCTTTATGATTTTGGACAGCTCAATGCAGTCGCCGGTTGCGGGTGTTTTCGGTGCAGGAGAAGTTAGACGTACCCCAGTGAAACAAGCAGTCGTTGCCGCTGCGGATGGTGCGATTGCCGCCATGGCGGTCGATAAATTCATTAATAAACGGGCACAACTGATCCCGCAATACAAATAATTCAACCTTTTAGGAGATGACCAACTATGTCTAATGTAATTGTATATTCCAGTACGAACTGCCCTTATTGTGTCCAACTGAAAAAATATTTAACAGATCAGCAAGTCGGTTTTGAAGAAAGAAATATCGATTTGAATGATCAATTCGGACAAGAACTGCACGATATGGGTCTCATGTCCTTGCCTGTCACGGTCATCGGTGAGCACAAAATTCTTGGTCTCAACGTCACCAAACTCAAAAAAGCACTAGCCGAAATCGCTAGCTAATCCCATACAACAAAGGAGATAACAACCATGACACAACAACTAACCGTTCAATCTCAAGCTACTTTTGCTAAAATAGGGCTGCCAGCACCGAGCTTCACCCTGCTCTCCACGAAAAATATGGAAACGCTCGAGGAAAAAATCTCGCTCGAGGATTACCGCGGCAGATGGCTCGTATTCTTCTTCTGGCCATTCGACTTCACATTCGTGTGCCCGACGGAAATTACCGCGTTCAGCGACCATTACGAGCAGTTCCTTGACCTCGATTGTGACATTGTAGGAGCGTCTGTAGATAGCGTCTACACGCATCGTGCATGGACACAAACACCGCGTGATCAAAGCGGCATTGGTCCTGTGAAGTTCCCATTGGTCAGTGACTTTTCCAAAGAAACAGCACGTGCCTATGGCGTCCTCGATGATGAAACAGGCGCTGCACACCGCGGCTTATTCATCATTGATCCGGATGGCGTGCTTCGCTATCAAGTGGTCACGGACATGAATGTTGGCCGGTCGGTTGACGAGACGCTTCGTGTGCTTCAAGCACTTCAAGCTGGCGGTCTGTGCCCAGCGAACTGGAAGCCGGGCGATCGCACGTTGTAAGCCAATCGTCAAGGACAACAGCCCCTGCGGCCGCGGCAAGCTAGCGCACAAAAAATGTGCGCAAGGGCAGCAGCCCCGGCGGCCACGGCAATCTAGCGCACAAAAAATGTGCGCAAGGGCACCGGCCCCTGCGGCCGTGGCAGGCTAGCGCACAAAAAAATGTGCGCAAGGGCAGCAGCCCCGCCGGCCGAGGCAAGCTAGCGCACAAAAATTGTGCGCAAGGGCAGCGTCACCTACGGCCGAGGCAAGCTAGCGCACAAAAAATGTGCGCAAGGGCACCGGCTCCTGCGGCCGCGGCAGGCTAGCGCACAAAAAATGTGCGCAAGGGCACCGGCCCCTGCGGCTGCACCGAGCTAGCGCTTATGGAAATGCAAATAACTATTGTAATTTCGCGTAACTTGAAGTAAATTATGAATAGATCAGGTCGTGAAGAACACGCCGCTTGCATGGGAACTCGTTTCCAGTGCAAGCGGCTATTTTATTTTCTCAACGTAGKGAAGGAGATGGGGAAAATAAATGATGAGATGAGTTTGCAGCTTCGTGCTGCGTACGAAACGTGGATAGAATTACAAATCAAGTCGTCCACAGGAGATCGGCGGCTGCGACTGCAAAAGGGTCTGAGTTTCTCGCTAAAGAAATTCATTATCCATGTGCTCTGGCCTGCTGTCGGGAGTTTTGAGGGTTGGTTTGCTGAGTACGAAGTGATGGATTATAAAGACGGATACAGATATCTTGATTTGGCCAAACCATCGACCGGTATCAAAGTTTGCATCGAAGTGGACGATAAGGGAACACATGGTCATAACGCGGATTCGTATAAATTTTCAGATGACCGATTCCGCCAGAATGATCTTATCATCGACGATTGGAAAGTGCTGCGCTTTTCACTGCATAGCATCCTGGAGCAGCCTCGCCGTTGCCAACAACAGTTGATGCATGCGTTAGCAAAGTGGGGGATTGAATCCAATATAGCCCAAACAGATTTTTCTCCAACGGAACTTGCTATTTTCAAATTTATCGAAAATAAGACGAAGGCCTACTCGCCCATTTCGATAGCTCAAGCAGTTGGCATCCACAGAAATACGGCCGTAAAATATCTGAAGTCTCTAGTTGAAAAAGGTAAAGTGATACCTGATGTCAAAACGGGTGGTCCAATAAGGAGATACCGCAGCAATCAGGGTTTATGACACGGAAACTTAATTTGTCGAAATGTGAGCATCATCAAGCTGGGATAGTTCGTATTCGTAACCCCATTTGAAGTATAATAAATGCATTACAGGCAGATAGTGAGGTCGAATGCAGCATGGCGTCCATTGCGGACAAGGTATTTATGGGTTCTTTAATTTTGATGATGGTAGCTGTTGTCGTAAGCGGGATTGGCTTTCAATTCGTGAATTGGAAATCGCAGGTGACCAATGAACTTGAGGGAGAAACGCAGACGAGCAGCAATCGGAAGAAATCCGTTATGGATCGACAAGATAAAAGTCTGAAGCGCATCGGGCGCTCTTATTTATTTTGGATTGCGCTTGCGGGCATGCTCATCTCTATAGGGTTAAGTTATTTATCCAAATAGGTAGTTGAAAAAAGCGTATAGCTGCTCATGTACATAATGAGAGTGCTGTACGCTTTTTTTTGGTAGCTATAGGTGGTACGACAAAAATCTACATGAATGATCTACAAGATTCTCCAACATTTTCATCGATTGTGCGTTATAAAGAATATATAAATTCTCTATAACGGAAGGAGATGTTGAATGATGAAAACTTACTCGCAATTGAAAACCGAAATCCAAACGATATCGGATGAAATATCTTTGTTATATAAGATACAAGATGAACTAAACAAGCACTTACAGGAAGTTTGTCTCCACGAGAACAAAGTTACCCTCGACAATGTTGAATATTCAGGAATGCTACAAAGCATTGATTACTGTATGGATTGCAGAAAACCTTTGCCCCTTGCTAGCTTCGCATCAAGTGTTTAAACAAACTCAAATAGTTATACAGAACAGTGAATAAATACGCCGTAATTGGTGTGTTTACTCACTGTTTTTTATTTAACCAGAATCCCGCGCAATAAAACGCGAAGATAACACGACCTTCTCCACTTGTCTACCCGGATTCTGTAGTCGGTAAAGCAGCGTTTCTACGGCTCGAATGCCTAAGGATTCCTTGCCGAGCTCAATGGTACTCAACGCTGGAGTCGCATAGGCGGCTGCTTCAATATTGTCCAGTCCGATAACTTTAACTTGACTAGGCACATCGAGACCGTGACGCTTCAGGATCGGCAGCAGCGCTAGCGCGAGGTGATCATTGGCGCAAACAAAACCGTCAGGCATAGTTTCCGGCGTCAATGCCGCTACTTTGTGCTCCATTTGATGGAGCATGTGTGGGCTCGAGTAAGCGATTTGCCATTTCTTCAAATGGTAGTGCTCAGCAGGTCCGGCCATATCTTCGAGGGCCATGCGGCAGCCCCACCAGCGCTCTTTGAAGCTGACGGCGAATTGATCATCGCCGATGAAAATTACACGCTTCTCTCCAGTGGAGAGCAAGCGTTGACAGGCCATTTTGCCAGCATCCAAATTGTTATTAAGCACACAATCAACTTCGATGAGCGGTTCATGATGGTCGATGAGGATGAGTGGAATACCACTCTGTTTCAACGAAATAACAGACTGGGCAGGAAAGGTTCCTGCTAACAGCTGCCCTATGCAATGTGAAGGATCAAGATAGGAAGGCATTTGCAGTCCCAGTTGATGATGAGGTGCGATGGGGACGATGAGATGCTCAAAGCCCAATTCTTTGCTGGCTGCGGCAATGCCGGTGAGAACCTTTCCCCAGAAAGGGTTGTCCTCTAAATAGGTAGACTGAATCCACACCAAGATATAGGGAGAGATGTCAGGTTTGACGAGAGTATCTTCATTCGGGACGTGGCTGGCAGATAGATGATGCGTTGGTGTGCGTTGTGCGTGCTTCTGTTGGAGCGTATAGCCCATCGCTTTCGCAGTCTCCTGAATACGAAGACGGTTCTCTTCACTAACGCCTGATTTACCGGATAAAGCTTGAGAAACGGTATATTTGGACATACCTAATCGGTCAGCAATTTGCTGCATGGAAACTTTTGGGCTCATGAGTGACATCCTTTTATGTTATACATACGTTATTTTTCAAAAAGAACCTAACAAATCTATTGTTCCTGATCAGTGGGATATTGTCAATGTACGTTTATTTTATGGTTTTATGCAAAATAAAGATTGACCGCAACTCGGAAAGTGAGTAAATTATGTTCATGATTAAGAGTTGTTAGCCTAACAAAAATAACAAAACAAATACAAAGTGACGATTGAACCCACACATCGATTTGGAGGATGAAAGCATGCTTACAACGATCATATTTTACGATCCCACATTTCCATATGAAGGAATTCGGCCCGATGACAAGGCTGTTGCACAGCTTGGAGAAATAGGAAGAGTGGTTGGAGCGCAGGAGCTAGAAGCAGCGCTGGGGCAGGGGGCAGATAACTTCATCCATCTTCACGGGCGTTACTTCCCGAAATCAGCATGGCAAGCAATCCTAACTCACGCGCGTAAAGGCAAAGGATTCGTACATCTAGGCAGCGCTCCTTTCCGAGTACCGGCTTACCAAGGTGCCGAAGGCTGGGAACTGGAAATCGAGCAGACAGCGTACCATCAGCAGCTTCAAATTCATGAAATTCTTTCCGTAGACGACGCTCCTATCGCTGGATATGCCGTGAATACCGAGCTGCCGTTGCTGGCAGGCAAAGAAAACTTGTTCGCTATTCAACCAACGGTTGGATTCGCACTGCATGTGACACGGACCGATGATCATCCAGGTCAAATTGGTTCTAGTGGTCCGATGGATGCGCATTTCACGCCTCTTCTGAAAGGGATTTCCAAGGAGGGACGTGAAGTGGCAGCGCCGATCGTACTTCTTGAGAATACGAAGGGGGTGTTCGCGGGAGGCCGCCACATTTTCGCCAATGTGGTTACGGATGAAACTTTCTGGGGTAACGGGGGAGCGGCGTTAGTAAGTGAGTTAGCGGCATATACGCAGCGAGGCGTTACGGAAATATGGTTCAAACCGAACTATGCTTGTTATGATCCGGGCGACCGTGCAGCGTTGACGGTTCAATTGCAGACGCTTGCGAATCGTACGGGGGCTGTATCGGAGAATGAGTCTTGGACATTCCACGTTCAAGTATCCAAAGACGGTGCCTCATCACCGATCTGGGCGACGGAATTCTCGATGAGTGCGTCACGTGAGCTCTCTTTTAAAAAGGTAAACATTCCTGTTGATATTGAAGCGGGTTACTATACAGCGGTTTGTAAAGCGGTAGCGAATACGGGGGAGACGCGCACGTTTAACCAAGGCTTCTGGGGATATGATGCGGAGTTGCTTCGTGAAGGGACGCCGATGTCCTGTGATCGTGACTACTTCTGGAAGGACGGACGTCCGCTTCCGATCGTTGGGATGACGTATATGACGAGCGATGTGGCGAGGAAGTTTCTGTTCTTGCCGAACGTTTCCGTGTGGGATCGCGATATTGCACAAATGGTCAAAGCGGGCATTAACCTGCTTCGTACAGGTGTGTGGTCAGCGTGGCGTCAAATCATGTTCGTAGACGGACATCCTTATGAGGAAGTGCTGCGCAGCATAGATGCTTTTATTTTGACTTGCAAAAGACATGGGATCGAAGTCACGTTCAATTTCTTCTCTTTTACACCTGAGCTGTGGGAGGGCGTGAATCCGTATTTGGATCCGCGCAGCGTGGAAGCGCAGAAGCGGTTTATATCTTCCGTGGTGTCCAGACATAAGGAAACGACGAATGTGCACTGGGATCTGATCAATGAGCCGTCGATGTTCAATCCGAGCAAGCCTTTTGCTGGGCCGCAGTCGGCGCATGATGCTTTCGAGCACGAAGCGTATGTAGCTTGGCTGGAGGAGCGACATGGAGATATTCGCAAGCTGCAAGAGCGCTGGAATATGTCTCCTGCGGAACTGCCGAGCTTCGCAAGTGTCCGCTTGTTGGATCCTTCTGAAGTGAACATGAGCACAACGGAGACGGTGGAGAAAAAAGGTTCCCCATGGCTGGATTATACCCTCTTCACCATGGACATGCACAATCGTTGGGCGAAGGAATTGATCGCAACGATTCGCAGTATTAACCCCGCACAGTTGGCGACTGTGGGACAGGATGAGGGCTTAGGGGCGCAGCGGCCATCGCCATTCTTTTATGCAGAAGCAGTGGACTATACGACGGTGCATACGTGGTGGTTGATGGATCAGTTGGTGTGGGACGGGATTTTCTCCAAGGCGCCGACGAAGCCAAGCTTGATTCAAGAAACGGGCATCATGTATGTCGAGACGGCGGATGGGCGTGCAAAGCGGTCGGAGTATGAGTTGCGAAATATTTTGGAGCGTAAATATGCTTATGCCTTCTCAACAGGTGGAGCGGGTGCTGTTCAGTGGATTTGGAATATCAACTTCTATATGAACAACATCAATGAGTCGCATATTGGTGCGCTGCGGGCAGACGGGACAGAGAAGCCAGAGGCGGATGTTTCCTATGATTTCGGGGCCTTCATGGGTGAGATACGCGATCTCTTTGTTGGCCGCAAATTAGAGGATGTCGTGGCGGTGTTCCCGTATTCGAATGATTTCTCCACGCGCAAAGTAGCCGGTGACGCAACAGCGAAGCTGACTCGCACGCTAGCTTATGGGATGAACGTACCGTTCCGCGGGTTGAGCGAGTATCATCTCGAGGCATTGTCGACGGATCAGCCGAAGTTGATTATCGTGCCGAGTGCGCATAACTTCAGTGATGCCGCTTTGGAGAAGTTGACGACGCATGTCCGTGAAAATGGCGGAACGCTACTGTTTACTGGGCCGCTTGGATTAAATGAGTACTGGGCACCTGTCGCTCGGTTGACCGATATTGTAGGTGAAACGGTGCTCAGCAACATTGTGCGTGAAGAGGCGATGGTGTTGGAAGGAGAAATGGTTCCTGTGTCCTTCGGAGGTGCACGGATCGCTGAGTTGAATAAAGAGGTACCACTATCCGATGATGGAAAATGGAATTCACAGCATGGCGTCGTTCGCAGCTACGAGCTGGGCAAAGGGCAGCTGATCTGGTGTCCACTCCCAGTGGAGCTTGGTGAGCGCAGCGATGTACTTGAGAAGTTGTATGCGTATGCTCTTAAGTCAGCTGGCGTTGATGCGGAACTGACATGGGTAAAAGGCGGGCAGCAGCCGGGCGTGTATGGACGGAAGCTCAGCTTTGACAGCGGTTCGTTGTTTATCTTCGTCTCGGAGTTCGGCGTGGATACGCAGGTTGAAGTGACCGATCCGGCAACGGGCCGGAGCTATGCGTTCGAGCTGGAAGCCGAGCGTACGGTGATGTTCGCCGCGAATTCTGCGGGCGAGTTGTTGGCGGTGTATCGACTTGAGCAGGTGCAGGTCGAGGTGAAGTAGTAGCAGCTGGATGAAAAAAGGGTTGCACGCGCAATGCACGCGCAACCCTTTTTTTCTATAACATCACTTACGTATATAGGGCGTGGCCCGCTTTCTTAAACTCCTCCGATTTTTCACTCATCCCTTGTTCAATGGCTTGAGCTTCCTCAAGGCCTTGTAGTTTGGCGTAGTCTCGGATATCTTGGGAAATCCGCATGGAGCAGAACTTAGGGCCGCACATCGAACAAAAATGAGCGATCTTGGCACCTTCTGCAGGGAGTGTCTCATCATGGTATGCGATAGCTCTTTCTGGATCCAAGGATAAGTTGAATTGATCATGCCAACGGAATTCAAAACGTGCCTTGGATAACGCATTATCGCGATCCATGGCGCCTTTATGACCTTTGGCCAAATCAGCGGCATGAGCAGCAATTTTATAGGTGATAACCCCTTCACGAACGTCATTTTTATTGGGCAAACCCAAATGTTCTTTGGGAGTTACATAGCACAACATGGCAGTACCAAACCAGCCTATCATGGCAGCTCCAATGGCAGAAGTGATATGGTCATAGCCTGGCGCAATATCCGTTGTAAGCGGTCCTAATGTGTAAAAAGGAGCCTCATCACAGATTTCAAGTTGTTTATCCATATTTTCTTTGATTAAATGCATGGGCACGTGACCAGGACCTTCTACCATGACTTGTACATCATGTTTCCAGGCGATTTTGGTGAGTTCGCCTAGTGTTTCTAGTTCTGCAAACTGGGCCTCATCATTCGCATCTGCAATGGAGCCTGGGCGTAAACCATCGCCTAAAGAAAAGGATACATCATAGGTTTTCATGATTTCACAGATCTCTTCAAAATGTGTATACAGGAAGTTTTCCTGATGGTGGGCGAGACACCAGGCTGCCATAATGGATCCGCCTCGTGAAACAATACCTGTCACTCGTTTGGCAGTAAGAGGAACATAACGCAGCAGCACACCAGCATGAATCGTAAAGTAATCGACACCTTGCTCAGCTTGTTCAATAAGCGTGTCACGGTATACTTCCCACGTCAAATCTTCTGCTTTTCCATTGACTTTCTCTAGTGCTTGATAAATTGGAACGGTACCAATAGGAACAGGGGAATTACGAATAATCCATTCCCGGGTGGTATGAATGTTTTTACCCGTTGAGAGATCCATAATATTATCAGCGCCCCAGCGAGTAGCCCATCTCATTTTTTCCACTTCTTCTTCAATGGAGGACGATACAGCAGAATTTCCAATATTCGCATTGATTTTTACGAGAAAGTTACGTCCAATAATCATTGGCTCACTCTCAGGGTGATTAATATTGGCGGGGATAATCGCTCTACCACGAGCGACCTCGTCTTTCACAAATTCCGGAGATACATTTTCGCGAATCGCGATATATTCCATTTCGGACGTGATGATACCTTGACGTGCATAATGCATCTGGGTTACGTTACGACCTGTTTTCGCTCTCATCGGGTGACGATGTAAGCCTGGAAAAACTTCGGTAACGTTCTCTTCCTTGGTATATCCGTTATCTTCCGGTTTAATCGTTCTTCCTTCATATATTTCTACATCGCCGCGTTCTACAATCCAATTCAAACGATTAGGCGCAATACCTGCACGAATATCGGTTTGGATTTCCTCATCTGTATAAGCACCACTTGTGTCGTAGACACGCAAAGGGGCGTTTTCCTGTTCGCCGTAAGCGCCCGTGGTAGGACTCAAAGTGATTTCACGCATAGGAACTCGGATGTCCTTTCGTGAGCCCTCGACATACACTTTTTTGCTTCCCGGAAAAGAGGAAATTGAAGAAGAGTCGGTTTCTTTACTTGTTTCCATTGACATTTACATGCCTCCTATAATCGATTTGATCAAGCGGAGGATTCATGCTGCGAAAAAAAGACCGCATCTCTAATAGAGGCGGTCTCCTGGTATACAAAGAGATCTTGTGTTCCTCCGCTGGCATTATCCAGATCAGGTTTAACGGTCGATAGTTATAACTATCCTCTCAGCCTGGTCTCACCAAGCTCCCGTGATTATGCACTTAGGTATTTAATCTACACTTTATTTCTAACTATTGCAATCGTTATTTTATAAAAAATAGCCCATCAGGATCATCCCTGAGGGCTTATGTTCGACTTTGCCGATGTTCGTGCGTCACGAGAATTACTACGTAATCTCTTCAATACAATTGCCGCATACAAGCTTCCCTTTGAAATAGGTCATGTCCTCGAAATTCCCACAGAACACACAAGCAGGCATATACTTCTTGAGCGTAATACGCTCAGGGTCCACATAGACTTCGATGGCGTCACCGATCTCAATATGGAGTGTCCGACGCAACTCAATAGGTAAAACAATCCGTCCCAATTCGTCAACTTTTCTTACAATTCCCGTTGATTTCATACAATTACCTCCTTTTTTCATGAACAAAGGAACTACTTCTCGTAGTTACAAAGACTCATATTGTGTATATAGACTATTCCACATATGCACTCAAATTCCTTTTATTTACTGGCTGTGATTTTCATGTAGTTGCCCATATCCATACTGCTGAAAGAAAGCGAAAAAAATGTAAACTTACTTCAATAGAAACGTCAACTTTGACCGAGACAATCTTGGTATAGTTAGGAAAAATAAGAAGAAAACAGAATCGCATGCTCAAGCGAAGGTGGAGGTTATTCATTGATTTGGAATCGATTAGGCGTACTGACGGATGAAGTATCTCCGGATTTCGAGAAAGCGTTGAATTGGGCTGCAGAGCAGGGTTTGCAACATGTTGAAGTAAGAGTTGTGAATGGCATGAATGTATCCGTGTTGGCTGACGATCAGATCGTTGGCATCCGCAAAATGGTTGAAGAGCGTGGACTGTATGTCTCCGCCATTGCATCTCCTTTGTTTAAATGCGCGTTGGATCCGAAGCGAATGGTTGAATCGGGGGACACGTTTGGGCAGAAGGAGGAGAGTGTAGAGGAGCATTTTAAGAAACTGGATAGAGTGATCGAAATCGCAAAACTGCTGGGGACAACGCGCATCCGTATTTTCTCGTTTTGGCGAGAGTTGGAGCCGGAGCAGCATCGTGATGAAATTGTTCATCATTTAAAAAGGGCAAGCGACATTGCAGCACGCGAAGGCGTGATCCTGCTCCTAGAGAATGAGCCTTCCTGTAACGGAGGCTTTGCGGAGGAAGTGGCGGCACTTGTTTCTGCCATCGATTCTCCAGCTGTTCGGGGCCTTTGGGATCCAGGCAATGAAGCGTATGGCGCCAGAGAGGCATTCCCAAGCGGGTACCAGTACATGAAAAATGCCTTGGCCCATGTTCATCTGAAGGATGCTTACATTCGTCAAGATGGAACACCGAAATGTGTGCCTCTTGGTTCTGGGAATGTGGATATAACAGCTCAAATTAAGGCGCTTGAAGCGGATGGGTATGCGGGGTTGTATACGATTGAAACGCATTTTGTTCCAGAAGGCGGAACCCAGCTGACAGGTACGCGAATGACGCTGGATGCCCTTCGAGCTCTGCTTGAGGAGGTGTAGGGTTGGCTAACTGGAGGTTCGGCATTATCGGCTGTGGATCGGTAGCGGATTTTCATATCGAGGCTATTCGTCAAATCGAAGAGGCAAGCCTAGTCGTGGTATCTAGTCGAGTGGAAGCGAAGGCGCAAGCGGTTGCTGAGCGAGAAGGCTGCACCTGGACGACGGACTACCGTGAGCTCTTGACTAGGTCTGATGTGGATATCGTCTGTGTCACAACTTCAAGCGGGAGTCACGCTGCTATCGGTTTGGAGGTTGTGAATGCGGGCAAGCATCTGATTATCGAGAAGCCAATTAGCATGAATGTGACTGACGCGGAGCGGCTTGTGCAAGCGGCACGAGCAAATAATGTTACACTTTCTGTCATCTCTCAGCGGCGATTTGAAGCACAGAATCAAGCTATTAAACGGGTTTTGGATGAAGGTGATCTCGGTAAGCTTCTGCTGGTTGAGGTGTCACTCCCCTTTCATCGATCCCAGTCTTATTATGATAGCGCGAAATGGCGCGGAACGATTGCCGAAGATGGAGGAGCTCTGATGAACCAAGGGATTCATTGCTTGGATTTGCTGCTGTGGTTCGCTGGTGACGTACACACTGTCTTTGGCAAGGTGGCTACTCAGACGCACGAGATGGAAGCGGAGGACTTGGGTTTAGCCATTTTGCAATTTAAAAATGGCGCGTTCGGTACGATCATGGCCTCGACCAGCATTGCTCCGGGCTTTGCAGCGACGATTAATCTGTACGGGGAAAAAGGCTCGATCAAGCTGGAAGGCTCGACGATTGTCCATTGGACAGTGCCAGGGCGAAGCGAACCGACTTGGGCAGAGTCAGGTGCCTACGGCGGCATTACCGATCCGCGCAGCATTGTGTCGGATTTTCATCAAAGCCAGCTGCTCGACGTCATGGCTGCCATCGAAGCCGGCGATGAACCGCTGGTTACGGGGGAATCTGGCCTGCGAGCGGTACAGCTAGTTGAACAGATTTATAAGAGTGCTGCCGAAGGGCGGCAGCTGACTATATGATAATTGGAGGAACGATCCTATGAGCGAGCCACAAGTACAAGATCAACCTGTTTGGCATACACGAATCGATGCGTTGAAGGTTAACGTGTATCAGAACCGGATCGCGTTGGGGCAAGCGGCTGGGCTAGAGGCAGCCAACCAAATCAAGTCGCTGCTTGCTGAGAAAGCGGCTATCCGAATTATTTTCGCGGCAGCGCCCTCGCAAAATGAAATGCTCGAAACGCTTGCTCAAGATGAAGCCATCGACTGGTCACGGATCACTGTGTTTCACATGGATGAATACATCGGGCTTAGTGAAGATGCGCCGCAGCGATTTGGGAGCTTTTTGAACGATCGATTGTTCGATCAGGTGAAGCCTGGCACGGTGCATTTGATTAATAGCATGAACAAGGCAGAGGACGAGTGCAAACGGTATAGCGCACTTCTTGAAGAAGCGCCGATTGATATTGTCTGTCTTGGCATTGGCGAGAATGGTCATATCGCTTTCAATGATCCGCCTGTTGCTGATTTCGCAGATACGGAACTGATTAAGCGTGTGGAGTTGGACGATGTTTGCCGGCAGCAGCAGGTGAATGATGGTTGCTTTGAAAGTTTAGATGACGTGCCGACCCATGCATTAACCCTGACGATTCCAGCGCTGATGTCGGGTACGCATTTGTTCTGCTCTGTACCTGGTGTAACGAAGCATCAGGCGGTAAAACGCACATTGAACGGAGCCATCTCGACCGAGTGTCCATCGACGATTCTCCGCGAGCATCCAGACTGCACGATGTATCTGGACCGCGATTCGTATGGCAGATAAAATGAACGTCATTCGCGCACGCCATTATGCTACAGGAGCACCTGTCGCGATTACTGTCCGCGATGGACGGATTAGTGAAGTGATGCTGCTCGACGCATCTCTTCATGAGGAACTGCCAATCGTCGCCCCTGGCTTGGTCGATTTGCAGATCAATGGCTATGCGGGATTAGACTTCAACCAGCTTCCGCTGCAAGCGGAGACGGTTAATCAGATCATCCGCAAGCTATGGCGGGAAGGGGTCACCTCCAGTTACCCCACCGTCATTACGAACACGCCCGAGGCGATCGCTAGTGCGCTCGGCAGTATTGCAAGCGCCTGCGAAGCGGATCCGGCGACGGAACAAGGTATTGCGGGCATTCATCTGGAAGGCCCGTTCATTTCACGGGATGACGGAGCGCGCGGCGCTCACCGTCTGGATGCCGTAAGGCCGCCGGATTGGGACCTCTTCTGCCGCTGGCAGGAAGCGGCTGGCGGCCGCATCAAGATCGTGACGCTGTCGCCGGAATGGCCGGACAGTGCTACATTCATTAAGCGCTGCGTCGATAGTGGCGTGATCGTGTCTATCGGTCACACCGCTGCGGACGCTTCGCAGATTGGCGAAGCAGTCGCGGCAGGCGCGCGGATGTCGACGCATCTAGGGAACGGGGCACACCTGATGCTGCCACGTCATCCCAATTATTTGTGGGAGCAGTTGGCACAGGATGATTTGTGGAGCTGTGTGATCGCAGATGGATTCCATTTGCCGGAGCAAGTGTTGAAGGTCGTGCTGAAAGTGAAAGGAGAGCAAGCGCTGCTTGTTAGCGATGCCGTAGCTATCAGCGGTCTTGAACCAGGCGTCTACAAGACGCACATCGGTGGAGATGTTGTACTTACCACAGAAGGCAAGCTTCACTTGGCTGCTGACCCCCGGCTGCTTGCAGGCTCGGCTCAGATGCTGCTATGGGGCATTGCACATTTGTACAGACGGGGCATCGCTGAATTCCCAGCTGCTTGGGAAATGGCCTCGACACGACCATCCCGCTTGATGGGTTTACCTGCCGCAGAGGGCTTGTCGGTAGGAGCGCCGGCTGATTTCGTTCTCTTGGATAGGGTGCGAGATGACGGACGCATCCGCTTGCGTCAGACTTACAAAGCTGGCAGGCTCGTCTATGACGGAAGATAAGTGATCTAATGGAAGCGCTAAGTCGCGCGAGTACGCAGAAGGGTTGTTCTATTCCGCCAATTGGCATATGCTTGAAGGAAATATGGCATCGGACAGGTGGTAATCGTATGAACATGGGGAAGGGAATGTCCTATTTTCAAAGTAATTTAACACTGAAAAAGGAATTTCCTTTTAAAATATTCAGCTACTCCAGCCTCTCGCTGAAGCAGCCCTTGCATATCCACGAATATACGCAGATTGCTTACGTGCTTAAGGGTGTATGCAACCATCAGCTGCGTGGCAAGTCGCTGAAAGTCAGCAGAGGGGATATGTTCATCATCACTCCTGGGGTGGAACACAGTTTGAGCGCCACCCAGGATCATGAGTTCGAAGTGGTGCTGATTGATTTTCTCCCCTATTTGGTGAGGGAGCAGTTGAAGCCTTTCTTGGATACTTTGCAGCCTCTTCTTCAAAATGCTGACGAATTACCCGAGCTATCGTCCTTGCCTCAGCCGTGGCTGCATATCGCGAAGTCGAAGCAACTTCTCGTCGAGCAACTGCTTCAAGATATTCAGGAAGAATTTGAGCATCGTGAAGCGGGTTATGAATATGCCATATGTACGAGCCTCGTCAAGCTGCTCATCATCATGGATCGCGAATATCGGCGTGCTAGGCGCAAGCAAAGTGTACAATCAACATCGACGAGCCAGCATCCAATTGAAGAGGTCAAAAGATATATACACGACAATTACAGTCAGGATATTCCGCTGGAGCAAGGAGCTTTCCTAGCGAATATGGCGCCTGCTTACTTTAGTACGGTTTTCAAGAAAGAAACTGGCCAGAACTTCGTCGATTATGTGAATGAGGTACGCATCGAAAGGGCGATGGAGCTGATTCAGCGCAACATGCATACGATTACACAAATTGGCTTCCAGGTCGGATTTCATCATCTCAGCCATTTCATCCGAACATTCAAGAAACGAACAGGCATTACGCCTACTGAATATAAGAAAACGTTTGGCAAGACCACCTAAACCCATGATAGAAAGAGGTAATTGCGATGACCAAGAAAATTGTGAAGGTAGGTATTATTGGACAGGGACGCAGCGGGCGTGATATTCACGGAAATTTGCTAGTTCAATTGCCTGAGCATTACCGAATTACGGCGGTTGCGGACTCCATTCCAGAGCGTCAAGAACTGGCGAAGTCAGAATACGGATGCCAAGCCTACGCCTCCTGGGAAGAGATGGTGGCCAATGAGGAGCTGGATTTAATCGTAAATGCTTCTCCGAGCCATCAGCATTTTCCGATTACGCTGGAGCTGCTTAACCGCGGTCTACATGTGTTGTGCGAGAAGCCGCTTGCGAAGTCAACGGAAGAGGTTGATCAGCTGATTGAGGCATCGGAGCGTACAGGCGCTATATTAGCTGTATTCCAACAATCCCGTTATCAGCCGGCTTTTGTTCAGCTGCGTAAAGTGATTGAGTCTGGCGTGCTGGGACGCATCGTGCAAATCGACTTCAGCTATAACGGGTTTGCCCGCCGTTGGGATTGGCAAACGTTGCAAAGCAATAATGGCGGCAGCTTGATGAATACGGGGCCACATCCGCTGGATCAGGCACTGCAGCTGTTCGGTGCGGACGCACAGCCAGAGGTGATGTGCATCATGGACAGAACGAATACCTTCGGTAATGCGGAGGATTATGTGAAGCTTATTTTGCGCGGTAAGGGTCGACCTACGATAGATATGGAAATTTCATCCAGTTCTGCATTTCCTCATGATTTATTCAACGTTCAAGGAACGAACGGTGGCCTCCATGGAACGGGGAATAAGCTGGAGTGGAAATATTTTATATCGGAAGAAGCACCTGAGCAGAAGCTGATCCGAGAGCCTTTATTTTCGGCGGATGGGAAGCCTGCTTATTGCAGTGAGAAGCTGCCTTGGCAAACGGATAGCTGGGAGCTTGCGATTCCAGACGGTAAATCAGCATTCGAGCATATGACAGAGAAGCTGTATCTGATGCTGTATGACACGCTGACTGAGGGGAAAGAGCTGGAGATTACGCCTCAGCAGGTTCGCAGACAACTGTGGGTTATCGAGGAATGCCAACGCCAAAATCCTCACATATATGCGGAGTAAGTAATAGGATGCTATGCCCCGATCTCGCTTTTGGCGGGGGCGGGGCTTTTTGAAACGCAAGGGAAGCATCCCGGTCGGCGATCGCCCGCTAGCGCACAAATCTTGTGCGCAAGGGAAGAATCCCCGTCGGCCATCGCACGCTAGCGCACAAATATTGTGCGCAAGTGAAGAATCCCGTCGGCCATCGCACGCTAGCGCACAAATATTGTGCGCAAGTGAAGCATGCCCGTCGGCCATCGCACGCTAGCGCACAAATATTGTGCGCAAGTGAAGCATACCCGGTCGGCGATCGCCCGCTAGCGCACAAATATTGTGCGCAAGTGAAGCATGCCCGTCGGCCATCGGACGCTAGCGAACAAATCTTGTGCGCAAGGGAAGAATCCCCGTCGGCCATCGCACGCTAGCGCACAAATATTGTGCGCAAGTGAAGATTCCCGTCGGCCGTCGCACGCTAGCGCACAAATATTGTGCGCAAGGGAAGTATGCCGATCGGCCGTCGCCTTCTAGCGCACAAATATTGTGCGCAAGTGAAGAATCCGGTCGGCCATCGCACGCTAGCGCACAAATCTTGTGCGCAAGTGAAGCATGCCCGTCGGCCGTCGCACGCTAGCGCACAAATATTGTGCGCAAGGGAAGCATACCCGTCGGCCATCGCACGCTAGCGCACAAATATTGTGCGCAAGTGAAGAATCCCGTCGGCCGTCGCACGCTAGCGCACAAATATTGTGCGCAAGTGAAGAATCCCGTCGGCCGTTGCACGCTAGCGCACAAATATTGTGAGCAAGGGAAGTATGCCCATCGGCCGTCGCCTTCTAGCGCACAAATATTGTGCGCAAGTGAAGAATCTCCGTCGGCCGCCGCACGTTAGCGCACAAATATTGTGCGCTAAGGAAGAATCCCGGTAGGCCATCGCACGGCGGCGCATGCCGCCTTTTCATAGCCCTGTGAGTGGATTAGATTCTTATCATCTACAAACATTTGAAAGATTTGCTTATAGGCGAGATCGTCCAGATGTCCTATATTTCTCAGTAAGGCTATGCCATTTGCTGTAAGTTACGTATGTGAAATCAGGGATACCCAGAGGAGGAGCAGCATGAACTGGATTTTCGAACGAATGGAAGCGTCGCATCTGAGTGATATGGTCGTGCTATGGAATAAGGAGTTGTCGGACTCGTTCCCGATGAGGCTTCGATTGTTGGAGCAGAATGTCGTAGGAGACCGACTTTGGCTAAGGGAAGGATCCTGGGTGGCGCTAGAGCAACCGTCCGGGCGTGTTGTTGGATTTGTCATTGCCAAGATGGCTAGTGAAGTTACAGCGCGTTTTGGCATTCGCGGGGATATGGGATGGATTCAGGCACTGATGGTAGACCCTGAGCATAGAAACAAGGGAATCGGGAGTTACTTGCTTTACAAAGCCGAGGAATCCCTGCAGAACGCCGGAGCACGGCGGATCATGCTGGGCAATGATCTGCACGGTCGTCTGTTTCCGGGGATTCCAGATCAGCTTAATGAAACGAAAGCGTGGTTTGAGAAGCGAACATACACCTTCTTGGAGCATTCTTTCGACCTACTGAACGCTTATGAAGAAGGTCAGATCATATCTCTGCCAGCTGTTCATGAGGCGACATTCCGAGTCGCCAATCGGAATGATCGAGAAGGCTTAACAACGTTCATGAATCGCTGCTTTCCTGGCACATGGGATTACCAGCATCGCGACTACTGGGAACGCGGGGGTACGGGCAGAGAGTTCGTTCTGTTAGAGAAAGAGGGCTCAATTATTGGGTTCTGCAGGATGAATGATGCGCAGTCTCCTTTGTTAGCTMAGAATATCTACTGGTCGCCGCTCTTCGAGGGAGAATTGGGCGGTATTGGCCCTCTAGGCATCGATGAGAGCTACCGTGGACATAAATACGGGATCTCGATTGTACAAGCAGCGATTCATTATTTGTTGCAGCGTGGCGTTCGCCACGTGGTTATTGATACGACACCTTTCGTAGATTTCTATGGCAAGTTGGGTTATGAGAGTTGGAAATGCTATGCGAGATACGCTAAGGATCTAAATTAAGGGAAACTAAGAGGGAGCAAAGACACCATCCAGGTGTATCTGCTCCCTTTTCATTTAATTCTTATTATTAAGCCTTCTGAACTCACTAGGCGTAATCCCTGTATGCCGCTTGAAAACGCGGTTGAAAGAAGCAGCTGTGAAGTAGCCAACAAGTGAAGCGATTTCCTGCACTTTTAGGTCGGTATCTCGCAGCATTTCAATCGATTTATTCATTCGAACGGTGAAAATGTAATCGCTGAAATTCGTTCCCGTCTTTTCCTTGAAGTAGGTCGATAAATAAGGACCGGTAATTCCCAGCTTAGCCGAGATCGCTTCAAGTGAAAGATCATCTCCAAAATTGGACTCCACATATTCCATGACGAACTTGGTCATGACGTCGGTTTCAGATTTTTTCTCTTTCATGGCAGCTGCGGACCGGGATAGGAACCAGTGCAAGAAATCCTTGTACTGCTCTAAGGTATGGCATGCTTTCAAGAGCTCGTAAGGTGAACCTCTGTCCGAGAACGTGTGGATGGAAATATTTTKGGCGTACATACTCTTCATCGCTTTGTTCACGATATCTTTGGTGAAGTCTTGGAACTGGTGGGCTAGTGCGCCAGCCTTGGCAAGCTGATCGAGCAGCTTATCGGCTAGAGGAATCGTGACGGCATCAGAACCTGCTTGTAGATTAGCTGTCAGCTCGTTCTCCTCAGATGGTGTAGGAATCAGTAGAGCGGGCTGTGGAAGCCATTCTGTAATGATCTGAACATCTTCGCCAAGCCTCCGTTGTTTAATGAGATCTAGTGCGTTCTGATAGGTTTCCACAAAGTCAGAGGAGTTCTTGTGAATAAGACTTGGTGCAATGGTGAAGTTGCAATACCCAGAGTCAATATCCAGCATGCGCACAAGATGATCTAGATCATCTGGATGCCTAACATCTTCTTCATTTTCGATAAAAAGAATGGACAAGATCTGATCTTTTTCCAATTGGAAGGTCAATGAATCTGTGTATATGCGTGAGAAATGAGTCTCGATCAGTTCCTTATACGTGTTGAAAATGCGCTGATGCCCGTTCGTAATTTCCGTGAGGAACTTATCCTTGAAGTCAATTTGAAAAAGAATGAGCTTGTACGGCTTGTTTGCGTCAATCGAGGTCTGCAATTGTGATCCTTTGCCTTCCAGTTTCTTTAGCCGTGTCATATAGGCAAATTGCTGCAACAGTGTATTCTTGGAGCGAATATCGTTATGAAATTCCCGATTCGATCGGGATAGATCGTGAAGGGTATTGTGAAGCAAGTTGAATTCCTTAATTCGGCTATTCGTGATGCCTTGCAGGCCTGCAGGGTGATACGCTTCCAGCGAGCGAAGCATATTCGCAAGTGGATTATGGAATCTCCTAGCAATCAGATAGGAAACCGCAAGTGAGATGATTAGGGAAAGTA
This sequence comes from Paenibacillus sp. 2RAB27, assembly GCF_052115445.1. Classification (NCBI taxonomy): domain Bacteria; kingdom Bacillati; phylum Bacillota; class Bacilli; order Caryophanales; family Paenibacillaceae; genus Paenibacillus; species Paenibacillus sp. 2RAB27. The sequence continues at coordinate 48,942 of NZ_JBFRGR010000029.1, forward strand.
GGATAAGAACGAGCATATTGAGGTTAAGTCGGTGAATTTGCTTGGTGAGACCTTTGTCGGAAACGACCTCGATATACGTTAAACCTGTCTCTGCGCTGGTTTGATAGAAGTAATAGGTATTCTTAATTAAGGAATAGCCACTGCCAGATTGCTCCTTGATTTCAGAGGGTAGTTGAGTCACATCGGAGGAGAAAACCACGTTGTGGCTACCATCCATAATGAGGAGGCTGCTTTCAGGCTGGGACTGATGAAAGGCTTCATAGACCTTAGCGCTCTTCATAAAGACAATAAAGGCAAAATTCGTATCGTAAGCACTCTTGATTAGAATGGGCATAAGACTGCCAATCGGCTTATTCTCAAATGCGGTAACCGAGTTGAAGACGGCCGAAGGATAAATTTTGAAACTTTGAGAGCTTGCCAATTCCTTATTCCAGAAATCAACCGTATAGGAAGACTGGGCATAAAACTTGCTGAACATCGTATCGGCGTTTCGGGTACCTTCTTTCTCAATAATGAACTGGCTGTCTTTGAAGTAGTAGATGATGTTGTCTAGATAAAGTAAGGAATTGTTAAGTGAGTGTTGTAATTCACTTTGGGCTTTAATCACCGTATCGTAGTGGGATAATGGATTGCTATTTTTGAGAATCTCTGTGTCATTGCTGAACAGATAGCCGACCATGATGCTTCGAATCAACTTGATATGCTTCTCATAATTAGCGACAGTCGTATTCAAATTCAGACCGCTATTGAGGATAATCTCATCCTTGATCCGATCGCGGAAGAAGGAATAAGACCACGTATTAATCGATACGAGCAATAGAATAATCGCGATGAAGCTGAAGAACAAGGTGTAGAACAGTGATACTTGATTTTGGATTTTTGTCGAAAATCGTGCTATCCACTTCATCGTGTCATTCCTTTCCTGAGTAGGAGTTAACCATATTGAGTATATCACGGGACAGTGGGAGGGGTTCAATACTCTGAGCTTTAAAAAGTTCTCTATTTTCATGATTCATGCCTCATGAAGTGTAGTTAGGGTGCAAAATAGTGACAGATGGTGGATGCCCATGCGGAATTTTCCAATCAGGCTAGAGCAGCGAATATTGACTTTCCTTAAGAATCTATGTCGATTTCTGGAATGTAGAAAATAGTGAGGAATCGAAAGTATGACTCATTGTTGAGGAGTCCCCGTTGCTTTAAAGTTTGAAGCATAGACAGGATATTCAGACTGGAGGTCAAGGCATGGGGCAATTCCAAAAGAGATGGCATAACAGCAAGTATTTAATGCTCTTGTTTTTGCCGGCGCTTATTTACTACTTATTATTTAAGTATGTGCCGATGTTCGGGATTTTGATTTCGTTTAAGGACTATAACACCTTCAAAGGTGTGTGGGCAAGTGAATGGGTTGGTTTGAAATACTACTCACTTTTCTTTCATAGTCCTGATTTTCTGAAGCTACTGAAAAACACAGTGCTCCTTGGGATTTCCAAAGTTGTTTTCGGATTCCCGGCGCCAATTATTCTAGCTCTACTACTAAATGAAGTACGCAGGGCTACATTAAAACGATTTGTTCAATCGATTAGTTATTTGCCTCACTTTATTTCGAATGTCGTTGTTGTAAGTATGATGTTCTTGTTTCTCTCGCCAACGAGTGGATTAGTCAATAATGTGATCCAGTGGTTCGGATATGACGCTATGAACTTTATGCAGAATGAAGACTACTTTCGAGCGATTTATATTTTATCAGAAATTTGGCAGCATGTCGGTTGGGAAACCATCATTTATCTAGCAGCTTTAAGCGCGATTGATCCTCAATTATATGAGGCGGCAAGAGTCGATGGCGCGAATCGCAGACACCAATTGCTGCATATTACAATTCCGGGCATTCGGCCGGCGATTATTATTCTGTTTATTTTGAACATCGGACATGTCTTAGATATCGGTTTCGAAAAAGTGCTTCTGATGTTGAATCCTTCCATTTATGCTACCGCCGACGTGTTATCCACCTATGTGTATCGGACCGGTATTCAATCCATGAACTATAGTTATGCGACAGCGATCGATTTATTCAGCAGTATCATTAACCTCCTCTTCATTCTGACTGCCAATTGGATTAGCCGCAGAACGAGCGAGACAAGCTTATGGTAGGGAAGGGAGTACACGTATGAAAAGAAAATTTGGTCTCTTTGATATTGTTTTATTCGTGAGTTTGCTGGGAGTAGTCGTATCGGCGCTGTATCCTTTCGTTTATATGATAGCGGTTTCGTTCAGTGGTGTCGTGCCAGTCTTAAAGGGGCAGGTATTCCTATGGCCAAAAGATTTTAATTTGAACACGTATGCAGCCGTTTTTGGAAAACCAGAAATTGGAAGGGCTTACCTCAATACGATCTTCTATACCTTACTCGGTACGACGCTTTCTTTGCTAGTCAGCGCAGCAGGAGCTTATGCCTTGTCCAAGAAACATATGCTGTTTCACCGTGGCTTCATGATTATGATCGTGATTACGCTGTTCTTCAGCGGTGGCATGATTCCGACGTTCCTAGTGGTCAAAAGCTATCATCTCATTGATACGATCTGGGCAATGATCCTACCAACGCTGGTTAGTTCCTGGAACATCATCGTGATGCGTACGTTCTTTGCCGGTATGCCGCAGGAAGTGGAGGAGTCTGGCAAAATGGATGGACTTACGGATATCGGCATCTTCTTCCGACTCGTTTTACCCTTATCCAAAGCGATTCTGGCGACCATTGGTTTATTCTACGGCGTTGCAATCTGGAACAACTTCTTCTCCGCTCTCTTATATTTGCGAGATGCCGACTTGTTCCCGTTACAAATTATTGTTCGCAACATGGTGCTGCAAGGTCAGGGTACAGGCGCTGGCAATATCGGCGGCGACAGCATGATCGTAGATGAATCCATTAAATATGCAACCATTATTATTACAACGGTTCCCATCCTGATGATCTACCCGTTCCTTCAGAAGTATTTTGCCAAAGGAGCACTAATTGGGTCGATCAAAGGTTAATATAGAGGTACAAGAACAATGGGAAGCAAGGAAAGCAAGACAAGCGAGACAGGGAAGTCGAATCAGTCGTGCAGCATGAGGGCATTCAGCATGGGGAAAGCAAAATCGAAGGAAATTAGGGAGAGTGGGGCAACGTATGAAGAAGAAGTCGGTCGTTATGTTAGCAACAATTATGAGCATGAGTTTCGTCATGGGTGCTTGTTCCAAAGAAAGCAGTGTAGCAACGCCATCCGCAGCAGCGACAGCAGCAGCCTCATCAGCAGCAGTACCGAAAGCACAAACTTTCAAGTTTCTAGACTACAGTAACCCAAGCTGGCCTTATGATGCGAATTGGAAGGTATGGGGATATCTGACGGAGAAAACAGGCGTGAAGCTAGATATTCAGTTGCCGCCAGGAAATCTGCTTGAGGATGCACTTAGCATGACCGTTGCTTCTGGTGATATGCCGGATTTGATGTGGACACAAACGAAAGCAATCGCTGATAAATTCGGGCAGCAAKGTGCTTTGGTCAACATTCTTGACTATGTGAAGGACATGCCGAACCTGAAGGCTTGGATGGAGAAGTACCCAACAGAAGCACAGAACGTCCTATCGTCAGATGGCAAAATGTATGTGTTCCCGAACCAAGGTTTAGGTGAATCTAACCGCCGTACATGGATGTACCGCGAAGATGTATTCAAGAAGCTCGGTTTAGCCCCGCCAACGAACTGGGATGAGCTCTATGATACGTTGAAGAAGCTGAAAGCGGCTTATCCAGACAGCTATCCGTTGACATTCCGGAATGGCTTGCGTTATATGTACGATTTCGGAGCGGGCTTCAATGTACCTGCCGAAGTAGAGAAACGTAAAGCTTCCGTGTTCTTTGACAGCGCATCCAAGGATTGGAAATACGCGCCAATCCAGAACGAATACAAGACGATGTTGACGTACATGAACAAGTTCTATAAAGAGAGCTTGATCCCGAAAGATTTCTTAACGATTGATACCAAAATGTGGCAAGATATCGTGTCCACGAATCGCGCATTCGTGACACTTGACTACATGGGACGTATTGACTTCTATAATAGTGCATTACGTAAAGACAATCCGCAGTTCACTATGAATTATATGGCTCCGCCAGCAGGTTGGGCGGGTGGACCGCGTAAGACGGCCTTTACCGCAGTGACAGAAGAAGGCTTCATGGTTTCTTCCAAGTCGACCAAAATCAAAGATGTGATGAAGTATTTGGATTTCTTCTACTCGGAAGAAGGCAAGAAACTTGTTAGCTGGGGGAAAGAAGGAGATACGGCTAGTGGAACTTCCTTCACAACGAAGTATGCGGATATCGCAGATTTGAGAAAGAAAACCGGCTTGTCCACAGATGGCGCTTATACATGGTTTGATTTCAATGCTCATATTTCCGTTTCTTCACCAGAGTTGCAAGCTGCTTATAAAGAAGCACCTAAGTATGATGGCGAGAAAAATAGTACGCTTGCTTTCACGCTGGAAGAGCAACAAATTTTGGATACGAAGGGTGATTCCTTAAACGCGAATCGTGACGAGAATTTCTCCAAATTCATTATGGGTTCACGCAACTTCAGCGAGTGGGATAAATTCGTTGAAGAGCAGAAGAAGCTTGGTTATGAGGAAATCGTAAATATTTACAGAAATGCTGACAAACGTGCGAAAGCAGCCGTGAAGAAATAAGGTTACAGAGGAATGGATTTACCATCTTTACCACTAACAGCCCCGCCTGAGATAGCGGGGCTTTGTATTATCCAAAGGAGAGGAATGAAGTTTATGGTGCTTCATCGGTTTATGAAAAGGCTGTCAGCTTTACATGCAGCGTTGTTACTCTTAAGCCTGCTGCAATTGTTCCTTCCACTCCAAACCGCGGATGCGGCGGTTCAGGAGTTTCCGATTTCTTTACAGTTGAACAATATGGATTCGACGACGAATCTAGCTGGCGATATCACAAGTACGGCAAGTCTGGCCGCAGAAAGTAATGCGGATCCCCAATTTATCAAAGAGGGAACAGGGTCGAAGAAATGGTTATTAACGTTCAATAACGGAGCTGATGTCACAGGTACAGTTTCGGTTTATCCGAAATTGGCGCCCAATGTTGACCTGAATGGCTACTCCACGTTTAAAGTGTGGGCTTACTCTGCTAAGGCGAGAACGGGCACTCAGGCGGATCGGCCATTTGAGATCAGGTTTCACATGAAAGGTGATAGTAACTACTACTATTATCGCGTTCTTCTCGATTGGACAGGTTGGAAAGAAATCGAGATTCCGCTTAGTGTCGTGCAAACGCAGAAGAGTTCTGCAAGCGTTGCGGCTTGGGGACCTTTAGATTACATCCGATTCCATCCACAGCCTCTAGGTTCGACAGTCCAAGATGTGGGTTTGCAAATTTACTTAGATGACCTTCGGTTGACAGGTAATGCAGCGGTTCATCCTGTCACATCGAATAAGCCCTCAGGCGAGTATACGAATAAAGTGATCGTGAACTTATCCAGTGCATCAACACCAACATCATTAGCGAAGCTGTACTATAAACGAGTCGGCATTGACAGTGCATTCCAACTTTACACAACCCCGCTCACATTTACATCGAACGGTGAACAGACCGCTAATGTGACGCTGGTTACGAAATCATCGATTAACAATATAGAAAGCGAAGAAACAACCTATCAGTACGCGATTATTTATCGAGATTATGTTGAAACGGTTAGCGCCAGTCCTCCAGCGGGGACCTATGCGGAAACGAAGTCGATTGCTTTATCATCCCCGACAGTTGGGGCTGCCGTCTATTATAAAATTGAAGGTGTAGATAACACCTATAAGCTGTATACAACACCACTAGTAGTGGATCACCCACTGACAATAACGACGAAGGCTGAATTCGAAGGCAAGGTCAGTGAAGTGAAGAGTTATACGTATAATATGGACTTGTCTGGAAGTTCGAGTACGCCGATTGGCAATATGGAGACTTTTACCGGCTGGACGAACACGACGGCAACGTCTGAAATACCAGCAGTTCTAGGTACCAAGTCGGGGCGGTGGACGGATCCAACAACGGCCATCAACATAACAGGGATGACAGGGCCTTGGAAGCAAAATGACCAAATCGAATTCTGGTTATATTCAGAGAAAGCATCGAATAAGAAGGTGTACTTTATTCTTGAGTGTAACGTTCCAACGCCTGGCTTCGATTATTTCATGTCTACGTTTTATGTGGACTGGGTAGGGTGGAAGAAAGTTGAAGTACCTTTCAATAAAATGCTGAATTCAACGGGATTAGCTGACTTAGCGAATTTCAACCAAGTCATCATACATCCCAATTGGTACAATTTAGATGTATCGGATCCGACGGATAAGTTGTATTTCGATGGTTTTGCACTTGCTAAGAATGCAGTAGAGTCATCCATTAAACAGATTGATAAGAGCACATTGCCAGATAGCCTACTAAACTATACATTTTCGCTCAAAAATATTAGTGACGTCGATACGGCTTATCAAATTTCGCCCAAAACAGCATTTGGACCTGGTTATGATGTGACGGTTACTCCGACTACCGCTGTCGTTGCGAAAGGCGCGGAAACGGATGTGAATCTTCAGGTCAAGGTGCCTGCCTCCGCGCAAGCGGGTGATGTGCAGAAAGCCATTTATACCGTGAAACCTATTCAAGGTGGTAAGGAAATAACGGTTGAATTGAATGCGAAGGTAGGGGCTCCAAGGGTCGCGACGAAGCAGCATCCCTACATTATGACATCTCAAACGCAACTGAATGAGGCGAAGGCTAAGATTCAGAGCTATGGTTGGGCAGAAGATTACTTAGATGCGATTAAAGTAAAAGCAGATAGCTGGTTGAACAAAACGGTCTATTATCCTTCCAAACCAGCAGGAGAGAGTGGGAAATTCGTCTGTGGAGATACGCCACTCGTATTTAATTATGACAAGCCTCATGAACATTTATGTCCGACTGACAACCAAATATACACGGGTTCGGATGTAGATAGCGGATGGCGGTTTACAGCACATACGGTAAATATCGAGGCGGTACGCAATCTTGCGCTAACTTATGCATTAAGTGGTGAAGCGAAGTATGCCCAGAAAGCCAAAGAGATGCTGCTCAATTATGCGGAGCTATATCCAAGCTATGCCATGCAAGCGCTAAACGGCAGACTATATTATCAGTCGCTGGATGAAGCGGTTCAAATGATTGAACTCGTGCAAGCCTATGACTTAATTGAACCAAGCGGTCTGTTGAGTGCCGCTGAGAAATACAATGTGGAGCAGAATTTGTTTGCCCCTTCAGCTAAAACTTTGCAGGGTTATGATGTTGGTAAGTCTAACTGGCAAACGTGGCACAATGCGGCAATTGGTGCAGTTGGCGCAGCATTGGAAGATAAGACGCTGATGGATTTCTCTGTGACAGGGAAGAGCGGATTTAATTTCCAAATGGCAAACAGCGTATTGTCCGATGGATTCTGGTATGAGGGTGCGATTGGTTATCATTTCTACGCACAGTCAGCGTTGTTCTTCCATGCGCAAGCCTTGAAGAATATGGGTTATGATCTTTTTGCTAGTCCGAACTTCAAGAAAACATTTGACGTTACACTGCAATATGCGTTCCCGGATCTCGGCATTATTAACAGTAACGATTCTGGTAAGTATCCTACGAATTTAGGGGCGCCAGGCAGAGTTGTACCGATGGATTACGAAGGCGTATATGCGGAGTATAATGACGCTGATTACGGTACGCTGTTGAGTATGCTGTATAACGATAGAGAGCGGGCTAGAGGCGGCTTTATCGTGCCAGGCAATACTAACTCAGGTATTGTTGGCGAACAAGCGGTGTTCTACGGGAAATCCGTGATTCCAAATGGAGGAACATTGCCGTCCGAAAGTATGAATTTCACGGGACTCGGCCATTCTGTTTTGCGTGCAGGTACTGGAGATGAGCAGCTTTACGCACTTGTTGATTATGGTGTGCATGGCGGGTATCACGGTCATCCGGATTTGCTTCATCTGGAGGTATTCGGGAAGGGGGAGCGGTTGGCCCCGGATCTTGGCATCCCTCCATATAGTAACTCTATGTACACATCTTATTACAAAACGACATTCGCTCATAACACCGTCATGGTTGATGGCGATACGCAGGCAACACCGAGTGTGAACAATGTGGAAGTGTATGAACCAACGAAGTTATTCATGCAATCTGAACCATTCAATATTATGACGAACACATCCAGTAAAGCTTATGCTGGCATGAGTCGTTATGAGCGAACCGTGGCTGTAACCAAGGATTATATGATCGATCTATTTACACTGGAATCGGCAACGAGCCATCAGTACGATTGGTTGTTGCATGGTCTTGGTTCATTTACACCTGGTACGACAATGGACACTTTCGCAGGTCCGTTAGGCACGAAGGACTCAACGCCTTTCTTCCGTAATGGCACATCCAAGGAGCTATCCGGTAGTTGGGAAGGTGCATGGAATACCGTTAATGGAAATGGGTTAAAGTTATTTAGCTTAACCAGCTCGCCAAGTGCGACATCTACGATGATCGTAGGCGAAGCCCCAGGGCCAGGAAACGATACAGCTGCTTACACACCTACAGTGGTTAATCGGGTGTATGGCAACAATGCGCAATTCGTTAGCGTACTTGAACCGTACAAAGGTACAAGTAAAATCGAGAACGTACGTAGAACCGATCCAACACATATCGTGGTGGACATGAAAGATGGTCGTAAGCAATTATTTTATTCGAATAGTGAGAAGGAAGTCGCTGGACAGTTGCAATATTATTTCGTAGACGGTTTGCAACAAACCGCGGAGAATGTTGCCATCACAACGAGTGTGAACACGAACGAATTACAGCTGACGCTAAACGAGCTGTCAGGTGTAAACAGTGTGACTACGGTTACTTACGCACCATCCACTACGAAGGTGTTATGGAACGGCAGCGAAGTACCTTTCACCAAAGATAATGGTTTTGTGATGGTAAGTGTTCAGCAGTTGTCTGCACCTGCGTTATCAGCAGATGTGACTGCGAACGATACACTAAGCCCGATCGACATCACATTCACAGAGGATGCAGCATGGAGAGCGGCCATCACAACAGTGAAGGATGGCGCTACAACGTTGTCACCGACGGATTATGAGATTCAAGCAGGGAAGATCACGATACGTGCGGGTGTGTTAGGTGAGGGTAGCCATGCGGTAACGGTAAAAGCATCGAATTATGGTGATACTGTGGTTACACAGGTTATCTTGCTTGGTGTACCAGTGGTGATCAGTAACGATGCTTTGCTATCGGACTTAGGTGTAGATCAAGGTTCGATAACGTTCGATCCTGCGCAGATGTCATATAGCGTAGAAGTTCCAAATAGCGTTACAAGTCTTATTTTGACAGTAAGTAAAGCTCATGCTAATCAAACGCTGACCGTAACGKGTGCAACTTATAGCTCAGTAACGGGTAATGTGTATACCTACACAGTGAACGACTTACAAGTGGGATCTAACCTCATTGATATGAAGGTGACAGCGGAAGATGGCATTGCTATGAATCCATATCAACTTCGTGTGAATCGAGCGCCAGAAGCGCCTGTAGTTAGTAATAATACCGACTTGAGTGGACTAACGTTGTCTACTGGCGTCATTGCTCCTACTTTTGCAGCGGGCACATTGTCTTATAGCTTGCAGGTAGCTAACTCAGTATCGCGTCTGTCAGTAACGGCGAGTGTGTACGATAGTCATGCGACGATGACGGTTAATGATGTTGTTGTGATTAGCGGCCAAGCAAGTGGATGGGTTAATTTACAAGTAGGTTCGAATGAAATCAAGATCGTGGTGACTGCACAGAATGGTAGTAGTAAGACTTATACGGTGACTGTAAAACGCGATGCAGAGGCTGTTGTGCAAGGGAACAGTGGCTCAACACCAACTTCAAACAACCTACCCGTCGTTTCTTCGAATGGTACCTTGACATTGCCGCAAGGTAGAACAGGCGAGGTTAGTTTGAACAATGAGGTGAAGATGACAATCCCGGCTGATGCTTCGGCCAAAGAACTGAGGGTCACGATAGACAAAGTGCTAGATACTGCAAAATTGATAACCAGTAAAGAGGTACTCGCTAGTCCGATTTTTGAGATTTTGAAAAACTTCTCTGAGAACTTCAGTAAGCCAATCACGCTAACGTTTGCTTTTGACAAAACGAGCTTGAAGGCTGATCAGAAAGCAGTGGTTTTCTATTATGACGAAGCGAAAAAAGTATGGGTGGAAGTCGCTGGTGGTAAGGTAAATGGGGATCAAATCACCGTCGATGTGAACCATCTGACGAAATATGCGGTATTCGCTGTGAACCAAACGATTGTTGTTCCTGGGAACCCGAACGTTGATCCATTATCAAATCTGAGTGATATTGCAGGACATTGGGCAGAATCTGATATTCGAGCAGCGTTGAAAACGGGCATCGTACATGGGTATGAGGACGGCTCATTTAAGCCAAATCAGTTCGTGTCGCGTGCGGAATTTATCGTCATGCTGATGAATGCTGTGCATCCGAACGCTGGGGCAGAGAAGATGCCGAATTACAGCGATGGCGATACGATCGGCGATTGGGCGAAGCAAGCGATTGCGCTGGCAGCCAAATCGAACCTTGTTCAAGGCTACGAGGACAGCACGTTCCGCCCTGGCAATCCATTGACAAGAGCACAACTGGCTGTTGTGCTGGCGAACGCGTATGGCGCCGGTACATCGGCGGCGAAAGCTGTGACATTCGCGGATGTCTCCGACATACCTGCGTGGGCCCTAGAAGCTGTAGGCATCGTACAAGAAGCGGGTCTGATGCAAGGATATGCAGAGAACCGTTTCGGACCACTTAGCACAGTTACCCGTGCAGAGGCGATTACGGTGATTACTCGATTGTTGCCTAAGCAAGCTAGTAAGTAAAACTAGTCGTAGACAGAAACCCAAAAAAGACACGCGCTTGCATGCAAGCGTGTGTCTTTTGGGTTTTTCTTTTGTGGGACTCACGAATCCTCCCAAGCCATCGCGTCGACCTCCTCCACCTTCGTTTCCCCGGCCTGTGCTCTAGCCCTATTGCCCCCGCCTCGGCCTTCTCCCTGCTCTCGCCCTATCGCCATCCCCTCACTTTCACCGCCTTCGCTCCAGACACCTCCCCAGCCCCAGCCCCAATATGAGTATTGAGAAGTAAGGACAGTAATGAGGGGGATGAGTGTAATGAGAATAATTAGCAAGTAGGTGTTCCCCTCCGTTATTGGAAATTGATGCAAATAGGCATCAATTTGGAGTGATTTCAGGAGATTCTAATGAAATACGTTAAAAAGGTTGCCTATTCGCACGCATTTCCTTTTTTTGTGGTCAAAACGTGGGAAAAGGTTGTATTTTTGCATTTTTGAGAGTGAGGAGAGGAGGGAGATGGGAGATGGGAGATGGAGAGAAGGAAGAGGAAGGGGAAGAGGAAGAGGAAGAGGAAGGGGAAGAGGAAGAGGAAGAGGAAGAGGAAGTGGAAGAGGAAGGGGAAGAGGAAGAGGAAGAGGAGATAAGGAGAGATGCGAGGAAGTGGAGAGAGTAATTCATTCAACATCCCATGCCGCTACCCCGCTCTGCCTCAACGCCTCGTAGTGCTCTATGTAGTCAGGTTAGTAGAATTAGTCCGAAATTACCCAACTAATCCTATTGTCAGCCCCAACAAATCCGGATTAGTCCGAATAAGCCTAACTAAATCGCCGAAAACGCCTCACCCGCAAGGAAATGGTGTTAATAGTTCGGCATAATCGGACTATTAGACTATTTTAGAGTAGAATGCTCGGTTTAGTTCGGAGATTTCGGACTATTACAGATTCTGGGGAGGAGTTGAGGAGGTAGGCAAAAAGAGAATAAGCCAATTGCCTAAGCAACTGGCCAATCCTTCCTTCCTTCCTTCAATTCACTTCAAATTAATAAAGTTTGGTGATTTTCCACCAATTGATATCGAAACCGCCGGTCGCTGCATAGATGCCGAATTGATGTGTGCCTGCTGGGATCTGAACCTGATGAGAGACGGTGCGATACGTCGAAAAGCTGCCGGTATTGGGGATATCGATTTGACCTAATACGGTTCCCCCGGCGTTGATGTCCAGCGAGATTTTTCCGTTATTATTCGGGGTCGCGATCCGATATTCGACCAAATACGTGCCCGCCGTGGGAATGTTCACATTGCTGAAAGCGATCCAATCTTGGCTGTCAATCGCGCCAACATTTTGGCCACCGCCTGTATCAGGTGTGGTCTCAGTGATGACGCCACTCATAGAATTGTAACTTTCCGCTTGGAACGTGCGGTTATAACAGCCGCCAACAGCGAGTTCGCAGATTTCTGCTTTATTGGTGGAAACCTTGAGGTCGTCGTACCAGATATAGGAGTCATTCTGAGGTGCGAATGCGGAAGTTGCTCCGCCGAAGAACGAAGAGAAGTACGCTTTATCAACCTGATCGGTGTTACGTACGAAGCGTAATCCTGTAATGTTGGCTGCCGAAGTGCCGTTATACCAAATTTGAATCTCACCATCTGGATTGGCATTTCCGTTCGTGACGGTGTTGACCTTGAGGCGCTGAACGATGTTCACCCATGATCCTTTCGGATAATAGATATCGGCACCGTTGTTTTTCAAAACAGCATAGTCCCCATATTGCCCAGCATTGCCCATGTGATAGTAATAAATAGCGGCTTGACCGCCTGAACGCCATATCATCCGAGAGCTAAAACCATTGTAGCCCGTACATTCCTGCCCGCCTGAACAAGCGGCACCGCCGGCTAATCCAAGCCCTAGTTTGCCTGCATTTTCGGTCGATCCCCAACTGAAATCGCTGCTGAATCGAACCCAATACGATAAATAGTATTCTTGCCCAGGTGTTACGGTAAAAGGGGCTTGAGCACCAGAGTTTTGCGGGTCAATTTGGCCTTGTGGATAGAACACGCGAAGCGATTGACCGCCAGAGTGGTTAAAATTGTAGCCGTCGATCCATGTGCGTGTGCTCATCCCAAGGTCCCAAGGGGCACTCCAACCATCGACACCCCATTCGGCTAAACTGTAAGCGCTTCCGCGAGCGGGCCGTTCAAACGTATTCACTTTAGGTGCGGCGTATGCAACAACTGATCCCAACATCATGAAGAAAACAAGCACGAGCAGTAACACTTTCTTTTTCATAAAAAACCTCCTGTTAAACTAATAAACGCCTTATTTCGGAATGAATGATAAGATGCTGTGAAATTCATGCTGATCGTTGGCCGTTCGTGTCTTGCTACGTTAAACCATCACCTTCTTCCTTCGTCTGGGGAAATCTCACCACTACGCAGAATTACGAACTCTTGCTGGCTCTAAGACATGATAGATGTCTGCGCTTCTTTATTGTAGTAGCGAAAGGCTAGGTGAACTATCGTCAGATTTTCGGAAAATAGCCCTAAATACGTCTTTGAGGGTGCAACGGGTTATCACTTTTTAAGAAAATTGATCAAAATGGGTGTGTATGGATTATGTTGAATTCTACATGTTAGAATAGAGGTAAATGGACAACTAGGAGGTACTATGGATCCCATCAGATTGTTGAAAAAGGATGATTTTCAAGACAGTCTTGCCTTGTCGGAGTTTGCTTTTCAATACAAGGTTTTGCCTGAAGAGCGGGATGAAAAACTAGCTGCAATGGCGTCCCAACAGGCCATAGGGTATTTTGTTGAAGATCAGTTAGCAGCCAAATTAACGATTCTGGAGCTGGAAACATGGGTAAACGGCAAAGCTTTTAAGATGGGTGGCATTGCTAGCGTAGCGACTTGGCCAGAATATCGTCGGCAGGGAATGGTCGGTCAATTGTTGTCACGCGCACTGCAATCGATGAAAGAATCTGGGCAGACGCTGTCTTTCTTGGCACCATTCGCTTTTGCATTTTATCGCAAATACGGATGGGAGGCATATATCGAATACATGCGATATGAAATTGCTACCCACCAGCAGCCGAAGGCGGAGGTTGCAGCAGGCAGCACGCTTCGACGGATCGAAGCGGAATCGGCGTTGCTAAATCCGATCTACGAGGCGTACGCCAAACGTTTTAACGGCATGCTCGTTCGGACGGGGGATTGGTGGCGCAAGAGTGTCTTTAAAAGGAAGCAAGGAATCGTAACCTTATATTTGAATCCTGCTGGAGAGCCGGAGGGGTACATCATTTATCAAGTGAAGGAAAAGGTGCTCACTGTGCATGAGTTGATTGCACTAACGGAGGATGCGAATCGTGGACTATGGCGATTGATCTCCAATCATGACTCGATGATTGACAAAGTGGTATGCCAGGCGCCGTTTGGCGACCCGCTGCCTTTTGTATTGGCGGATCCTCGGATCAAGCAAGAGGTCGTTCCTTATTTTATGGCACGCATCGTTGATGCTGCGGCGTTTCTTAGGGCGTATCCTTTCAACGCGGTTGTGGAAGGCGCAAACGTGGACAAATCATTCTATCTACAACTTCGAGACGGACATGCCGATTGGAATAATGGGATATTCCGAATTCAGCCAGCGCAAGGTGAAGGGAATGACGTTGTTAAACTAAGTGAGGAACAAGTATTCGGTAACGGTGCGGGGGGAGAAAAAGTGGAAGATCAGCATGTCATCTCGTGTGACATCCAGACCTTATCCGCGCTGTTGATGGGTTACAAACGAGCATCGTTGCTGCATCGCATTGGTCGTCTGCACGGTGACGCAGGTGAGATCTCCAGATTGGAACGATTCATTCCGGAGCGTACAACGTATCTGACGGATTTCTTTTAAATAAGAGAAAGGCGCGGATCCTAGATCCGTGCCTTTTCTCGAAATAATAGAAAGTATAAAATTCAAAGAGCAGGATTCCCTTCTAAGTGTGGTGATTTTGCAGACTGTGCGCCAACCGCACACTAGCGCACAAATATTGTGCGCAAGTAGATCCAGCCCGGCTATCGTCGCACGCTAGCGCACAAATATTGTGCGCAAGTAGTTCCAGCCCGGCTGCCGCCGCACGCTAGCGCACAAGTATTGTGCGCTAGCAGATGCAGCCCGGCTACCGTCGCACGCTAGCGCACAAATATTGTGCGCAAGTAGATCAGCCCGGCTGCCGCCGCACGCTAGCGCACAAATATTGTGCGCAAGTAGATCAGCCCGGCTGCCGCCGCACGCTAGCGCACAACTATTGTGCGCAAGTAGTTCCAGCCCGGCTGCCGCCGCACGCTAGCGCACAAGTATTGTGCGCAAGTAGTTCCAGCCCGGCTGCCGCCGCACGCTAGCGCACAAGTATTGTGAGCAAGTAGATGCAGCCCGGCTACCGCCGCACGCTAGCGCACAAATATTGTGCGCACGTAGGTGCAGCCCGGCTGCCGCCGCACGCTAGCGCACAAATATTGTGCGCTAGCAGATGCTAACTGGTTTTATTAATGCGACTTGTAGCGGGCAAGTCTATTCCACTAGCTTAACATCCACGATGACTTCCAAGTCCTGTCTGCCTGATCCGTGATAGACGCCTTTGACAGGGACGATATCATTATAGTCTCGTCCATGCCCAAGCTTGATATAGCGCCAGTTCACTTCGCAATTGTTTGTTGGGTCATACCCGAACCAGCCAGAGCCGGGGATGAGACATTCCACCCACGCGTGGGAGGCTTGCGTGAAATCCGCGCTGCCGCCTTGCAAATCACCGACGAAGTGGTAGCCACTCACGTAACGGGCTGGAATGCCTTTTTCGCGGCAAATGGTAATCATGAAATGTGAGTAGTCCTGACAAACACCACGCCGCAGCTTCAACATCTCGCCTACCGTGGTCTGCACGGAGGTTGCCGAAACGTCATAAGTGAAATCGCGGTTAATGGTAGTATAGATGGTTTGGAGTAGATCATATAAGTGGACCCCATCATCGACAATGGCATCGGAGTAAGCCTTCAACTCCGGCGTTAGCCCAGTATAGCTGGTTGGTAATAAATATTCAGCATATTCATTCTGAAAGTCATCTCCGAATCTTGAAGCTTTATTTTCATAGAGCGAAGGGACAGATACAGGATTGTTATCATTCTCGTGCGTAACGACGGTGGAGACCATCTTAATCGTGAGCTCGCGATGGAGCTTGTTGACTGTAAAGGCGTGTACCCGGTTATGGAAATAGTCTGAATAGGTGAAGAAAGCCGATACAGGCTMGGTTGTGATCGCATGGTGATAACAGGATTGACGATTGTCCGTTAACGGAGTTAGCCGAATTTCATTGACACTGTCCTGCGCGGAATCGGTGTAGGAATAACGAGTAATGTGTGTGATCTCCAGCTTCTTCATGCGATAACCTCCTCCCGCGAGGGAAAAAAGACTTTGGACATCCGTACCCCCATCCCATTACAGGAGTCGAGTAGTGTTTGCAATGTCGCTTCTAATTTGCCTGATCTCAAATCCTCTTCGTCTATGCAGGCTAAATTCGCTTTCACTTTCCCTGCTAATTTGGCCAGTTTATGCACAGCGTTGGTGAGTTCAGGATCATCCAATTGAATGCCCTTGAACGAGCGCTCCAAAGACTGCATGGAGAAGGCAACGGATCGAGGGAACGTTTCATTTAAAAGTAGAAATTTGATGATGCTATTCAAATTGACCGTATCTGCATACTCTTTGCGATACGATTCGTATCCGCTGACAGATTTCAAAACCGCAAGCATGAGCGGATAGGAAGAAAAGTCCTCTTTGGCATATTCCGAACAAAGCGATTGAATTAAACGCAGCACATTCTCAGCTCGTTCTAGATAGCGCCCAGCTTCTACGATATGCCATTCGTTCTGACGAGGCATGACAGAAGTCGCCGCACCTTGAAACATAGATAGCGTATCCCGGATAAAGCGATAGAACAAATGAGGCGAATCATTCGTGATATCGCGGACTTCTTTTTCTTTGAGCCATAAATAGAGTCCATTCAAAATATCCCATAGCTCGGAAGGCATCTTCTCCCGAATATTTCGCAGGTTAGCACGTGCGTGGTTCGTACAGGCAAGTAGGGAGTTCGCATTATTTTTATCTAGCGTAATGTATTGAAGGACATGTTGTTCGGTGAAGCTGCCGTACTGCTCAGTGAAAGCAGCACGGTCCCCGATTGTATCGATGAGCCGGCTCCAGGATTGCTTACTGCTGCCTTCCATGTCCTCACGAATATGATAATACACATCGATCAGCCTAGCGTGATTCTCTGTTCTTTCCGAATATCTACCGATCCAGAATAAAGCTTCCGCTGTTCGTCCCATCATCACCATATCCCTTGGCCTCCAATCGAATTGTAGATCGCGATTAGCGAACAACCCACGTATCTTTACATCCCCCGCCTTGCGAAGAATTCACAACGAGGGAACCTTCCTTCAAAGCAACACGCGTAAGTCCGCCAGGAATCACTTGAATGTCTTCACCCGCAATGACAAAAGCTCGCAAATCAATGTGCCTTGCTGCCATTTGACCATCGATCATGACAGGTGCTCTGGATAGTTGAATCGTAGGTTGCGCGATATAGCGATCGGGGTTAGCTAGGATTTTGAGCCGGAAATCAGCAATTTCGCTCTCAGAAGCCGTTGGCCCAATTAGCATGCCGTAGCCGCCAGATAGCGAAGTTTCCTTCACAACCATTTCATGCAAATGCGCTAGGACATGCGCTCGCTCATCAGGACGTGAAAGAATATATGTCGGTACATTGTTTAAAATAGGTTCTTCATTCAAGTAATATCGAATCATATCGGGCACGTAGGCATAAATGGCTTTGTCATCGGCTACACCTGTGCCTGGTGCGTTCACAATGTTGATATTGCCTGCGCGATAGGCGTTCATTATGCCAGCAACACCAAGCATCGAGTTCGGATCGAAAGCGAGCGGATCTAAGAAATCATCATCGATCCGGCGGTAGAGAACATCGATTTGGCGAAGTCCTTTGATACCGCGAATGTACACTTTGTGATCAATGACGACGAGATCATGTCCTTCAACTAACTCTAATCCCATTTGTTGCGCGAGGAATGTGTGCTCGAAATAAGCGGAGTTATAGCAGCCTGGTGTCAAAAGTCCAATAACAGGATCTGGCTTACCAGAAGGACTCAGTTTGCGCAGTGCGGTCAGAAAAACATTTAAGCTATGCTCAATATCTTGAATGGAATGACTGAACACGAGTTCAGGGAATAAGTGCGTCATGATCGATCTGCTTTTATACAGGTAAGAGAAGCCAGAAGGGGAACGGAGATTATCCTCGAGAACGAAATATTCCCCCTGCTCATCTCGAATTAAATCAATCCCAGAGGCTGTCACATACACATCATTTGGAATCGAAAGCCGCATCATCTCGGGTCGGAAGTAACAATTGGAAAGCACCATTTTTCTGGGAATAATCCCATCCTTCAGAATGGACTGCTCATGATAAATATCTTTGAGAAATAGATTGAGGGCCTTAACACGCTGTTTGAGTCCTCGTTCGAGCTTAATCCACTCTTCCTGCGGGATAATCCTTGGGATAGGATCGAAGGGGAGTGTGCGCTCTAGCGCCTCTGTCTGATCGGGACTATAGAGGGTGAAGGTTATGCCTTCTTCCATCATCCGTTTCATCGTAGCCGTTTGGCGTTTGTTTAAGTTACCTGTCTTCATCGACATGAATTGAAGGAAGGTACTTTGATAATGAGGGCGAACCGAGTAGGCGTTCATAAACATCTCATCAAAAAAAGGACGAGGATCATAAGGGGTAGTGACCAGATTCTCAGGTTTAGACATCGCAGCTCCCTGGTTTCATCATTATGCGTTCGGAAGCTGAAAGAAGCTAACGGCCCGAAGCAGAAACCAGGCCTCCTTTCTGATCTAAGTTCTTTATTTGTTAGATATAGTTACATAGTGTACGCAACAGGTACGATGTGGTTTTTCTTATATTGTAAATTTTTCAGAAAATTATGTCAATATAGCTAACATAGAAAAATACCGACATTCCTCATGTTTTTTTGTTAATGTTCGGATTATTCATGAAAAATTCAGTTATTTGTCTTGCTTTGCGATGAAAATCACTATAAAATTGTCGAATATAAGGAATGTTAAACAAAGTCACATTAAATGTGATAAAAGKGGTGTTGTGGTATGTTTGATTGGCTGGGGTTTAGAAAAGGTCTGCCTTTGTGGTGGTCTTACCGCCTGAATCGTCATATCAAGGAAGATGTTGAGCATATTTTCGAAGGAATTGCGCATACAAGAACGGAAATTTTACGTGGTTGGGCCCTCGCCTACTGGTCCAATTTGGATCGATTGCTTGAACAGTTAACGGAGACAGAAGCGTTGAAGGAGTCTGCACCAAAGGATGCATCAATAGTTGGAAGGTTCTTGACAGCAACAATGAAGAGTGGAACTGATTTTTCCGAAGTATTTATTTTGGATGAAAAGGCTACTGTCGTATACTCCACACACAATGCTCATGTGGGAAGATCCTATGCCGCTGGTGGCGTGCTGGGGAAAGGGTTGGAAGAAACGCGCAAAGGTGTGAAATGCTTATTTGGCCCCTTCTCGGACCCGCTTACGCTCCAAATCGGTCCAAGTACTTCGCCATTTCATGATGCGATGACGATCGCTTTCATTTCACCTATTATGGTAGGTGGTCAATGGAAAGGAGCGGTTTGTGGACGCGTGCCGAACGATGTACTCGGAGATCTGATTCAGCGCGAGTCGGGACATGTGTATCCCGATTCTGGTGATAACTATTTATTTATGGCAAAGCCTGGGTTAAATAAACAAATCGTTCCTGGAACAGCGTTATCGCGAAGCCGATTCGAAGATTTGACCTTTACCCATGGGGATAATTTAAAAGACGGCGTTCGTACCGATTATGGGATCGTTGGCGTCAAGGAGCATACGGAGCTGGAGCTTGTTTTCACGGATCCTGCGACGGGGCAGCTGCATCCAGGCGTAGCGGGAACAATTGCTAAGGGAAATAATCTATTCGTCGAATATCCGGGATATTCCGATTATCGTCATATTTCTGTTATTGGAAAAGGTGTGACCTTCCAGTTGCCGCATTGCCCGGACGTGTGGGGAATGATGTGTGAAGGGGATTTGGAAGAGGTCTATCGCATTCGCTCGATTGATTGGAAGATGTTCAGTCTGCAAATGCGGTTTATTGCGCTCATGCTGCTTGTTTCCGCGGGTAGCTTCTGGCTGCTAAATGGACAAGTTTCGAATGGTGTCGGCGCAGCAATCATGGTAGGTGTCAATCTTCTCTTCGGCGGGATTGGTGCGAGTTTAATTAGACGCCAAGGAAGTAAGCCGATTGCTAGACAGCTTGCTCAAATTAATAAATTTATCCGGATTAATGCAGAAGGTAAAGGGGATTTGACGCAGCGTCTGAAGGTTGATGAGTTCGCTGGCGATGAGACGCGGGATTTGGCCAAATGGATCAATAATATGATCGATTCCTTGGAAGGCATCATGCTGCAAGTGAAACAAGCGGCTGCTGAGGTGCAGGTGAGCCAAGAGCGGATGAATGACTCAACTGGTTCTACGGAGCAATCTACAGGACGGATGAGTACGAAAATCCATGATATGATTCGCTCGCTGCGTGGACAGCTGAAGGATATTGATGTCGCAAAGGACGTTACGCAGAATATGAGCGGAACTTTGCGCGAACTGGAACAGAAGGCTTCAGGGCAGATTGCCGTTGCGCAGGATGAGGTTGAACGTATTGGTCAGAAGATGACGGATATTTCGGCGAAAGTAGAGGAAACGAATCAAACCATCCAAACCTTCCTGCATACGACGCAAGAAATTCCGAAGCTGCTTAAAGTAATTGAAGAAATCTCTGCGCAGACGAATCTATTGTCGTTGAATGCCTCTATTGAGGCGGCGCGAGTAGGTGAGCATGGCAAAGGATTTGCCGTCGTTGCTGGGGAGATCCGCAAGTTGGCGGATTTGACCAAGAAATCGACCACGGAAATCAATGAGACGATCGAGCACATTGAACGACATGCGAATGAAGCCTTCATCTCGATGGAAGAAGGGACGAAGGTCGTTCTGGAAGGGACGCAGATTGTTGCTGCGGCGTCTGAGATTCTTAGCGCGGCGAACGCTCACGATACCATGAAAACACAGGTGGTGGAGGAAGTCGTTGCTCTGATGGAGAAGATTGCAGCGGTGAGCAAAGAGAACCGTCAGATCTCGGCGGAGGTTGAGCTTACTGTGAAAGAGCTCCTGCAAGACATGCATCATGTGCGTCAAACGACGGGAGATGTAGGAGCAATAACACACTCAATGTTGCTGCTTGTGAATCAGTTTCATTTGACGGAGAGCCGCATTCGTTAAAAGGTTATTATTAGACATTCTTTCCGCATGTTAACAACCCCATGCCGCATACAATGATAATGCGGTATGGGGTTTTTCTGTTTCATACAATGAGATTACATACGTGGCAAGTTTCTAAAGGAACTTTACGTTGATGCTTACGAAGAAAGTTTTTCTTACGAAAACTCAAAGCCCATGCTTACGAAGTAAGTTTCTAAAGAAACTTTAAGGAGGATGTCGAATGAGTGACCGTTTGAGCATTCAAACGAATCGGGCAAATAATGTGAATCCTAGTGAATTTAGAATGCTAGCCCAGCGTTTGAAGGAGGAGCATGTGCAAATGCGTGAGCAGCTCTCCGACATTCGAACGCTAGCTGCAGCTTTGTACACCCTTGATGATTGCTCAATTGGGATGTGTCGTCTGATCGAACTTCAGGACGGCATTCTATCCTTGGTGGAGGAGTTGGAGCAGCATTCGGAATGGGAAGAACAAGTGTTATTCCCGAGTCTGCAAACTTATTTACATCCGACGATGGCCATCTCAGTTTCGCGGTCCATGCATGTGTTGGAGCAGGATCATGATCTGGCCAAAAGAGTCGTACAGTCATACGTCAACGGTGTCAATGCCATGAGCATGCCAGTCGACATGGACTTCGTCCATGTGATGGCCTCCGAACTATTGACGGCCTGCCTCATTCTGCTCAAACACTTCACGTTGGAGGAGGAGCTAGTCTACCCGTTAATTGATCGGATTATGGACCAGATCGATGATCAGATTAGTTAGGTAAAGTGGTGAAAGAAGTAGGGATAGTTGGAGTGGCAGGATTTGCTAGAGTGACTTGAGAGAGTGAAAAAGAGTAGCTAGTGTGGAAAGAGTAGAAAAGTAGCTAGTATAGAAGTAGTGTGGTGAAGAAGCGGGAGTAGCAAAGTAGCAGGAGTTTAAAGTAGCTTAAATGTGCCTGTAGCAAAGAGGCCCCTCCCAAGTCAATCGACTTAAGAGGGGCCTCTTCTAGTGAGAGTGTTAAGTTACATGGTGGGAAAGCGATGCTCCCGACAGTCTCTCTTCTTTTAGGATCTACAGGCCATTACAAGCGCCGCACCGCCGCAATAACTGGAAAATCTACATCTAAATCAGGCCGATTGGCCTGATTTCAGAGAATAACTGTAAAAACTCCAGCTATTTTCACCCATTTGCTCGCAACTCGCGAAAATGGTGAAATTTAACTGGAGTTTTTCCATCTAAATGGAAGAATAGGCCGAATCGAGCGAAATTAGATGTAGTTTTTCCATCTAATCGCGGCGGCCTGGTCTGCGATAGAAGGGGGAATCGATCTGCGGAGAGTGGCGAGGCACCGACATTTCTGCGAAAAGAGGTAAAATCGATCCCCAAAAGAGTCGATAGTTCGATCCGCTAAAGAAGGGGCAAGCCCCCCTCTTATGCCTCCAACGCGCTCAACGTTTTCTCTTCGCATTCCTTGGAACAGAAGCTGTCATGCTCCTCTTCACAAGCCTCGCAGCAAATATGCTTCAAGTGGCACAGATCGTTCGCACAGTTAATATAGCGATCCTCTGCAGTTCCGCAGTGGTAGCATTTGCCTACAACGATATCTTCATCTGTGCGGTTAATCGGTACGGAGATGCGCTCATCGAATACATAGCATTTTCCATCGAATAAACGACCTTGCACCTCTTCGTCTTTGCCGTAGGTGACAATTCCACCGTCCAGTTGATACACGTCGGTAAAGCCTTCGTTGATCAAGAAACCGGATAGTTTCTCACAACGAATGCCTCCCGTGCAGTAAGTGAGAATTGGTTTGTTTTTAAACTCCTGCAGATTATTGCGAATCCACTCAGGGAATTCCTTGGTCGTCTCGACCTCAGGACGAATGGCGCCGCGGAAATGCCCGATATCATACTCATAATGATTACGGCCATCGAGCACGATGACATCTTCATTTTTGAGCTTCTCATAAAATTCCTTCGGTTTCAAATGCGTTCCGGTAAGCTCATTCGGATTCACATCTTCTTCAAGACGGAAGGTGACGAGCTCTTTTTTCGGACGGACAAACAGTTTCTTGAAGGCATGTCCTTCATGCTCATCAATCTTGTAAACCATATCTTTAAACAATGGCATGAGATTCATCATCGCCATGTAGGCTTCCGTTTGCTCTACGGTCCCAGAAAGGGTGCCGTTAATGCCCTCAGGAGCAATCAGAATGCGTCCTTTTACACCGAGCTTTTTGCAATAAGCCAAATGTTCCCGCGCCAATGCTTCGTGATCAGCAACAGCGACGAATTTATAATACAACAAGATGCGGTATGGAGCGACATGTTCAGTCATAACAATAACCACCTATACGTATAAAATGACACACTCCATCAAGATGGAGTATACGCATATAGTGACATAAATTCGTGTTTTTTTCAATCAAGCAGCAATTTTTGGATGGTTTGATAAACGAACTGCAATTCAAACTCTACATTTTGAAGCAAATGGAACACGTTAGAGAGATCTTGATCTGCTGTTTGCAGCTTCTTTTGCTCCTTCACAGAATCCTCCAACTCGCTTGCCGCGGCAAACACACGATTAGCCGAAAGGTTGCTGGAAGAACCGCGTATGCCATGAAGCAAACGAAGAGCCTCCTCAAAGTTACCTGCGTCGAGGTTACCTTTTAATAGCGCCATCAGAGGGTCGGTTTGGTCTTGGAATTTACGGAGCATCTCACGATAAATGTCCGTTTTTCCGCCCATGCGTTGGAGTGCCTCCGCAATATCCAGTCCTGCAGTTCTATGATTCTCTTCTTGCAGATGAAGTGTGGATGCAATAGCAGTTCTCAGCCGTTCAGGGATGATGGGCTTGGAGATCATCTCACTCATACCTGCCTCCATACAGGCCAACCGATTGTCGAGCGTTGAATCCGCGGTTAAGGCAATAATCGGAATATGTGCCCATTTCGGCTCGAGACGAATGCGTTTGGTCGTTTCGATCCCATCGAGCTCAGGCAAGTGGATATCCATGAGGATCAAATCAAACGTATGATTCTCCAAATCATGCAGGGCCTCGAATCCGTTACCAGCCAATTGAATGCGACAGTTCATCATACTTTCCAGCAGAGAGCGCGCAACGGTTTGGTTAATCTCATTATCCTCCACAATCAAAATACGGAGTGGATCCTTATTTAGTGTGTTTAAAGGGAAAAGCGCAAAGTCCTTCTCCCTATCGTTCTCCATGGTATCTGTCAAATAAGAATGAACGAATTCACTTTCAGCATGAAGCATAGCTAGCGTCCTGTACAAGAGACTTCGAGAGATCGGCTTGACCAGAACGGCATCAGGTGAAGCTTCTGTCGGAAGCTGTTCGAGTGCATCTCTTCCTGATAACGATGTGTAAATAATCGTTCTAATCCCCTGCTGTTGGCAAGCAGCAAGCATGCTCAGCCACACATCCTCTCCATACATATCATCAGCCTCCATATCGAGCAGAAGGAAGTCGAGAGGGATGTGATCAATGACCTGGAGGGCTTCCTTCCACGAATACACACCCGCAGCATCGTTGCAGATAGACTGCAGGCTTTGGACGAGCACCCTATTAAGCGTAGGATGATCTTCTACGACGAGCATAGCGAGCGGCAAGGGAGGGAATACCTTGTTGCTAGGCATGTAGAGCGTGAAGGTGAGAAGGACCAGAAATTCACTCCCTGTCCCTTGCGTGCTTGAGACCGAGATCGAGCCGCCCATATTTTCGATAATATTTTTGGAAATAACAAGCCCAAGTCCTGTCCCTCCATATTTACGGCTCGTAACCTCGTCACCTTGGATAAAAGGTTGGAATAAATTGGCCAACTGTTTCTCATCCATGCCAATTCCCGTATCCGTGACGCTGAACTGGAGAGTAACCTCATTCTCATGCATCTGATCGACGCCAACACGAAGTGTGACGGTCCCTTGCTCCGTGAATTTAATCGCATTGCTGGAGAGATTCAGAAGTACCTGATAGAGTCGCAATGAATCGCCAATCAATCCACCAGGCACTCCCTCAGGTATATCGCAAATGAAATCCACAGGCTTATGACCGAGCAGCACAATCAGTGTTTCACACACGCGATCGATGGTTTCATCTAGCTGAAAAGGGTGATGTTCAATCACGAGCTTATCTACTTCCAGTTTAGAGAAGTCCAGAATATCGTTGATGATATGTGAAAGAGACTGGGAGGATCGCGAAATTTTGCGTATATAATCCATTTGTAGTTCGGTCATGGCGGTTCTCTCAAGCAGGTGGGAAAGTCCAACAATCCCATTCAGAGGCGTACGTATTTCGTGGCTAATGCGAGCAAGGAAAACACCTTTGGCCAAATTGGCATCATCCGCCTCCTGTTTAGCTAGGATAAGCTGTTCCTTGGCATGGACTTGCTCCGTGATATCTCGGGTGATTGCCGAGAAATACAGCTCACCATTATCAAGAGGGAAGTGAGGGACGATGACAAGCGATACGATAATGCGTCGTTGATTCTTGGTCATGACTTCCGCTTCGAATTCCCAGAAGCCATCTCGGATCGCAGTTTGGAGCCCTTTCTCAAAATTAATATCATTCAAGATTTCAACAAACTCATGAAAATGTGTTCGTTCAAAAACGGTTCCAGCTAATCCAATCCTTTGGATGCCCGCTGGATTAATATAGAAGATATAACCGTCTTGATCGAAGGTGAGAATGGCATCCCGTGCGCTCTCGACAATCGTTAACAGCCGTTCTTTCGTCTCATTACTTGCTTTAATATCACTGATATCGCGTGCAATTAAGACGTATCCTTTTAACTCACCATCTGGATGCGTGATGCAGCTAACACTCGCTTGCACATAAATTCGGGTGCCGTCTTTGTGATACCAGGTCCACTCTAAATCCTCTTTCAAATGGCGTAAGGAACGAATAACAAGTGTTGTACAGTCTGCGGGAATCGTCTCGCCTAGCTCTGCTGAATACTGTGCAGCTCTTTCATTCAGCTGTTTTTGATCTAACCAGATTAAAGGAGAGGCGATTTTATGTACATCCGCAAAAGAATACCCAAGCATCTGCGTTGCTCTGCCGTTGAGATGGTTAATCATAAAGTTAGGATCCATTACGATCATGGCGTATTGATTATGACGAATAAAAGCTTCGAACGGCTCGAAAAGCTCGCGGATATTCTCCATCATGCCATTGACAGATAAGGCGAGGGCACCTAATTCATCTTTACTTTTGAACACGATGGGCTTCGTGTGGAAATCACCAGCAGCAACTGCCTCGGTTACTTGGAGGATTTGTTTAATTCTTTTGATAATCAGATGGTTCGTTGTGAGGTAGATAAGGAAGAAAATGATTAACGCTGCCATGACAATTAATCCTACGGTCGACCATAGGAGTGGACTTGTTGGGGCTTCAATGGCAGTGATTGGCATGGAATAAGCGAGATACCAATTTAATTGAGGGATGCGTGCATAGAACCAACGTGTCTTCGTTCCAGAGAGAAAGGACTCGTCGATATAACCTTTCCCAGCTCGTAACGCTTGTTGAAAAGCGGGTCTGAGTTCAGGATATTCAGCGAGAATGTTCACCTTAAGAATGGTAGAGGGATCTGAATCATATAAGGTGAGACCCTCCCGATTCACAATCAATTGGTCTCCATTATTGGGAGGAGCTAGTAAATGTTCTTGAAAAACAGGTGCAGCCTCCATAGAAACATCGATGATACTTACGACCTTATGTTGATCATCAAAGATAGGCGCCGTAATCGAGATGACATAAATGCCCTTCATTTTGCTTAGATGAGGGTCCGAAATAAAGGTTTTCCCTTGCAGGGCTTGCTGGAAGCGAAGCTCATCCGAGATGGAGAAAGTCAAACCGGAGGTAAACTGCAGGTTTCCTGCCAAATCAGCAATAGCCATGGCGTGATAGCGATTTCCATCCGTTTGCAATTCATGGGTCAGAAATTTTAGACGATCATCTTGCGTACCATTTTTCATAATGCTGACCCGGCTTATAAGCTCAACTTCTGCCAAACGAATCGACAAGAAATCATATAAGTTTCGAGCGGAATTCGAAACAGAGGTTATGGATTGCTCGTTCATTTGCTGCAGTAACTTATTTCTAGAAAGTTTGTAATTGGTAATTCCAACGACGGTAAGGGAGATGGATGTAATAAGAACAAGCCAGGAGACGAGTTTAAAACGCAAGGATGATGACATTTTTTTCCTCCAAAAGCCATGTAATTGTTAGGAAATCTCATAGTTTCATCATGATTAGAACAGAACAAATTTAATGATTTCAATTTATGATATATCCAACAGATCAATCACGTATACATACTTGTTCAAAATTGCGTCAATTAAATAGGGGGATTTACGTATGAAGATGACAGTACGGACGAAATTTATTGCGGTATTTGCGATCATCTTCTTGATGGTTGTTGGAATGAGCTATACAGCTATGAGTCGTATGGACGCGTTAAAGGACATGAATACGAATCTGGCAAACAACTGGATGATGGGGATTCAAGATATTGAGGAAGTTCATTATTTCTCTGAGCATTTACTAACACTGTACTATCAGAAGAAATTAGAGCCAGACGTGAAAAAACATGAACCTATAGACAATGGTATCCTGGCAACGATTACAGAAATCGATAATTTGTTAGGAAAATATAAGGATTCTGTGTCAAGTGAAGAAGAAGGGGCACGTTTGCAAGAGCTTACCCAGAACTGGGAGGGATTTAAAACATCCTACGTGGCTAATAAACAGCTATCAAGTGATCCAAGTAAAGTGAAGGAAGCGGCAGAGAGTCTT
This sequence comes from Paenibacillus sp. 2RAB27, assembly GCF_052115445.1. Taxonomy (NCBI): domain Bacteria; kingdom Bacillati; phylum Bacillota; class Bacilli; order Caryophanales; family Paenibacillaceae; genus Paenibacillus; species Paenibacillus sp. 2RAB27. Next base: position 77,096 of record NZ_JBFRGR010000029.1, read on the forward strand.
ACAGTGATGTCAGCAGCCTTCAGTAAAGCACAGAAATCGATGGCGGAAATGGTTAGCTACAACCAAGATGGCGGTCAGCAAGGTGTAGCAGACAGCACCAAGGAATACAAGAAAAGTGTCCAAATTTCTTTTATTGCATTGGCTGTTATGCTTGTATTTATGATTGCGACTTGTTATTTCCTCGTAAGTAACATTTCAAGTCCTGTTCGAAAAGCATCACAAACTTTGAATCGAATCTCCAAAGGTGATCTAACCGTTGAACCGATTGTTGTGAAAAATAAAGATGAAATTGGCCAGCTCATCGGGGCCGTTAACCAAATGGTGAACCATCTACGCCATTCCGTAGAGCAGATGCTGCATGCTTCGACGAGTGTGGCGGCTTCCTCTCAGCAGTTGTTTGCCAGCTCGGAGCAGAATAGCTCGGCTTCACAGCATGTTGCCGTTTCGGTGCAGGATTTCGCGAATGGAGCGGATGCGCAAGCTCAAAGCTCTATAGAGTGTGGGCGAGCCATGGAAGAAATGGCAGCGGGCATTTCCCGTATCGCCGAAACCACAGCTGATGTATCAGAACTATCTATGACGGCTACGAACATTGCGGAGCAAGGCACACATGCCATGGAACGTGTCGTGAATAAAATACAGGCAGTCAGCACCTCTGTTGACGCAGCGAATCAAGTGATTCAGGAGCTTGAGAAGCATTCCCAAAGCATTGGTCAGATTACCACGTTAATCGGGAATATTGCATCGCAAACGAACCTGCTTGCGCTGAATGCAGCCATTGAAGCTGCGCGTGCCGGCGAAAGCGGTAAGGGCTTTGCCGTAGTAGCTGGTGAGGTGCGTAAGCTATCTTCTCAAACAGATGATTCCGTTCGAGAGATCTCGGAACTTATTACGTCCATTCAGCGGGATTCCGCTCGGGCTGTTGGGGTCATGAACAATGGAAGAACAGAAGTGCAGGAAGGTCTATATGAGGTAAGCATTGCCGAGCAAGCATTCGGTCAAATCGTAACAGCTTCGCAAGAAGTAGCTAGCAAAATTCAGGAAACAGCGGCAGCTGCAGAGCAGATGGCAGCGAGCTCGGAAGAAGTAGCAGCAACTGTCGCTCAAGTTGGCTTGGTTGCCCAGCAAACCTCAGGTACAGCGCAATCCGTCGCTGCAGTTACCCAAGAACAGCTGGCATCAGCCGAAGAAATTACGGCTTCAGCCAAAAACCTTGCCGGAAATGCCACGGATTTGAATCATGTGGTTGGCACGTTCCGACTTTCGTAAACTTAATTTTGAAAAAAAATGGTGTAGGATCAGACTTTTCCTTAAGTTGGTGCGTCTAGTTATCGTGAAGGTTAAACAAGCGACAAAAAACACGATAACACAGAAGGAGTGAATAGGAAATGAAAAAGAGTCCTTGGAACATATTGAAAATGGGTGTTGTTAGTTGTGCGGTGCTCGTAGGTGTAAGTGCTTCGGTACTGCCAATTGCAAGCATTGCTTCAGCGGATACTGCAGTTGCAATTTCAGCAACCACATCATCAGTACCAGTTGTCGTTAAAGAAGTGGTGCTTACATCCAAAAGTACAAACCTAACGACGAATATCAAAGTACCGCAGTTGAGCGGTATGTTGGATAAGAAATACCAAGACGAACTCAATGACATTATTCTCTCACATGCGAACAAAGATCTAGCGAACTGGGAAAAGGATGCTGCGGAGGCTGCAGCTGCAGCCAAAGATAAGGGATATACGTACCGTCCTTACGGGCTTACAATTGTCTACACATTGAAGTCGGATGGAACAGGAAATCCTTCAGGTGTTGTTTCCCTTACCGTTACTACGTACGGTGAAACGGGTGGCACAGGCATGCCGAGAGTGGATACGTATAATGTACTGAATGCGGCAGCAGCGCAGCGTGTAACGCTGCAGGATCTGCTAGGTGCAGGCTACAAGGCCACGATCGATGCAGGTGTTACTGCCAAAATGGAGGAGGAACCTCAATATTTCTTTAAAGATCAATTTAAAGGGATTTCCTCGGAGCAAGGCTTTTACGTAGAAAAAGGGGCAGCGGTTGTCGTGTTCCCAAAATACTCAATTGCAGCTGGTGTTGCTGGAAGTCCAGAATTCCGTTTCATCTTGCCTAAGGATGTGACCATTAAACCGAATCCTACTCCGCTGCCTGGTACTGACAAGGTGAAAGTGGATTTGGCACCCGTTGATGTTGAACAGAATGAGGATGGCGTTACACTTGTTCCTTTCCGTAAAGTAGCAGAAGGTTTGGGCTACATTGTGAAATGGAATCAAGATACGTATGCTGCTGAACTATCGAAAGGTGCGCAGTGGACGAGTGTGAGTGTGGGGAAAGATAGCTATTTCTTTGCTAAAATGGCGCCAGTAGCGCTAGGAGCAGCACCGGTTATTCTGAATGATACCCTTTATGTGCCTGCTAAATTCGTGTCAGACATTCTAAAAGCCGATGTGACAATTGATTCGAAAGGCATTCATATCGCACAATAATGGATAGAAAAAAATAAAAATAAGCCTTCAGTTGCCGATTCAGGTGATCTGAGGGCTTTTTTCCACATAAGAATTTAAAAGTTCCCGCTACTTGGAAGAACAAATTCTTATTGGCGATAAAAACTACATTTAAAACGCGGTCGCACATCTTCGAAGGACTTCGATAGAAGTTTTTCTCAACTAACACGTTGCTGTAAGCGTTTGCATATACTAGAACATCCCGCATGTAGGAGGTGTGATCGGTATGTATCTCAAAAATAGTTTGTCAGCACTCATGGGTCTTTGGTTTCTGATGACTCCTTGGGTGTTTGGATTTGGAGATGTAACCAATGCGCTTTTCACCTGTGCACTGTTCGGAAGTCTTCAATTCGTAAGTTCTATGTTAGCTTTAGGTAAAACGGGGAAGCATATGTGGCAGAACTGGGTTTGTGTCGGCTGTGGAGTCGTTTTTATCGTATTCCCAAATGTATATCACCTATCTTTCATGGCGTTTTTCTCTTTCGTAGCACTTGGGTTTATGACGATTCTGATTAATTTCGCCAATTTATACCCGGATTCACAATAGATTTCTTCAAGTACCTATTGAAATATGAATTTAATTATGTCATAATGATTTTATCGAATTGACAATATGAAATGAATCGCTCATCTGAAGATCAAGTGCCTTAGCTGTCGTTCTACAGTTAGGCTTCTCTTTTTGCTAATTGATAAAGTCGTTATAATAATATTAAAAATACAATATAAGGAGTGGTGAATATGAAAGCCTTCATTCTGATTGATTATACAGTGGATTTCGTAGTAGGTAAGCTGCCTTGCGGGGACCCCGCTATTGCGATAGAAGCTCGCCTGTGTGAGCTAACTAAGAGCTTTGTTACAAAGATGGACTATGTCGTGATGGCTGTTGATTTGCATGAAGAAGGGGATCCTTTCCATCCAGAGACGGCCTTGTTTCCACCTCATAATATACGTGATACGGATGGCAGGGAGCTCTACGGGTGTCTAAAAGAAGTGCGTGAAGCTCACAGAGCTGCGATCTATTGGATGGACAAAACGAGATACAGCGCATTCTGCGGGACGGATCTTGAACTGCAGCTTAGAGCTAGAGGTATTCAGGAGCTTCATCTAGCTGGTGTGTGTACAGATATTTGTGTCTTACATACAGCGATGGATGCGTATAATAAAGGTTTCTCCCTCGTCATTCATGAGGATGCGGTTGCCAGCTTTGATGCGGAAGGCCATGCGTGGGCATTGCGGCATTTTGAAAAGACGCTTGGGGCTAAAGTTGTTCGGGGTTGGAAAAATTAAGTAAAATGATAGTGTGTAAGATGAGAGAATGTGGGATGGGGAGGATGAAAGCGATGAATTGGCAAACCATGGATGCGATGAATAACTTAACGCTGCATACCGATAAATATCAAATTAATATGATGTACGCCCATTGGTTACAGGGAACTCATACGGAGAGAGCTGTGTTCGAGGTGTATTTCCGCAAGCTGCCTTTTGATGGGGGTTATGCGGTCTTCGCTGGGCTGGAGCGGGTGATTCATTATGTGCAAAATCTGCATTTCGGCGAGGAAGAAATCGCTTATTTGCGTGAGCAAGAGGAGAATTATAAGGAAGAGTTCCTTGATGCGCTTCGTGCTTTTACGTTTAATGGCGATATCCAAGCCGTCCTCGAGGGAACGCTTGTTTTCCCGAATGTGCCGCTTGTTCGTGTCATCGGCAGTATCTTTGAGGCACAGCTTGTTGAGACGGCGATTCTCAACTTCGTGAACTTCCAGACGCTCATCGCGACGAAAGCTTCCCGCATGAAAGGCGTTGCTCCGCACGATGTGCTGATGGAGTTCGGCACACGCCGCGCCCAGGAGGCTGACGCCGCGATCTGGGGCGCAAGAGCCGCTTATATCGCGGGGTTCCACGCGACATCGAACCTAAGAGCCGGGATGCTCTTCGGCATCCCGACCAAAGGCACGCACGCGCACGCGTGGGTGCAGGCCCACGACACGGAAGCGGATGCCTTCCGTGCGTATGCCGAGGCCCTGCCCGAGCAGGTCACGCTGCTCGTAGACACCTACGACACGCTGCGCAGCGGCGTGCCGAATGCCATTGCGACGGCTCGGCAGCTCGCGAGCCGCGGCAAGCGCTTGAACGCCATTCGCCTCGACAGCGGCGATTTGGCGTATCTGTCCCAGCAGGCGCGGCGCATGCTGGATGAGGCGGGCTTTCCGGAGGTGAAGATTGTGGCATCCAATGACTTGGATGAGCACATCATCGCCGGGCTGAAAGCCCAAGGGGCTAAGATCGACAGCTGGGGCATCGGCACCCAGCTGATTACTGCAGCCGACCAGCCGGCGCTGGGCGGGGTGTATAAGCTTGTTGCCCGTGAGAAGGACGGCACGCTCGTGCCGGTCATTAAGATCTCGGGCAACCCGGAGAAGGTGACGAATCCTGGCTTCAAGGAAGCCTATAGGATTATGAACTTGGCAACGGGCAAAGCGGAAGCTGACTATTTGGCTTTGCAAGATGAAGTGGATATTCGGGAAGGACAGCGAATTAAGCTATTCGACCCCATCCATCCGTATCTGTTCAAATATATCGACAATTATGAGGCGGTTCCGCTTTTGAAACCTATTTTCCAGGCGGGTGAGTTAGTCTATGAATTGCCTACTTTGGAAAGCATTCGTGACTACCATGCTGAGCAAATGCAGACCGTTTGGCCGCAATATTTGCGGATGCTGAATCCTGAGGTGTATCGTGTTAATTTGAGTGCTGCCTTATGGCAGTTGAAAATGGATTTGATTCATGCCCATCAAGACTAGGGAGTTTTGATTGCCAGCAAACGCAGGATTTTGGAATATCCGACTTCGGTGGTATGATTAATGGGAGCTACACGGTAAAGATGCGCTCATTCTAATCTTATTCCGATGGAGGTTATGACGAATGTCTACGAAAGCGAATCAAGCATTTACAGCAGGAGTTACGCTCAATAATGGTGTACATATGCCTTGGCTGGGTCTCGGCGTTTACAAAAGCAAGGAAGGTCAAGAGGTCATCGGAGCGGTTCAAACCGCTTTGCAATTAGGTTATAGAAGCATTGATACGGCTGCGGTTTATCGCAACGAAGAAGGTGTTGGACAAGGTCTGCGCCAAAGCGGTGTCCCGCGTGACGAGATTTTCGTAACCACGAAAGTGTGGAACGCGGATCAAGGTTACGAGTCTACGCTGCAAGCGTTTGAAGCAAGCCGTAAGCGGCTTGGTTTGGAGACGATTGATCTGTACTTGGTGCACTGGGCCGTCTCCGCAACGTACCGAGAAACGTGGAAAGCGCTGGTCCACCTTTACAAAGAAGGTCATGTTCGTGCGATTGGCGTGAGCAATTTTCAAATCTCTCATTTGGCGCATGTCATCGAAGATACCGGTGTAGTGCCTGCGGTTAATCAAGTGGAATATCATCCGGAACTGTCGCAAAAAGAACTGCTCACCTATACCCGTGAACACGGTATCCAATTGGAGGCGTGGAGCCCGCTTATGCAGGGAAGGCTGAATCAGCCTGAATTGGCGCATCTTGCCGCTAAATACGGCAAATCAGCAGCGCAAATTGTGCTGCGTTGGGATATCCAGCATGGTGTCGTAACGATTCCGAAGTCTGTGACGGAGCATCGTATTCGTGAGAATGCGGACATTTTCGATTTCGAGCTGAGCGCTGAGGATATGGCTTTGGTGGATGCTTTGAATGTCAACAAGCGTATTGGGCCGGATCCGGATCATGTGACGTTCTAGTTGTTTGTTCATAAAATGAAATGCCAAAAGAGGATAATACCGTTTATTGCGGGTTTTCCTCTTTTTTCTTGCGACTGAGTCGGTGCTAGCTAGCATACTTCCCAATGCTGACTAATGAGTTTTGGTGGAGCAAATAACGGGAAAACACGCAGGTAAATTTGCCTATATGACCTTGAATTTCCTTATAACTGTAAAAAATACAGTTAATTCTGAGCTGAAACGCTGAAAACGGTGAATAGCTGCGAAATAGATGTACTTTTTCCATCTAATCAATCAATTTGTTATAAATTCACGAAAATAGATGGATCTTTGCAGCTAGAATAAAAAGTGGACACCTCGTTAACAGATTTAAGATAATAGATGTAACGAGGAGGTGTTCACAATGGGTGAACAACGGCAAAGGTACAATGATGAATTTAAACAACAAACGGTAAAATTTATTCAAGAACAAACGAAA
>NZ_JBFRGR010000030.1:0-81021 GCF_052115445.1 Paenibacillus sp. 2RAB27
CATAAGGATTGATAGATAGCGACTTGATTTCGTTATCTGTGAATATTTTCTTACTCATTTCATTTTCCCATTCCCATCTTTTCTGATATAAATAAAAGTACCCTATCGAGAGACTTTTTTAAAGTGTCTACTCGATAGGGTACAGTTTAATTTTAGCCGGCCTTTTTCTAGGGTTACACTTCTTATTCTGGATGGAATCATTAGTCTATACCGCAGTTGCAAGCTCGATGGTCATCTTGGCATTACAGCCGTTATTTGTTATGATAGGTTCCTACTTTTTGTTCAAAGAACATGTTAATCTGCTAACCGTTTTTTGCTTGATCGTTGCTCTTATGGGTTCAATCGTTATTGCATGGGGAGACATAGGGATTTCGAAAAATGCGCTAATTGGCGACGGATTATCGTTAATAGGCACATTCTTCGCTTCAGCCTATCTATTGGCGGGGCAGAAAGTAAGCCGAAAAATCGATACAAATGTATACAGTATTTTCGTCTTTTTTATTGGTGGTACCGTCATGCTCGTCTACAATTTGATAAATAATTTCTCATTAATTGATTACGACACATCAGATTGGACTTATTTTTTGTTGCTTGCAATAATCCCAACTATTTTTGGACAATACATTTTTAATTTTTTGTTAAAGTCAATTGGAGCAACGACTGTCTCGGTAGGGATTATTGGAGAACCGGTTCTTGCCATAATTCTTGCGTATGTATTACTAGGTGAAACAATATCTTCATTTCAGTTCTTAGGCGGCATGATGACCTTACTCGGTATGGGAATGTATTTTTGGTTAAAATCTTTAAAGTACAATGTTCAAAATAGTAAATGAATAGTTAAAAATTCTTTTAGTTGAGTAGGGGGATGAACGATGGCAACGATTGATGATTTTTTGAAACTCGATATTCGTGTTGGAACGATTACTGAAGCGGAGTTTTTTGCAGAAGCAAAAATACCTGCGATTAAACTCCAAATTGATTTTGGACCAGATATCGGAATCAAAACGTCGAGTGCTCAAATCACTAAACGTTATAAAGCTGAAGAGATTATAGGGGAACAAATCATTGGAGTAGTTAACTTTCCCGCTCGATCTATTGCGGGTTTCCGATCAGAAGTATTAATTCTTGGAGGAGTACCGGAAAAGGGGGATGTAACTCTCTTGAAACCAGATATTAAATTGCCTAATGGGACACCTATCGGTTAATTAGGGGATTTTACTAGAGGAATATATTTCAAAAATATAAAGCGCGCTCGTAAGCAGTATATTGGGATTTATTCCATTGGGCGCAACACTTGCGGTAGAGTAGGACCTCCCTTATAATTTAAATCTATAAGGGAGGCGGTAAATATGGCAAATCATTTTGCCGGAATAAGAAGCGACTCATGCAGAGCCTTTCATTAGGGCGATCTTTGCATGGGGTGATTCGTTTATGGTGATCGCCCGAGAAAAAATCGTTTCTAATCATGGGGCTTTGCAGCTTATTTTATTTTCATCAAAAATAAGGGGCTGGAAGCTATGAGTCAACCATTCATTAGAAACCATCAATACAACGAGATTAAGAAACTGATCGGTCAGTTACAAAATGCCTGTAATTCCGTTACCAATTTGAAAGTGGTCGAAGCGGTTCGCAATGATACAGAAGTCAAGATAGGCGGATTGTTTTCGGATCTAACTGATTTGCAAAAACAATGGCTTGTGAACCTGAAACAGCTACAAACCACTGCGGACTTTCAGCGATATCTGCATGCCTTGGAGCCTTATTTAGCGGAGGAATATGCGCATGTGACGGAGAATCAAATAAAGAAACTTTTCCCTAAGCACAAGTAACTGAAAATACCTGATCTTAAAGGTATCACTTATAGATTCGCGACATACCTGGGCTGGACCGATATTGCAACGAATAAATTATTCATTGTTTATGATTTGAACGGAAAGCTAATCGGCATTGAAGGGAAGTATACGCCCACTAATAAGAAAGGCGTTTGCTTTGTGTGCAATCGGCATACGGAGGTCGCGCTTTTCACTGCTGTGACGAAGTGGAAACCGGAAGGTGCATCGCCAGATTATTACAGGGCCATAGGTAATTATTTGTGCGTGAATAGCGAGGTTTGCAACAAGAACATAACGGATGTCGAAGTATTAGAGAAATTCATTCATGGCGTGTTGGTCGGCCCGTAAAAGCCGCGAAGCATGGTTATTATTATGTTATTCAAAGGAATATAGCAGCATATAAAGACAAAGCCACTCCTGCCAATGGAGTGGCTTCTTTGGATAGAAATGCTATGTCGGCAAACAGCTAATGAGGCAAACTGTCTGCGCGCTCAAGCAACTTCTTGCTTGGATTTTATACTTGCTGTTGCAAAAAGGGTGGTCGTTCCGTTGACTGTCCGTAGCATTCCGGGCATAGCTATCACTCCCTCAATTCGATTGGTCTGTTCTCACAATATATGTGGGACCAAAAGACTCGGTGTGGGTGAATAGCTAGAAGGCCAAGCTATTCATAGCCATAGGATCAGACTTGCCAATGAAAGTATGAACCTCCAATACGCTAACATACATACACTGTACTAAGTTGGAATACATTACATTAATCAGCGGTGTTGAGGAGGGGTAGCGTTGAGATATACTGTGCAATATATACCTCTAAGTAAGATTAAGCAGGAAAGTACCGATACGAAGACCTCGCCACGTAAGAAGGAGTTAAAAAAAGTGGCACAGGACCTTATGCAATTGTTAATTGTGCAAAAAAGCAAGAAAGATGGTGGATATATTATTCAAGACGGACACCATCATTTCGCTTTCCTCAAAAAGCACACAAATAAAAATCGGGCTGTGTGTCTTGTAGATGAAAGTAAGATTTCAGCTAACTTTGGAAATCTTGTCAATCGATTTCGAAAACGACAAATGCCTTATGAAGTTCCTTACCTAAAACCAAACCGGTTTGAAATCAACAGTTGGACGATTATTCGTAAATTTTTAAAGCAAGAACCACGTTTCCGAACGCTATCCCGAAGACAGCAATTGAAGGTCATCCGGCTAGGTATTCAATATAGGAAAACAACGATTCAATCTATGAAAGCCAAAGTAGAAGACATCTTAAAAAGGCGCTAGCCAATTCAAATTCGTATAAAAAAGTAAATATTTGTTACATGATTGAAATCTTATTTTCATCTTGCATTAATCATTCGGGATTATAATAAAAGACGACCCCCTTTTAAAATATAAAACTTAGACCCGCGGCCCGTTGCTGTGGGTCTCTTTTTTGCTTTTAAAAGTAAAGGGAGGATTGCGTGCTCCGTCTTTAGTAGGTTTGCATACCCTTTTTACAGATGAACTATTGCACCGAAAGTACAGTCTCTAGCTCAGGGATGTATTCCTTGACTATATTTTTGTCTTCCCACCGACCTATAACCCCAGCTGGGGCTTGACCTTCGGATACGACTAAGTACGGTTTGATGGTTACGGTACGCGGTAGAGTCTTGAAAGGTTCAAAGAGAATAGTATAAGATTCGCTAATGTGGTGAGAACCGATGGGCTTCAGTTGAACGCCATGTTCATCCACAATGTCATACTGAAGAGCGATGATGCCCCCGTTAGCACCCTTGTATTTCGAAGGGATAGAAGCGAGCATTTCTTCTATGCTCTGGCCCGGTTTGGTTCTGTACGCAACGGATAACTGCGTTGTGATTGGGCTGATTTCCAGCTTGCTGTTCTGCAAGTTAATGTTATAGTGATGCTTGGTCTCCTCTGAAGTTAGAACGGTAACGGGCGTTGATTTTGTAACAGGTAGAACGAATTGGAACGGGACATCGTAACCCTTTAACGTTACATTTACAGTCAAGTCAAACTGATCAGGGAACTGGACAGTCTGGTTAATGCTAGTCGTGCTGGTAACCTGAACGATTAGGCTGGAAGCAGTCTCACCGTCCATGAATTCGTAACCCCAGTTTAGGGGTTGACCTTTATAGAGGACCTCAAACTTATCTAACGCTCCTTTATTGGCATCCGAAGGCGGCGAATTGGGCTCCGAAGCCAGACGGTTTCCAGGAGTGGTTACGTTCATAAGAATTCGAGTCCCGTCAAATAACAACGTTGGAATATTCATAGTCACCTTGCCATGGGTTACGCTTTGGTTTACGTTTGTAATGAAATCTTCGGCTTGTTGAAGACCGGGATCTCCGTTTTTTTCACCCCATAATGAATAGATTTGTCCTAGAACCGGAATTTGCTTGAGTGCATCAGCCATTGCGGGCGATACGAAGCCGGAAGCAAGGAGTGTAACTCCCAGGATTGCAGCGGCTGTAGTGGAAACCCACCATTTATTAAAAGTTCTTGATACATCTCTCTTTCTCTGAATGGGGAAAATGGAATTATCGGTTTCCCTGATGATTTGGTAAGTCTCATTCAGCTTGGAGCGGGCAATATCAGATAACTGATCGGGAAGTAGGCTTTGGCAGTTCCTTAATTGTTCTTCTAACTTAGTGTTCACGATGTCGCAACTCCCTTTTCTTGATTGATTTGAGATGAATGCTTTAGCTTTTTACGGGCGCGATGCAGCCGGGTCTTCACCGCTACCGTAGAAATTTCGAGAATGTTGGAAATTTCACTGATCGGCATGTCCTGTAGGTAATGAAGGAGAATGACAATCCGTAGGTTCTCCTCAAGATGTTGAACGGCATCCCATAATTCGATTTTCTCATAATCCTTGGAAGTGGAAGGGACGTCGGGAAGCTCTCCGGAAGGGAGGGCTCTTGAGCTGCTTTTGACCATTTTGTTGCATTCATTAATCAGAATTCGGAATATCCACGTTTTGAAAAAAGCGGGCTCTCTGAGTGTATGGATGGACTTAAAGGCTTTAAGTATCGTCTCCTGAAGGGCATCTGCACAATCTTCGTCTTTGTTGACGATGGACCTTGCAGTTCTATATAAAGGTAATTCTATCTCTTGCATCAACTGCATGAATGCTTCAGGGTCCCCAGCTTTGGCTTTGATGACAATAGGATCTAAATGCAAAGGTTTACCTGCTTTCTTGACTAGTAATTTTAGTATGTTCGTAACGTTACGTATATATTAGATCGGTTAGGTAGCTAGAAGGTTACATGGTAAAAAATAACGTATTCAAGGATAGCACCTTTATAATAAAAGTCGCTCCCCCTTTTATGAAATAAACGTAGACCCTCAGCACGTTGCTGAGGGTCTGCATGGTAAATAGATTGGATTTCATTCAATTAGGAATAGGAGGGGCTGACCACAATTTAATGTTAGTTCCTACGGTTTGGGGAAATATCCACGATCAACTGCATGCTCTACCAAGGCGGCTACCAAATCTCTCAAGCTTGGCAAGGGAGTTAAGTAACCAGCTCTCTGAATGGAGCTCTCGCAGCCATAAAGGTATGGTGAAGTTCGAACCCCGTCACCTTCCAATAAAGGAATGGCTAATTGAACAGCTTCCTTACTGATGTTGTTGCCTTTTGTGATGACCCACTTTTCGAACTCTTTTTGCGGTAAGAGATCAATGGCATACCCTAGTTCTCTCAGCGCATCAATGAATGCATCATAATGTGCTTGAACCGGATTACAAATGTGATAGATTTCACCGAATTTACGCTGCTTCATTAAGGAAACCATAAAGCTGCTTGCAAAGTCGATCGGAGAGATATCCATATGTGTGTCTACGACAGGTGCTTTACCTAGAAGCAGGAATGCCTTGATCATACGATAGAAATAGTTTTCATGGATATTTTTTTGAAAGCGACCGGTCACGCTGTGGCACGACAAATTGCCTGCTCGATATATCGAACATGGCAGCCCCGCACTAATGGCTTCTATGACACATTTTTCCGCTAAAAGTTTACTGTTTGTATATACATTTTCCAATTTTAAGTTATAAAACTCCTGGAAATTTTGCGATACCGTTTCCCAATATCCTGATGATGCCATATCTTCTGGTATTCCTATTGTAGAAATGAAGTGGAAGGGGACAGTCGGCCTATCGTATACCAATTTCAGCAGGTTTTGAGTGCCAATCACATTGGTTGCATGAAAATCATCCATACTGCCAAAATGTCTAACATCCGCACCAGCATGGATAATAGAAGTAATTTTAGTAGAAACAAACTTGCGTTCTTCGGCGCCTAAGCCTAAGTCAGCATTCACCAAATCACCCTCGAGTACGAAAATCCTGTTCGTATACTTGGCAAAAAACGTTTGACCCCAATAGGAGTCCAAGGTTTCCCAAACCCGGGAAATTCCGTTATGGCCAAATTTGGGACGAACCAGCAGGTGGAGGTTGGCTTCTGTGGTTGTTAACAACTCATATATCAGATGTGAACCCAAATACCCTGTTGCCCCAGTTAGCAAGATGTCCGAACCTAAACCGTCTTGGCTATTCATCTCCACCTTTGGAAGAAGCGGCAGCTCCCTAAGTGTTTTGTACTCGGTGACAGGCGTTTCTTTAGCTTCGTCAGTATCGGTGGATAACGTAGAAATATAGGCAGCCAAATCTTTCACCGTTGGATGTTCATACAAATTATTCATCCGCAAGTTGAGGTAATCCTGCTTTAGACTCGATAAAACCGCCATAACCCCTAGAGAGTCTCCGCCGATCTCGAAGAAACTTTCGTTGCGACTGACTCGCGCAAGTCCTAAAATTTCAGACCACACGGATGCAATGGCACATTCTAATTCGCCAACCGGCTCTTCATAAGGAATATTCGTCTCCGCAAGATCGATGTTATCCATGGCGAGCAGCTTTTTTCTGTCTACTTTGCCTGTTGGCGAGAGCGGTATTTCCTTCAGCCCATAAAAAAAGCTAGGAATCATATAATAGGGAACGTACGATTTTAAATGCTCGCGCAACTCAGCGCTGGATACACGGGATTTTGAGGAGTAGAAGCAAGAAAGATGCTTTACTGTATTGTTATCTTGGATAGCAACTACGGCTGCATCGAGAACGGAAGGGTGTTTGGACAAAGCGTTCTCAATTTCGCCAATTTCAATGCGAAAGCCACGCAGTTTTAATTGCCCGTCTTTACGGTACTGAAATTCGAGACTGCCATCTGATAAAATTTTGACAATATCGCCTGATTTATAAACCTTCGAGTAAGGAGCGCTGCTGAATGGGTTATTAATGAAAACTTCATTCGTTTTGTCAGGAAGATTCAAATATCCTTTCGCGAGGGCAAAGGTTTCTATATGAAGCTCTCCTTCTTGGCCAACTTCTGCCAGCGTGCCATCAGCTTTAACCACATAAATCTTGTAATTGCCGATAGGGGAGCCAATGGGGACAGTTATCGAATTGCTGTTCCAATAGTCCGTTATCTTGAAGGTCGTTGTAACGACGGTGCACTCAGTTGGTCCATAAGCGTTAAAAATGACGATATCCTTTCCAAACTTGTCTTGGAACTTGCGTACATGGTCGGAGAGTAGTGCTTCCCCGCCTACTGTAATGTTTCTTACAGTTTGCCACATAGATTTGGGGCTGGAAATAGTTGTTTCAGATATCCTATTAAATACAGATGTGGGAATACAACCAATGATAGTAATTTTTTTGCTTTCAAGAAGCGACAAAAAAAGCTCAGGCGTCAATTGCTCTTCCTTCGTTAAAATGACGAGCGTTGCACCATTGAGCAAGCAGTTAAACGTATCCAAAATGGAAGCGTCAAAACTAAATGTAGAAAACTGAGTGAGTACGTCTACGCTTGAAATTTCCAATTGTTTGGTGAACGTATTCCAGAGATTCACGACTCCTCGGTGAGCGATCAGTGTACCTTTTGGATTCCCGGTGGAACCTGAAGTGTAAATCACATACGCCAAATCATCCGGAGTGATGTTTGCATCCTCGAAACTGGTCTCGTCTTTCTCCAAACAATTCTCTATCGAAATGGGGGTATCGACACCTAACGTAAGACATAACTCTGCAGCGCTTTCGAGGTGGCTCATCTTCATAATGAGTTGTTTGCAACTAGCATTTTGTACAATATACCGATTGCGTTCGATAGGATGTTCGGGGTCAATGGGGACATAAATGCCGCCCATTCGCAATATCCCAAGAATGGAAATGACGGTTTCGGGACTGCGCTCCATATAAATACCGACAAAATCACCTTTGCGGCAGCCGGCATTGGTCAATGCGTTCGCAACCTGAGCGCTCTTTTTGAACAAATCTGCGTAAAGAATTTCATTGTTACCGTGAGAGATCGCTGTTTTACTTGCATACCTCGTTGCTACGCGCCGGAAGATGGATGATATCGTGTCTGTTGCTGGGTAGGCTTCGTACGTATTGTTGATTTGGCTGTAGATGGACGGTATTTCTGTGACGAAATTAAGCATAGTCTCTCTCCTCTATGTTTGAACTATGTTATTGGAACGGATTACACAACGACAAACGTTGTGTAATCCGGAATTCCTAACCATTTATTTCATCTCTATTTCAAATTTACCTACCATATCGCTCAATTCCTCTGCAACCGTGGAGAGCTTGCTAGCGAAAGTTGAAATGCTTTGTAAGGAAGATTCCTGAGTCAGAACCGAATCCATAATTTTGTTTGTACTTTGTGCTGTTTTTCTGGAAATACCACCCAATTCGCCMATCATGGCAGTCACCTGCTCTGTACTAGCAGACATTTCTTGTGTAGCGGATGAAATATCTAGAACCTGATTAGATACGACCTGCGATGCGTCGAGAATATTAGTAAAGGATTCACCTGTGCTTTTGGCAATTTCCATCCCTTTTTGGGTTTCATTTGTACCTTGCGTCACGAACGTAACTGTGTTTTGTGTTTCCGATTGAATGTCGGCAACAAGAGTTTCAATCTGACTTGTCGAATTTTTCGATTGATCAGCAAGCTTACGAACCTCAGCGGCTACAATTGCAAAACCTCTGCCATGTTCGCCAGCTCGAGCGGCCTCAATACTTGCGTTTAAAGCAAGTAGATTGGTTTGCGCAGTTAGGTCTTTAATGAGATTGAGAATATTACCTATCTCCTCCGATTTCGATTCAAGGAGCTTGATCGTGCCTGCGGTAGAAATCGAGTTCGTATTGATGCGACCCATTTGATCCGATATCGTCTGAGCGGCCATATTGCCTTCTTCGGATAGATTTTTCATAGCATGAGAAGCATTGGCAACTTCGGTCGCGTTTTGAGCGATGACTTGTAAAGAAGCTGCAATTTCTTCAACTGATCGTCCGCATTCTTCTGTAGAATTTTTTTGCTGGTCGACATGCGTATTCATGTCTCTGATTTCTGTTGTGATCAGCTCAATGCTGTGACGATTGTCTTCAGTGATGCTGAACAGTTCGTTGGAAGCATCGGATACACTTGAAGCTGTTTGTTTAATACTTGATAATATTTCACGAATATTAGAAAGCATCATATTGAATTTTTGATTTAATTCGCCGAAACCGCCGTTTTCCTCCAATGTGAAATTGAACTTTCCGATAGAGGCTTGTTCAATTCCACGCATTAATTGGTTGATCGGCATAAGCGTTCTTCTTGCCACCCAATATTGCGCMCCGTTGCAAATCACCAAGGCGATTAAGAGTAAAATGATCGAACTCAGGAGGAACGACTTTTGAGCATCGGGAATCACTTTTGCGTCTACATCCACGCCAAAGTAAGCTGCAACATTGCCACTATCGTCAATAATTGGGTAAAGAACGCTGACCCAAGTGCCGTAATCATCTTTATAGTAAGAAGTGAAGGTCTCGGTTTTGGTTTTCAACATGGCTTTCAAACCGTTGACGATCCCTTTCGGTTGCTCATACATATCTCCGATGTTCAAACCTGCTTCTTTAAAAGCTTTAACAACGTGACTCGGGAACGAAATCAACGATGTTTTATTCCCATCCGCTAACTCAACCCCAAATATGTAAGCTTGCGCTACATTGGCATTGAAGGCAGTGTAACTATCAAATAGCTTGGTTAATCGTTGCTGCTCGCTTGCTTCATAGCTTTTATCACGTAGTGCACCCTGGACGTCTTTATAGGATATACCTTGTGCCCACACGGATGTCATATTATGGGTCTGCGTTCTCAACGTATCTGTTAAAATTTGATTCTGAAAATAAGCGCTGATGGAAATAAGCACTACCCCGATGACTAGCAAATTCAACATCGAGAATAAAAGATTTTTGCCGAAATAGTTCTTGGTCTTCAATTTAACTGCACTCCTTAGATGCTATTTGTATTGACATGAAACGCTATAATCCGTGAATATCCCCCATTCTTCGACATTTTTTGATAATTTCAGTAGGGATAGAGGCATAAAAAAGCCTATCCCAAGGTGTTCGGGATAGGCTTACTATCACAAACTGGCGGTTTGGCAGCCATAGCTTCGAAGCTTTAGGCCCATAACTTTGCGCCCTTATCTTTCGATAAGTTTGCCATTTACAGTTAAAATATCTGACAATTTATGACTATTATAAATTATTGATACATTACTGTAAATACCATGTGTATATATGTATTGTAAACAAATTGTGACATATGCGACTTTCAGGTGATACATAAGGATCATAAGACGACTTGTCACATAGGCAAATTGCATCAGGTGTTTCAACTGTAGAAGCGGCCTTCGCCACTCGTAGCCCGTTGTTGATTCGAATTATGGATACATACGAGACGTGATCACCTACGGAACTATCCTAATATGTGGTATTATTTTTTTACATAAGTAGGAAGAAGAAAGATTTATTACATAAGGAGAACGATTAGTGATAGTGCAAAAATATTTTTGCATGATGTAGAAATTCATCGATCTGGGTCGTCATTATAGTGAAGTCATGAAACAACCCCATTATGAATGTTGAGAGGAGCAATAACCATGAACTACACACTGCTTATGTATGAAACGACAGAGGATTTCGCCAAACGAAACGATCCGATTCACAAGGAGGCATATGCCGCAAGCTGGGCCCATTATGTTAAAGCAATGCTCGATTCCGGCATTGTTGTAAACGGTGCAGGTCTGCAGGCACCGGAGACCGCGACTACGCTTACCCTCAGGGGTGGTGAAATGTTGGTTCAGGATGGGCCGATCACCGAAACCAAGGAGCATATTGGCGGTTTGATGGTTATCGACGTGCCGGATATGGATACCGCATTGGAATGGGCGGCACGTTGTCCCGGCAGCTCGGTTGAAGTCCGCCCTAACTTGTACCCGGTTACGCTATGAGCGCTATGCATGCTGAGCAAATGATTGAACAGACGGCCCGTGATTCCTACGGCCGTCTGGTTGCTTTTCTGGCTATGCGCTGGCGTGACCTAGCCGCAGCGGAGGATGCGATTGCCGACGCTTTTCTGGCCGCGCTAGAATCATGGCCTGCGACCGGAGTACCAGATAAACCGGAGGCCTGGTTGCTAACGGCTGCGCAGCGCCGACTGATCGACGGTACACGGCATGCCCGTGTGCATGCCGGTGCGGAGCAGACTTTGATCGCGATGGCGAATACTACGCAGCAATGGTCCGAACTCGAAGCGTCTTTTCCTGATGAACGGCTCAAGATGCTGTTTATTTGCGCCCATCCCGAAATTGATCCAGCCGTGCGTACACCGCTCATGCTCCAGTCCGTCCTTGGCCTTGACGCAGCCCGCATTGCTTCTGCTTTCGTTGTTAAGCCTGCGACGATGGGGCAGCGGCTTACTCGTGCGAAAGCGAAACTGAAGAGCGACGCTATTATTTTCGACATGCCCGGAAAGGACGAATGGCCAGAGCGTCTTAAATCCGTGCTTGAAGCTGTCTATGCAGCTTATGGAAGTGGCTGGGATGATGTAGTCGGCGTAGATCCACGTCGGAAAGGACTGGCCGAAGAAGCAATTTTCATGGGAAGATTGATCTTACAGTTTATTCCAGGGGAACCGGAAGCGTTGGGGTTGATGGCACTTATGCTGCACTGCGAAGCACGCCGCCATGTGCGGCGCAATGAGGCAGGTGACTATGTTCCGATAACCGAACAGGATTATTCCCGTTGGTCAATCACGATGATTGAGGAAGCGGAGCATTGCCTTCGTGTTGCCGCGCAAGGGAACCGCATCGGGCGGTTCCAGCTTGAAGCGGCGATTCAATCCGTGCATGCCCAGCGTGCCTGGACGGGCCGAACGGAATGGGAAGCAATCGCGTTGCTGTACGAGGGGCTCGTGGGTATCGCTCCAACGATCGGCGCAATCGTCGGCCGGGCGGCAGCCGTTGCTGAGGCGCGTGGGGCAGAAATGGGGATGGCACTGCTGGAAAAAATGCCGACCGAAGCGGTCAAGAGCTATCAACCTTATTGGGCACTGAGCGCCCATTTGCTCAAGCGGATGAAGAGGTTCGAAGAAGCTCGAACCGCATACGGCCGTTCCATCGGACTGTGTATGGATCCTTCCATTCGCGCGTACCTGGAGAAGCAAGCTGGAGAATGTTAGTCAAGTCTATCTTCTCTAGCTTCGACTTCGCCATTCATTTGATCGGCATAGGCACGCATCAGATCGTAATCGTGATTAAACTCAGGTTCTGCCGTGCGTGAGTCTTCTTGCTCTTGAGGGAATATTGTCTCATCCTTCAAATTGCTCACCCCTTCCTTTATTAGGGATTAGGATTACCTATATCCAATTTGTTATCCATTCCCTGTCATGGAGCGACTTAGAAAGCAGATAGACAGTTAGGCATTTAGGCAGTTATTCCTCTATGTACATCATTTTAACGGTCATACCGCCATCTATCGTCAAGTTCTGGCCCGTAATGAATCCAGCCTTCTCGCTAGCCAAATAAAGACAAGCCTCTGCAACATCTTCTGGCCTGCCTACTCGGCCTACTGGATGCTGGCTTTTATCCACTTCCGTGTGGGAAAAGGTGCCCTCATCCCTTACTTCAATCCACCCTGGAGATATCGCGTTGACACGAATACCGTAGCCGCCTAAACTGATGGCCATCGCATGGGTCAGTGCAGAGATGCCTCCCTTGGAGGCTGAATATGCCTCGGTATTAGGCTCAGACATAACAGCTCTAGTCGACGAGAGATTAATGATGGCGCCGCCTCTGTCTTGTGCTTTCATAATGCGGGCTGCAGCCTGTGAGCAGTGAAAAGTACCTCCCAGATTTACGGAAATGACCCGCTGAAACTGCTCAGCGCTAAGCTCCAATACATCGGTATTGTGCATGATCCCTGCATTATTCACCAACACATCGATGCTTCCCAAAACGGAAGACGTACGTTCCATCCATTGCTCAACCTCCTCAATCTTGGAAACGTCGACCTTCATGAAGAGGGCATCATCCGTAAAATGGCGCAGAAGCTCTATTGTCTCTAATCCTCGATCTTGATGAATATCCGCTATGGATATGCCATACCCTTTTTGTGCAAAAGAAAGTGCAATGGCTCGTCCGATGCCCTGACCTCCGCCGGTAATGACTGCGATTTTTCGCATATGAATCACCTCTATCTCTATTTTCCAACAGTGTAACACAACTGCTGCTTTAACATACCTGTCTCCTCTTGACTCTGACACTAATGTTAACGTTTATACTGAGATTATCTCGAGTAGAAATCTGCCTGAAAGGAAGTAGGATACGTTATGACGATTACGCAACAAGAAGAAATCATGATTAAAGCTCTTCGTGAAGCAGCATTGCCTCCATTATTTGTGCTCATACGAATTAGAAATGAGATTGCAAATGACACTATCAATGTCGAGGAGAGCCGTAGAGATGACGTGGTGAAAACATTAGAACAATACATCGCTCCACTTTGGGAAGATTATCATAAAGATCGAAAATGAAAGCCGCTGAAGGATGAGGGTAGTTAACAAGGATATTGTGAACGTCGCTCCGGAAGGATGCGGTGACAAGTCGATCTTTTGGATCTTATTTCTATTGCACAGAGACCCTCAGCCTATTGTTGGGGTCTTCTTTGTCATTTAAGGAAAAAGATGGTATGTTGTAAATGATTGGAATACCGTATTGACCAATAGGAGTGTGATGACAATGCAACAGGCTTCTGATTATCTGTTTATGGGTTCTTTAATTTTTTTGGTAATAAGCGTCCTCATATTTTTTGTGGGAAGTGGAGGCATGTCTAGTTATAACAATGTTTCCAATGCCACAGGTGCTTTAACAGATTTACAAATGAATCATGATCACAAAAAAATGTTGGATACGCAAAACAATCGGTTAGTTAGACTTTTTAAATCCTATCTATTTTGGATTCCTGTCGCAGGAATCATTGTTTCTATTGTGTTATCTAAAATATAGGGGGCACGGATCCCAGTATTTTGAATATTTGTAGGAAGTATCATATTTCTTTCCAATAATCATTAGCTCAGAAAAATGGAAAATATGAGCAAATGATTGTTTCGGAACCTCTTTCCAAACTGATAAGCTGAGTCTGAGCTTGGATGAGGCAAGGGGGGATGCGTAAACTTGTAAGCGGTTTCTGATACGTTATAACAATATTACGTGGGAGGAATTACATTGAAAAAAAGTGTTTCAAAGGTAACGAGTTATGTTTTATTGTTTGCTTTGGCGCTATCTATTATCGCAAGTGGAGTGGCGAGTAAAGCCGTACATGCTATCGGTGTTTCGATTACGGGCAGTGGAGGCTGGAATGAGACGGCCTTTGTAGAATGGTCACCTGTAAGCAATGCTCAAGGCTATAATGTATATGTTAAACCTGCAAGTGCTGCAGATTCGCAATATAAACAAATGGATACGCAATTAATCCGACAATACCCTTCCAAATGGAGAGCTGATGCTGTAGGGCTTGCAGCTGGAAATTATGTAATGAAAGTGGAAGCCGTACTGTCAGATGGTTCAAAAGAAAGTACGGTTACAAATACGCTATCCGTAACGGCACATGACAGATCTGGTTTTGCTTTTTCAAATGACTCACCATTTGGCACAGGTTCAGGTGCTTATAATGATGATGGAACACTTAAGAATGGTGCTCAAGTTATTTATATAACATCTGCGACTGCGCAGACAGTAACACTTGATGTGATAACAAGCAGCTCAGGTACAAAAACAACAGGTGTTGGTCTAGGTGCAATTATGGCACTAAGACAAAAAGGGTATGATAAGACACCACTTGCCATCCGATTTATTGGAAAAGTGACAGATGCCAACATGAGTGGACAACTTAACAGCAGTGGATTTCTTCAAGTAAAAGGTAACGCCAATTATGCGGAAATGAATATTACCTTAGAAGGTATCGGGCAGGATGCTTATGCGTATGGATGGGGATTCTTACTTAGAGCTGTTGGTAATGTAGAAGTAAGAAACTTTGGTATAGCGTTATTCCCTGACGATGGCGTTTCACTTGATACAGGTAATGTAAATGTTTGGGTGCATAATAATGATATTTTATATGGAAAAGCAGGCGGAGATGCTGACCAAGCCAAGGGCGATGGTTCAACTGACCTGAAAAAAGGTTCAACTTATCTTACAATCTCATATAATCACTATTGGGATTCCGGAAAAGCGGCGCTAGTCGGTTTTGATGACTCGGCAGAATTCTTTGCAACATTCCATCATAACTGGTTTGATCATTCAGACTCTCGTCATCCACGTATACGAACAGGATCTATTCATATCTATAATAACTTCTTTGATGGCGTCTCCAAATATGGTACGGGTGCTACAACAGCAAGTAATGCCTTTGTAGAATCAAATTATTGGAGAAATGCTCATAACCCAATCATGATTTCTTTACAAGGCACGGATATTAAAGATGGTGTTGCTAATGGCACATTCTCCGGTGAAGCAGGAGGCATGATTAAAGCCTACAATAATACGATTGATAATCCGAATAGTCTCATTTATGCAAATTCCAACGCAGGAACAGCTCCAGCTAATGCAACATCATTTGATGCCTACTTAGCTTCATCTAGAAATGAAACAGTTCCMAGTTCATACAAAACATTAGTAGGTGGAACAGCTTATAATAACTTTGATACATTGAAAGATACGGGAGTAACTGTAGCGAACATTGATGCTGTAAGCACTGTTGAACAAGTGGTTACCGCAGAAGCTGGACGCCTAAATAAGGGAGACTTCACATGGGATTTTGTTGATTCCGTTGATGACATTTCGTCCACCCTAAATTCACCACTGATGACCAAAATACTAAATTACACATCTCAACTTGTATCAGTAGGTGGTAATTCAACACCGCCAACGGGTACTCCGGCACCAACGTCTACACCAACTGCCACACCAACAACTACACCAGCACCAACGTCTACACCGGGTACATCCATTGTTCATAACTTTACAACAGATGGCAAAACAAGCAGCTACTTCACAATTGTAGGGAGCCTCTCCACAAGTAAAGGAACAGTGGTATATAATGGCTTAACACTAACGCAATGTTTAAAAATGGAGAGCTCAACCAGTGTTGGGTTTACCACAACAACGGCTAAAACTTTAACATTAGTGTTTAATCCAGCAAACGGGCTCAAAGTTAAGATAGACGGAACAAGTTATGCAATGACCAATGGCATTGTCAGTGTTTCACTTGCGCCAGGCGCACATACCATTATCAAAGAGGATGTTACAAATCTTTATTACATGAAGCTAGAATAGAAGCTTATAAGTGCTGCCGACAGTATCGCGATATTCGCATATTGTTGGTAGTTTTTTTTATTTAACCAACGGACCAGATTTAATTAAAATTGTCCCTGATAAAAAATCCCCTATGTAGGGGATTTTTTATTTCAATTGCCACATCAACAAGACTAGGTCATCTAGTCAAAGTCATTAGTACCCGTCTCCCTAAAAGGTTGTGCCTTCAAAAAGCTAGGATTCTGGGCACTATTCCTATTAAGTTCTGGAATTATATCATTTTTAAACGACCTAGCATAAAGCGCCGTCGGAGGCTTTAATATACCATACAAGCCAATTCCCGAAAGAATAAGTATACAGATGATAAACATGGGATACCTCCTGTTCGTCGAATCGTAACTAATCACACTTCACGTATATTACCTGACAAATGACATGAATCGATATTTATACTGCATGTATATGTCACGTCATTGAGAGCGATCTAGGGTATGGCCCGTATTTCTTCTAAATATCAATTATAATTCTTAAATTGTATCAAAATGTGCTATTTCACTAGAACAGGCTATTTTATAGGTTCATACACTGTTATTGCAAACACCCACATAGATAAATGTTCTCTAGTAACTAATGCCTAATTTTCTGGAAGGAGAGGTACGTCATGATTAATCGATCACAAGTATTTTTTAATCCTAAAGCTTTTGGTACGAAACCGTTTCGTATTGAAAAAGTTGTTGCTAAACTTAGTCCATCCAAAGTTAATGAAAAGGCAGACATCTCCCAATCGCAAGATAGTGGCTTGGAAGAACTTTGTATATTAGGCAAACGAAAAGACCCAGGTCATTGTACAAAGCATAAGAGAAAGAATAAAAAAGCATGCCACAAAGCAAAAAGAAGGCATAAATGCAAAAAACATCATTGTAAGCGATGCCCTAGGGGAGAAAGGGGACCAGCAGGACCAGCAGGACCAGCAGGGCCACCAGGGCCAGCGGGGCCACCAGGGCCAGCGGGACCAGCGGGGCCAGCGGGACCACCAGGACCAGCAGGGCCAGAAGGGCCAAAAGGACCGAGGGGACCAGAAGGACCAAAAGGACCGAAGGGACCAGAAGGACCGAAGGGACCAGAAGGACCAGAAGGACCAGAAGGACCAGAAGGACCTCCAGGATCCTCAGGGCCGCCAGGACCACCAAAGCCACCAGGACCACCAAAACCTAAACCGCCAGGACCAGGTAAACAGGATGACAGGTCTAACAACGGGGGTTGCAAATGCTGTCATAGTGCGGATGGCATGCAAAACCTTCTAAGTCAACTCAAGGACAAACAATTGAAAGAATTGCACACATTAGACTACTCTAATGGGAAATATTCGAATGCGAAGATTATTTCTGCCGAAAACCACCTATTAAATTTCACAAGTAACGGAATAGAATACTTCGTACCTACACATCTTATTGCTGGCCTAGAGATATGGACGGGGGATTTCGACAGTAAGTTAATGAATGATCAAGAAAACAGCGATAACAGTGAAAGCTCAGCTATGATGGGCCTGTTCAAGCCATTAGTCGGTAAGGCTAAAGTTGATTTCAATACGTTAGCCGAACAGTTAAATGATGTATCCAATGCGGCTGTTATCGGACTTATCGAAGGAATCGTCGTATTGTCCACGCGAGATACCGTATATGTTGTTGCCTTAAGCAGTATTTCCAACGTTTCTAATATCAAAAATATGTAATTCTAAGAAAATAATAATCCCCTCAGTTACTTATGAGACACGTTTATTTAAGTGTAAACGTGTCTCTATTGATTGGAGGGGTCTATGTTTATATCCACGTACAAATACCCTCTAGTGATATACGTGGAGTTTTTCAGAGGCGGGGCATTCGTTTAGTACAAACCATTGCTAGGTGCGTATATATACATCATGCAAGAACAACTAACCACTACCTGAAGGGGGAAATGATTACCATGGCATTTGATTATTCTGTATTAATGGGAAAACAACTAAGACTTGATCGTGGGGGCCCTGAGTCTCGGCAAGGCGAGATTGTTGCAGTAGGGTTTGATTATGTCGGTATCTATAATGAGAAGGATGGACTTATTTATTACAACACAAGTCATCTGAAGAGTCTTACAGTAAATACGAAGGACGCTGTGGAGTACTTGACAGCTACACCGACTAGTCCTGCAACATTGAAAATTATGGAAGCAGACAATTTTGTTAGCTTATTAAAAGGTATGAAGAATCTTTGGTGCCAAGTTAACCGTGGAGGGCATGAAAGTATTCAGGGTGTTATGGCTGATGCGAGTGATGATTTTATTACCATGGTTGTAAATCATGAATTGGTCACTATTTTTAACTTTCATATTAAAAGCATATCTTATGGTGTTAAAAAAGAAAATCAAGAGGAAAAAAAGGAACAAAAGCAAGATAGCAGCGAAAAAAAATAATCCATTTCTGAATTTTATAGTAGGTGGGAGGAGGGGGGAATTTGCTGACCATTGTAATCCTAGCTGGATCGACATTATATAAAATTCTCACCCTCCCTGTCATTGTTCTGAATCTTGGACCATCATCTGCCAGCCCTTGTGAGGTGCAAGCACATGTTTGATATTACAACTGCGGTAATCTCCATTGTTTTTTTTACCGTTACGTTGTTGATAATTTGGAGGCCATTCGGTATTAACGAATCTATTCCAACAACCCTTGGTGCTTTGATTTTCCTGGCATTAGGAATTGTTCCTCTTACAGGTGTATACCACATCGCTTCCATTGTGAGTGGGGCTAGCATAACCATTATATCAACAATTGTAATGTCTATTGTTTTGGAGAGCATTGGGATTTTTCGGTGGGCAGCTATTAATTTGGCTGTTCGGGCAAAAGGGTCAGGTCGAGCACTCTTCTGGTACATTAATATATTATGTTTTCTAATGACCATGTTTTTTAATAATGACGGAAGCATCCTAATTACAACCCCGATTATCATCCAAACCTTATCTATACTGAACTTAAAAACTAGGCAAAAAATTCCTTATCTCGTATCTGGCGCATTAGTTGCTACTGGAGCAAGCGCACCTATCGGCGTTAGTAATCTAGCAAATCTGATTGCGTTAAAAACAGTTGGTTTAGATCTTAACACATATACAACAATGATGTTCATACCTGCCATGACAGGGATTATTACAATTACCTATCTGCTTTTTTTATATTTTAAGCGCGAGATTCCTGTGAAAATTATGACCTTGCAGTCCAACTCAATAAGCACGATTGTACACAATAATTTTTCGACATTTCACCCCCTAAAGGTAGATCCAGAGGAAAAAGGATATATTGATTGGGGACTGTTTCGTATTTGCATCCTTGTTGTTATTCTAATTCGTTGCAGCTTTTTCTTGCTGACCCCCTTTGGGGTTGCAACGGAATGGCCAGCAATTATTGGTGCAATTGTTCTAATTGTAGTTAGGTGGATACGTAAAGGGATTGGCCCCAAGGATATTTTTGTAAAAACACCCTGGCACATTCTAATTTTCGCTTTCAGTATTTATGTCATCATTTACGGGCTTCATAATTCAGGTCTGACGGATTTTCTCGTACAGTGGCTTGGCGGAGCGGTTGCCCAAAATCACTTTAATGCCATTTTTGTTATGGGTATTTTGCTTACTGCTATGTCCAATTTGTTTAATAACCTACCTTCAATTATGATTGGTACCTTATCTTTGCAAAATATGGGTTTAGACACATTTACTATGCATACTGCCTATTTGGCGACAGTCATTGGTGCAGATATCGGTTCATTATTGTTACCGATGGGGACGCTAGCTTCACTGATATGGATGCATATTCTGAGAAAACATCAGATAAGGTTTACTTGGAGCCAATATATCAAAGTGACGATTATGATCATTCCTATTGGTCTTTTTATAAGTCTTCTATGTTTATATGCATGGACGGGCTGGTTATTTAAGTGAAAGGAGGTGACATTGATGGACCTTTTTCAGAAGAAGATAGGAGCGGTAATTGACGTTGAACTGCTAGGTGATAAATGGCACACTGGCATTTTGGTGGATGCGGGGCAAGACATCCTAGTTATATATAATGGAGAACGCTATATTTATATTCCTTCTTTTCATATTCTAAATGTCAGTATGAATACCAAAAAAAGTTCAACGGACTTCTCCGCTCTTACTGAAAAACCAATCAATAGTGACAAAATTTCATATAGAAAAATGTTAATGAATTCCAAGGGTGTATTTACAGAAATTTTTGTTTCGGGGTTTCAGCCTGTACATGGTTACATTACCCATATCATGACAAATTACTTCGAATTCTATTCCCCCGTGTACAAAACGATGTTTATCCCATTAATCCATTTGAAATGGCTTATTCCGTATAGTGACTACCATACACCTTACCTTCTAGATAAAAATTGTTTTCCTGTAAATCCTTCCGATTTGCCTCTATCACGCTCCTTCGAGGAACAACTAAGAAAGTTGGAAGGCAAAATAGTCGTTTTTGACTTGGGGAGAACCCCCAATAAGATAGGATTACTTAAAGAAATTGAAAACAATATCGTTCACATGATTACAGCGGAAGGCAAGACCTTTTATACGAATATACAACATATTAAAAGCGTCCATTCGCCGACCATGTAACAATAAAATTAGGAGGTAATGCATATGCCTGGAGGGAAAGGTCCTGGTAAACACGGCCATGAGCACGGTGAACACAAGAATGAGAATGGTAATAAAGAACAAGAAGTAAAAGAAACAAAGGAAACGAAAGAAACGAAAGAAACAAAGGGAAAAGAACAAAAAGAGGGAAAAGGCGGTAAGGAAGGTAAGGAAGCAGCAAAAGGGGCGGAACATAAAGAAGAAAAAGGTAAAGGCAAAGAAGGCAAAGAGGGCAAAGAAGGCAAAGAAGGCAAAGAAGGTAAAGAAGGTAAAGAAGGTAAAGAAGGTAAAGAAGGTAAAGAAGGTAAAGAAGGCAAAGAAGGCAAAGAGGGCAAAGAGGGCAAAGAAGGCAAAGAGGCAAAGGGCAAAGGTAAGGAAGAAAAAGAAGGTAAAGGCAAAAAGTAGGAATGGTGTTAGCATAATTTTAAGAAAACCACTCTCTGACTCTGATGAGGGTGGTTTTTTACTCGTATAATAGTCTCAGCTAATTCCCCTGTAGAACTTGCTGGCATAAAAGGTAGTGGCTATCTTTATATCGCATTGTGTAATTTTTGGAAACCGAATAAAATTGTCTTATTGTGAAGAATTTCTCAACCAAAGGAGCATTCCAATGAATTTATCTGATCTTCAGAAGCATCTACCATCCCTGCAAAACGTGACTGAAATTACACGGATTACGAAAGGATTCTCCTTTGACAGCAAGTATTTCATATATGAAAATAGCGAAACGCCTCAATATGTATTACGCACGGCACCTCTGAAGCAGCTGCAAAAAAAACGATCAGAATTTGAAGTTATTACTAACGTATTTGATCGTGGGGTAAAAACTTCGAAACCCATACAATTCGGTGCGATCGAGTCACTAGATATTTGTTACATGCTGCTGAGCTATGTGGAAGGGGAGGATGCTTTTGATATTTTGCCTTCCTTGTCGGATGATGAACAATACCAAATTGGCCTACAAGCTGGGGAAGAGCTGCGTATCATGCATGACATACCTGCCCCTCACATAGATGAAGACTGGTATGAACATAGATTCTCCAAACATATGCGTCAATATGAAACTTATCGCAATTGCGGAGTTAAGCTTGCCGAAGAGGATGCGATCATCTCTTTTATTAATCAGAATGCGCACTACATGCTCAATCGCCCCAATCGCTTTCAGCATGATGATTTTCACACGAGCAATCTACTCATTCGCAATCGCAGCTACGCGGGGGTCATTGATTTTAACCGATACGACTGGGGGGACCCATACCATGATTTTTTGAAAATCGCCTACTTTAGCCGCGAGGTTAGTATCCCGTTCTGCAGGGGGCAAATACGAGGTTACTTTAATGGCACTGTTCCAGATGAGTTCTGGCATTTGTATGCGCTGTACACGGCTATGATTATTTTCCCGACAGTAACTTGGACGCTGCAGGTGGTTCCCGAGCAACTTGAATCCATGTTGGGTAGAATTCGGGTTGTGTTAGATGATCATCAAAACTTGGAAAAGTGTATGCCCAAATGGTTTACTTCGTGAGTTAGTAAATAGCAACAGTTAGCTCCTGTCAACTGGCATATACAAGCTTATCTTACATACAATGGAGATGTACAAGATACCGCTTGACTATGGGGGAGCTATGAGGCCAAAAACGCTCATGATTTTACAAATCGCCGCAACGTATATGGGGACTGTGGTGGGGGCGGGATTTGCCTCGGGGCAGTCCATTATGCATTTCTTCACCATCTACGGAGCCTATGGCGGAGTTGGCATAGGGATTGCAACGGCCTTTTTTATATGGATTGGGACGAAAATGATGGTCCTCGCGCATCGACTTAAGGCGTCTTCTTATCAGGAGTTGAACGATTATTTATTTGGCAAGTTATTTGGCAGAGTCGCGAATACCTTGACGTTTATCATCTTATTCGGCGTGACCGCTGTGATGATGTCGGGGACTGGCTCTATTTTCGAGGAGCAGCTGAGACTGCCCTATCAATTTGGGGTCATCATTAGTATGTTGCTATGCTATTTGGTCATGAACAAAGACATGCATGGGATTCTAGCAATTAATTCGTTTGTGATGCCGTTGATGCTTTTTTTCATGGTGCTAGTGATCATCCGAGTTGTTGGCATAGATGGGATTGGGGAAGCGACGAATTGGCAAGAACTAGAAGTAAGCACCCATTTGAAATGGATCATGAGTCCACTTACGTATGTCGCCTTAAATTTTGCCTTTGCTCAAGCGGTCTTGGTGCCGTTAGGTAGTGAGGTGCAGGATGAGAGCATACTGAAGTGGGGCGGTCTGTGGGGTGGTATTGGGCTTGGTGTTATGCTATTGATCAGTCATTTTGCGATACATTCGCGGATGCCGGAGATTTTGAATTTTGAAATTCCGATGGCAGAAATTATACGAGGTTTTGGACGGTTCTTCCATGTCCTATTCATCGTCGTTATTTACGGGGAAATCGTTACGACGTTAATTGGAAATGTGTTCGGCATCACTCGACATATTGGGCGTATATATCCCTTGCCGCGTAATTGGGTAGTTCTGGCTATTTTGCTGATCTGTTTATTAATCAGTCAGGTTGGTTTTACTTCGCTTCTTACGTATTTATACCCACTCTTTGGTTATATGGGGATGATCCTGCTTATTTTTCTAATAGTAAGGCCTATGCCTAGTAAATAATTAACATCATAGATGAAGGAGCTTTCCTAATGTTGGTTCAAAATATAGCTAATTTGGAAATCCGCCGTTTAGGGCACGGGGATGTTCCAGCTATTCATGCTCTTATGGTTGATGTTGTGTCTCGTCTTGCTTCACAAGAACATTTCGCGATGGGCGATGAACAGTACTTAAACACGCATATCGAGGAGAAAGGTGAAACCTACGGTGCTTTTCTAATTGGGGAGCTTATGGCTTATTCCATTCTGGCGTTCCCAGGTTCGAGTGAAAGCAATTTGGGCAGGGAGTTTGGGGTACCTGAGTCAGATTTATCTTACGTAGCGATTCTCGATGCAACGATTGTCCACGAAACCGTTCGTGGCCGGGGATTGCAACGCTATTTCCATGAATTACGGGAACAACGTGCCCGAGAATGCGGCAGCCGATACCTCTATTCCACTGTTCATCCCGACAATATGGTGAGCAAACATAATTTAGAAGCTGCAGGGTTCGTCCTTCAATTCACCCGTCCGATGTACAATGGGAAGCCAAGGCACTGTTATGCCAAATGGTTAAATGGGACAGGTTAGTTGAAGTGAATGGTAATATTCTGTACAATTAACGTGTCAGTGAAGTAGACATAAAATTACCAAATCTATTTGAAACGGAGAATGGACAATGATCAGCAAAGTCGGTCAAATTATGCTGTATGTGAATGATCAAGACGCATCATTGAAATTTTGGACGGAAAAATTGGGGTTCATCTTTGTTTCTGAAGAAAATCATGGGCCAATGAAATGGTTCGAAATTGCTCCAAAGGATGATGCCCAAACGAGTATCATACTCCACAATAAAGAGCTTATTGCCCAAATGCAGCCGCAACTAAACCTGAACACGCCTTCGCTATTGTTTTTCTCTGATGATCTTGAAAGCCTATATGCCGAATTCAAAGAGAAAGACATTACCGTTGGTGACCTTGTAACGATGCCTACGGGAAGAGTGTTTAACTTTGCGGATGACGAAGGAAA
The DNA here is from genome assembly GCF_052115445.1 of Paenibacillus sp. 2RAB27. NCBI lineage: Bacteria > Bacillati > Bacillota > Bacilli > Caryophanales > Paenibacillaceae > Paenibacillus > Paenibacillus sp. 2RAB27. The sequence continues at coordinate 24,883 of NZ_JBFRGR010000030.1, forward strand.
TTACTTTGCAATTCTGGAAAAGAAATAATTTTTCCTATCATGTATAAATGGCATCATTTGGGCAATACTAGCTTTTATTGCGTAAAATGAAATTAGAAGTAAACCTGTTTACCGGATAATGTTCGAATTATAAAATGTATCCATATTGGAATGAAAATTGTTGAAGTATTGCCTGCAATATGTTTAATTTCTCCTTTCGGATAAACGYAAGAATGAAGAAGCTGTGATCATAGATCCAGCTTTTTTTTGTGCTTTCCAAGGATTGAATGGGAAGAGTCAGACAAAACCTCTTGTCATATGTTAAAATAAGGAAAAGTTAGAAGCGAATAGAACGTCAATCGGAGGTGTGCAATGATTTCCAGTTTATTAAAATGTTCACCAGAAGGTAGAGTTGGATAGCCCTTTGTGTAGACATGTTTTGTTTCACATAAGTCACAAGTGAAGGAGTTGACCTTCGTATGATGACCCATTTACCGCGAAAGATCACAAGAAGAGCTTTTTTGATCACATCAAGTAAAGTTGTCCTGGGCGTATCTGGCGTGTTGCTTGGGGATACAGCGTTGTTTTATTACGGAGCGGTTCATGGGAAAAAGCTGGATGATCCAGCCACACGGAAGATTCCGTCTAGTTTCGTAAAGGTTGGCGCAGTAGAGCAGCTGCAAGCGATGACTGGCTATGAGAAGGTTTTTTATACCGCTACGATTGAAGATGCCTGGGTAAAGACGCCTAAGCAGGGCTTCGTCTATGTGACCAAAGATGAGCGCGGCGCACTTGTCATCCTTTCACCGGCATGCACGCATCTGGGATGTTCGGTGGAGCCAGCTACAGAAGCGCAGCGAAGTCGGAAAAAGGAGCTTTTCTTCTGGTGCCCTTGTCACGGAGCCGAATTCGATATCGTGGGAACGTCTGTCGGTATGGAGYTGCCGGAATTAGAAAGGTATAAACCACTCCTCATTGAAGGTGATGTGTACGTGGATATTTCGACACCTGAGAAGCGAGCATGATTGTATGTATAAAAAAAGGAGCTTTGCGCAGCCGCCAGCTCCTTTTCCACTTCTGGAATAGCCTCTTTCAGCATAATTGCTTATGCATTTCTTCGTGCCCAAAACCGCTTCCATTGAAAATAGATGAAGCATCCGAAGCAGAATCCACATAAAGCCAGCACAACAGCTAGGGTAAGCATACTTAGTGCGATATAAGCGAGTGTCGTGATATTTAAAAGCAAAGCCGTAAGGGTAACGATGAGAAATAGGATAGCTAACAAGTTGTTGAAACGAAGCAATTCGCGGCTTTCTGTTCGTGTGCTAACTGGAAAAAGTGGAGAGAACAGCCGCACGAATACATTGTATTTCACGCCAAAAGTACGACTAATCAGCTGAACAACTAACGGAAGGACGAGAATCCATAACTGCTGACTGAGAACACTGACCAGTATACTTAGCAAAATTCCTAGTTGATTACCCCGCACCCGATGTAAGGGAACTTCATCTACACAATCGTAATCGCCACGCCAAAGTTGGGTTGTCATCGTCATCCTCCATTCACTATGAATAATTATTATAATTATTATCATCATTATACATTAATTCATAGTAATCTTATAGGAATAAATTAAATTGTTTTAACGCGGACTTTTCATAAACATACTCGGGGTCATGCCTTGCCATTTACGAAATTGATTCGTGAAATGGTTATAGTTTTGAAAACCAACGTCGTAACAAACGTCCGAAGCTCTGCGTCCCGTATGGGCTAGCATCATAACGGCTTGTTGGATCCGCATGCGATTCAGTGTATCAATAATGGAGTAGCCTGTGCTCTCTTTGAAAAGGTGAGATAATCTCGACGGGGAGAGACCGACGGTCTGCGCAAGATCTTCAAGCCGAATCTGTTCGCGCATCTGCTGGGAGAGTAGATGGAGAACTTCTTCAATGCGGGGATCCATTTTGCTGATGTTTTTCTGCGCCATAATCAGCAGGATTTCCCGCAAGGAGCTGCAACAGAGCTCGAACCAATACTCGCCGCGTTCCCGCGAATCCGCCAAAATGCGGGAGAAAGCTAGGTAAATGCGCTCTTGGATGGACTCGTTCTCGATCATGACGAGGAGCTGATTCTCCTGAGGAAGCAAGTTGGTTTCAGAAAGTGTGGAGGGGAAATGCGCCCATACGAATTGCCAGGTATGGTTTGTCAAAGTGCCATAGTGTTGGGGAGTTCCAGGGGCTAATAAAAGGAGGGCCCCCTTCTTACAGACATGTTCTGTACCTTGGTAGTTAACAAAGCCAGCTCCTTCTAGTGTGAAAATCAATAACCAATCATCCCGACCTTGAGGACGTTTAGTCACATACGAATCTGATTCTATGTAATGGCCGGCGAACAACCCATTTGCATCMAATATCATGTTGGATATTCCCTTCTTTACCTGTTTAAGATAGATTTCATTATAACATGAAATAGCAGGATTGTAGGAATCATTAGCAAGATTAATACTTCTATGTAACCGGTTATTTCGATATGCTAAAGACAAATAAGTAAAGGTTCACTTGGAGGGAATAAGGATGACACAATCACTAATTAAATTGACAAAGGCACAAAAACAGCATTTTGAGACCGAGGGTTACGTGATCGTGAAGGGGCTATTTTCTGAAGCAGATTTGACTAAAATTGATGAAACGTTTGAAGCGATCAGCGATCAGACGGTTCCAGGATATTTTGAACCTGATCGATCGACGGAGGTCGTCGACCCGCTGAAACGCTATCCGCGTGTCATGCACCCGCATCGGTTTAATGAGACTGCGAAAGCGTACATGCTGCATCAGCCCGTGTTAGATGTTCTAGCAGATTTGTATGAAGAAGAAGCACTAGCTGCGCAAAGTATGTTTTATTACAAACCGCCAGGCTCCCGGGGGCAGGCGCTTCATCAGGATAACTTTTATTTGCAGGTGGAGCCAGGCAACTGTATTGCGGCATGGACAGCTATTGACGCGGCTGATGAGGAAAATGGCGGATTGCTCGTTGTTCCGAAAACGAATGCCCTCGAAATCTCATGTCCCGACATCGCAGATTCGAAGGAATCTTTTACGACCCACTACGTGAAGCCGCCGAAGGACGAGAAGGCTATGCCGGTCATCATGGACCGGGGGGATGTCCTCTTTTTCAATGGCAATCTGATTCATGGTTCTTATCGAAATAAGAGCAAGGATCGCTTCCGCCGCGCGTTCATCTGCCATTATGCCAATGCCTCCGCGACGCATATTAGCAATCATTATCGACCTTTGTATCGAGCCAATGGGGAAGCTGTCTCTTTGGAGATTAACCCGAGTGGCGGTCCTTGCGGCGATGAATTTGAGACGGTATACCCACATTAATTAAGATTAACGGATGACAGGAATCGTTCTTAGGACATAGTTTATGTCCTGGGAGCGATTTTTTTGCAGAGGCGCGGGGATTCCATTGGATTTCGCTTGACAGGCTTATTAGATCACTTTAATCTAAAGGAGCAAGTTAAACGTTTAACCGATGGAGCTGAAACACATATGAGCAGACCCAAACAAGTCACAATTGTAGAAGTGGCAGCAGCAGCTGGGGTATCGATTGCCACGGTCTCCAATGTGCTGAATAGAGGAGGAATCCGTTCGTCGAAAGAGACGATTCGCAAAGTCGAATTGGCGGCAGAGCAATTGGGATATCGACGCAATACCATGGCAGCAGGGTTAAGTCGGAACAAAACTTTTGAAATTGGCCTCATCGTTCCTGGGTTGACGAGCTATTACGGACGGTTAGCGGAGTATTTACAATTGGAAGCCCACMATGCGGGCTATCATTTATCCGTTTTTTCTTCAGGAGGATTCGATCCGACCATTGAACGAAGAAATCTAGAAGTGTTACTACAGCGAAGAGTGGATGGACTCATCTGTCATGGTTTAGCGATGGGAAAGGATTCCACACGCGCAATCGTCAACAGCGGAACGCCTCTGGTGCTCATTAATGGCTGGGGTTGGCCCGAGGATATTGCCGTTGGTGCTGTAAATTTAGGCTTTGCCGAGGCATGCAGACAATCAACGAAATTGCTTGTGGATCGTGGCTGCGATGAACTCATCTACGCGGGCAGTAAGATCTCGAATGTGATTGATGAACAGCGTCGGCATGGATTTCATCTGGGTTTACAGCAACTGTCCGTGGAGATTCCTCATCGCATCGTCGAAATGAAGGGACTGGACGTGGACGCATTTCTCCAAGAGGTGGTAGCGGGGCCAGCGCAGCGAACGGGGATCATCGCTTTTGATGATCATGTTGCATTAAAACTGCTTTCGGCTGCCAATAGACAGAAGATCAACTTCCCGAACCGACTACAAATGATCGGCATTAATAACGACTACATGGCTATGCATAGTTACCCTGGCATCTCTAGCTGGGACATTCCTTATGAGCTACAGGCGCAACAGGCTATCCATAAATTGCTTCATAAGTTTGGACATACCGTAGAAGCCAGCGAGGAGCGAGAATTTGAAGTTCCGCTTGTTTTTATAGAACGAGAAACAACTCGCATCCAAGCATAAGGAAGAGACCTGACATGTGGACTACCCACGTGCCAGGTCTTTTTGTTATAAGTATTCCTTCAGCAACGCTTGGAACACGGGATCAAGTCACTTCGCCATGCGTTGGAAGCCAAGGTCTGTCGGATGAACACCGTCAACCGTACAATCACTATAATCGTCGCCAAGCAGTGACATGCCATTAAAGAAGTGAAGCTGGGCGTCACCTTTTTGTTGCAATCGAGCAATGATGTCTTGTTGGACCTTTTTAGTTGCATGAGCGATTTCCAAACACCCTTACTTGCAGTAATGCCAGCATAAGGGTGTTTCTTATTATGTAGCATAAGGTTAAAATTGTAGTATAAATTTTCCAATAAAGATCTGTATTTTAACCACTATTTCTTGAATGCGTCTGCTAGTTTCACTAATGGGTTGGTTCTATACTAAGAACAAGTAAACGCTATCATGAAAATAAAGTGAGATAAGAGTTTACGGAACGTATATAAATAGGAGGGGTAATGAAATGAAGAAATTAGTAGTTATTGGCCTCGCTGCTACAATCGTTACGCTTACAGGTTGTTCAGATAGCAAAACGACAACATCGACAAGCACGCCGACAGGATCGACCAATGCGTCTGCTACGGCTAAACCTGAGAAGCTGACGTTGAACTGGTCCGTCATTAGCGGAAATCTTGCGAATGTGAATTTGCCTGCCGCAGACAAAGATTTTGTTAAGAAGGCCATTGAAGAAAAGTTTAATGTTGATCTCAAGATAGATTATATGATGAACGGTAAAGAATACTATGACAAGTTGAATGCAACGATGGCTGGCGGCAATGTGCCAGATATGTTCATCTCTGGTGGTGCAGAGTCCCAAAAGTATATTTCGGATGGAATCACTGGTAACCTTGCCMCATTCTTAACGAAAGCAGCTGTACCGAACTATTTCAAATGGGTATCTGAGGATGAAGTCAATGCCTACCAGATTAAACAAGGTGAATTCTTCCGTGGTATGAATATATTCCCACGTAATACGTATGCAGCTTGGCATATTCGGCAGGATTGGTTAGATAAGCTTGGATTGAAAGCGCCAAAAACATACGACGAATTAACGAAAGTCATGGTAGCCTTCACGAAGAATGATCCAGACGGTAATGGTAAGAATGATACGTTTGGTTTCTCAGCAGCAGGAAATGGTGCTAACTTGCCGTTTGATTTCCCGCAATGGTTGAATAACGGTCTTGTAGCTGACTTCATGATTGCGAACAATACGTATATCGATAACCGGACGGATCTTAAAGTAGAGAAAGTCATTGATCAAGTCGTGGATTGGATTAATCAAGGCGTTGTAGATCCGGACTGGTTCTTGAATAAACCGGGTGCACAATTGGATAAAGCGTCACAAGGTAAAGTAGGTATGTTCTTCTCTGGAGATAAGACTACCATCCTAGATAGCAATCCGACAAGCGTGGCGAATCGTTCTAAAGCATTAGATCCTAAAGCGAATTGGGTACCGATCTTCCCGCTAGATCAGCCGATTATTTGGAAAAATAACGTTGCAGTTGACACGATTTTGATCAGTAAAACAACAGCTCAGAAAACACCTGATAAAATTAAACGTTCCATGGAAATTCTGAACTGGTTGACAGGCGATGAAGGCTTCTTATTAACACATTATGGTCAAGAAGGCAAACATTACACGAAAGATGGTAAGAAAATTACGTTGAATGTTGCTAATTTCGAAGCTGATATTGCGAAAGCTGGCAACTGGTTAAATGTGTACAATGCTTTTGTACCTGATGAGCCGAAGGTGCTAGGATACGAGCTAGTAGATCCACGTATTAATGATCACGACCGTGCTATTCTGAAGACAGTTGAGTCTTACCCTAAGCATGATGCATTGCCTCCGGTTAGCTTGGTTCCGCCAGCTGGCATTAACATTGGTGATTTCCGTAAAGAGATGAGTAAATACCATATCAAAGGTGTTCTTGAAGATAAGAGTGGCAAGAACTGGCCGCAGTACCGTGAAGAGCTCATGACCAAATTCAAAGGTAGAGATATATTCACGGAGTACACGAAAATTTTGAATACAGCATTGAAGAATAAGCTTAACGATTTTAAATAAGAGAGTGAAGGCATCGAAGGGAACCCGGCGTTGTTCGTGGGTTTCCTTCTGTCTTCGGTCTGATAGAGACAGCTAGGAGGAGATGGCGATGGCGGAAACCATAGCTGCTAAGAACGATATAACGATAGCTCCACGCACGAGAGAAAGTAAATGGAAAAGTGTGTATCGCAGTAGATGGTTCTATCTCATGATGATACCAGGCCTTCTCTATTATGTCATATTTCATTATGCCCCAATGGCAGGCACGCTAATTGCTTTCCAGAACTACAACATTATGAAGGGCATTTGGGGAAGCCCGTGGGTTGGTTTCGATAATTTTCGAGTGATCTTTGATAGTCCTGATTTCATGAGAATCCTCAGAAATACATTGGAAATTAGTATTCTCAAAATTATTGGCAGCATGATACCCGACGTGATCTTGGCAATTATGTTAAATGAAGTTAGAGTTCGCTGGTTCAAGAGATGGGTACAAACGATTACATACGGTCCTTACTTCTTGTCATGGGTCATCATTTACGGTTTAGTGTTTTCTTTCCTTGCACCGAGCTCGGGGTTAATCAGTACGTTTGTGCGTGATATGGGTTGGGGACAAATTGATTTATTAACGAATAAAGACTTCTTCAGGCCACTACTAATTATCACTGAAATATGGAAAAATACTGGATTCGGAGCCATTATTTACATGGCTGCGCTGGCTACTATTAATCAAGAACTTTATGAGGCTGCCGTGGTCGATGGTGCCGGACGCGGACGACAGCTGTGGCATATTACATTGCCGGGTATCCGAGATGTATTTGTACTCCTGCTAATCATTCGAATTGGCGGGATCTTGGATGCAGGCTTTGATCAGATTTTCATATTCTTGAACGCACGTGTCTATGACACAGGAGACATCATCGATACGTGGGTTTATCGCTACGGTTTTGAACGGTTGGAGTTCGGTGTAGCGGCGGCGATGGGTGTTTTCAAATCCTTGGTCGGATTGATATTGGTACTCAGTGCGAATAAGGTAGCTAAGAAAATGGGAGGATCAGGCATATGGTAATGTCTTGCGTGATCCTTGAAGGGGAGTGGAGCTCTGATGTCATTCATCATTCATAAAACGAAAAAAGATAAAGTTATTGACGCGTGCATCTATACGGTACTTACCGTAGCCGCTTTGGTTACGTTATTCCCCTTGTACTATGTCATCATTGTATCCTTAACTCCTTATATTGAGGTTTTGAAAAATGGGGGCTTCGTCATATGGCCAGAGCATTGGACCTTGCAAGCCTATAAGGAAGTGTTCCAGTCGGCTCGTATCCCGCAAGCCTTGAAAATCACAGTTTTCATTACGATTGTGGGGACAACACTGAACCTTGTTGTGACTACGCTGCTTGCGTATCCACTAGCCAAGAAATCAGTTCCAGGACGCAATTTTATTCTCATGGCGATTTTCTTCACGATGATCTTTAGCGGTGGTATTATTCCGCTTTACATGGTGGTGCGCAGTATAGGGTTATATGATTCCGTCTGGGCACTCATCGTGCCAGGCATGGTATCAACCTTCAATCTACTGATCGTGAAGACGTACTTCGAGAATCTTCCCGTTGAAGTAGAAGAAGCGGCTAGAGTAGACGGTTGTGGCGAATTAGCAACGTTATGGCGAATCGTTCTCCCCTTATCCGCTCCGATTATGGCGACCATTGGACTATTCTATGGGGTTACGCATTGGAACGAGTATTTCAAAGGGATTTTCTATATCTCAGACAAAACGTTAATGCCGATGCAGGTTGTACTTCGAAGTATGATTCAAACGCTGAATATTAGTACCGAGCTATCGCTGAATTCCTTAGTCTTGGATGCTTTGCCGCCAGAAACGATTAAGATGGCGGTTGTCGTTGTTGCTACATTACCAATGCTAATTATTTATCCATTCCTGCAAAAATACTTTGTAAAAGGTACGATGCTGGGCTCCATTAAGGGATAGAAAAAGAGGGAATATCCAATGAGAGTTGTCTATACAGTGAAGGGACATATCGAACTTCTAGATCAGGAGGCTCCAACCATAGAGGACAATTATGTTATAGTGGAAACCATTTGCTCAGCGATTAGTCCTGGCACGGAAATCATGCTGAAAGACACGACGACCGTACCCAGTACACTTGGCTATAGTGCAATGGGCAAGGTGGTTGAAGTCGGAGAAGGTGTGACACATGTACAAGTGGGGGATCGCGTTGCTTGTTATGGTTCCCCTTTTGTCCGTCACGCCGAGCTCCTGAAAGTACCTAAGAATCTTGTCATTCTTTTGCAGGATCAGGTTAGCGATCAAGAAGCCGCTTATGTTGGCCCTGGGGCGATTGCGATACATGCGCTGCGCCAAGCGGATTTGCGCTTCGGTGAATCTGTTCTCGTCGTAGGATTAGGTATACTGGGGCAGATCATTTGCCAAGTTGCTGAATCGTCAGCATATCAAGTGTTCGGATTAGATCTAATGAAGGAACGTGCAGAAAAGTTGATCGAATTCGGTTCACCCAATATGTATAACAACGAGGATGAGATGACTCGTCACATGACGAAACTGACAGGTGGCATTGGTGTGGATGTTGTCATTCTCTGTGTCGGTGGTGGTCTCAGTGGGATGATCGACAAAGCACTTGGTTGGATTCGTGACAGAGGCAAAATCATTATAGTTGGCGATGTAGCGATGTCGTTCAATCGTGAACAGATGTTTCAGAAGGAAGCTCAACTGCTCATCTCTCGTGCAGGCGGGCCAGGTCGATATATGGTTGATTATGAGCAGAGAGGGATTGATTATCCCATTGGTTATGTACGTTGGACAGAAGGTCGCAATATGGCCGAATATATGCGATTGTTGACGCAAGGGAAGATTAATATTGCTCCACTCATTACGCATCGTCTGCCACTGGCGCGAATTGCGGAAGCCTATGATCTGTACAGTCATTCACCGCGCGAGGTGCTTGGCGTCGTTGTTACTTATATAGGGGAAATGGCATAGTTTTTTAAAGCCCTCGTTGATCGAGGGCTTTAAGTATCTTGATATGGGCCAATTCGTTCTCTGCTACTAGTTAATTAGCTGGGAATTTTTTATACTTAGAGAGTGGTAAGAGAATGAGGACTATGCGGAGGAGAAGACTAGCATGATTCGTCGCTTAAAAGGGAGAAAATTGATTTCCAGCGTCAGTACGAAGCTCTTCATTCTTACCTTTATGTCCGTTATTGTTCTATTCCTGATTATTGGGATTTTCGGTTACCAACGATTGTTTGAGCCCATTAAGCAGAATAATGAGAAAGCGCTGCAAAGCTCTGTTGTCCAAGTGGAGAACTATATTAAGACGTTAATGAATAACATCCAGAGTCAGTTGATTTTCTTATCCACTCCTGCTTTATATGAAGTAGGTGAGCCGGATTTCACGAAGCTTATTGAAACCATTTTATCGTACCAAATGGATCTGCTTCATAGTATTTATGTAATTGATGAGGATAAGGTCCGAGTTAGCGCTCCCTATGGTTATCAGTTCTATATCGATGGGCCAAGTATTGCCGAAATCAAATATCAGACGAGTACGACAGGTTTCTGGTGGAGTGCACCGCATTTGATTAATGATCATTATGTCATTACCGTGTCTAAGCGCATTGATAGTGGTCGTTTCGTTGCGATGGATATTAACCTAGGTGCGTTGATCGGACCCAAAATGCTGCAAGCAGAGCAAGGCACGGATCGACGCATTTATATATTTACTAGTGATGGGGAATTTCTCTCTACCAATACGAATCTGGTCTACCCCAAAGTGTATGTGAATCATTTGGAAATGAAGGATGCTTTACAGAAGATCACGCAATCTGCTAGGAATTCCTTCGACACCGTGAAGACTTCCACTGGGAACTATATGGTACTAAGCTCGAATCAGAATCAGTGGGATTGGTACGTATTCTCGGTTATCGAGGAGTCTCAAGCCTATCCGTTAATTAATTCGTTGAAGCAGCAGTTTGTATTTGTGGTATTCATCGCGATTATCCTTGCGTTTATTCTATCTGTATGGATAACAAGCTATATTCGGAAGCCTGTGACGGCGATTACACGGCAATTAAAAGCTGCTGCGCGTGGTGAGCTGGAAGCTCGCATTACACTGAATCGTAATGATGAGTTTATGCACATCGGTAATAGCTTTAATGGCATGATGGACAATATTCAAACGTTATTCAATGAATTACGCGTCTCTGAGGAGAAGAAACGACATCATGAACTCAAGGTACTGCAGTCGCAAATTCATCCTCATTTCCTGAATAATACGCTCAATGCAATCTATTGCTTAGGTGAGACGGGACAAACACAGGAAATGTGCGAGATGATCCGCTCATTGATGGGCTTGCTGCAATATTCGACGGATAAAGTTGGCGATGTTGTAACGGTCGCAGATGAATTAACGCAATTGGACAATTATGTGCAGATTATGAATCTTAGGTATGGGGACGTTTTTGAGGTGGATATTGCCGTACCTGAGATATACAACATGACACCGATCCCTAAGCTAACGCTAATTACGTTGGTCGAGAACAGTATTTTTTATGGACTCAGTAAAGGTGGGATCAATCATATTATCGTTTGTGGTAAAGAGCATGAGGGAGCTGGTGTAGTGCTGGAGGTCTCCGATACAGGTCCGGGGATTGCGCCGGATAAGCTGAACCTGCTGCTAGAGGATACAGGTGCTGCCAATGCAAATAAAGGATTAAACAATTTGGGCATGCGGAATGTCCAAGAGCGATTGCGGATGACATTCGGGTATCCGTATGGGCTGCATTTCCATAATGAACCGGATGAGGGGTTAACGGTAACGATTCATCTGCCGGCCGGAGAGCCGAGAGAGCAAGGATAGCGTCGGGGAGAGGGGACGAGACGATCATGCTGAAAATACTGATGGTGGATGACGAGAAATGGGTAAGGGAGCGCTTTGCGCAGCGTATTCCTTGGTCAGAGGGGGGATTTACGTTCATGGGCGCAGCATCTAGTGCCAAGGAAGCAATCAGCATGATCGAGCGGGAAGTGCCCCATCTGCTGCTTACGGATATTACGATGCCGAATATGAACGGACTAGAGTTAGCTGCCTATGTGCGGAAAAGGTGGCCGCGCGTCCGAATCGTTATTTTGACGGCTTACGGTGAGTTTGAGTATGCGAGGCAGGCGATTGAGTTAGGTGTGGATAACTACTTAATTAAGCTCGCGCAAACTCCTGAGCAAATCCTTGAAGCTTGCCGCAAGGTGGCTGAGGACCTGGAGCAAGAGCTTGATATTGATCACAAGCTGGAGATGCAGCTTAAGCTCGAACGGGAGAAAGAGTGGGCGCGGAAACGCCAATGGACAGAACGGCTGCTGGAGGGCGAGGGAAGTATGCATGAGCTTCCAGTGCCAAGTGAGTGGATTGCAGGTGTGGAATCCGCGAGTTATGTGGCGGGTATCATGATTGGTTGGCGCGTGACGGGGGATGCGGGGACAAGTACAGAGGGGAGTATGGAGACAAGTGCGAAGATAGCTGCCGGGCAAGCCAGTACATCTGTGGAGGAACTCGTGCATCTGCAAAGCCAGCTAGCCGAAGTACTTGCAGCCAAACTGGATACACAGACGTTAGGCGATGGAAACGGAATGGCAATCCTGCCTCTGCAACATAGCCAATTACTTCTACTTGTCGGGTCGAAGCGCGAGGTGCCTGCCTTTCATTTGAATCAGCTAGCAAGAATAGTGCAAGAGACGGTAAGTAGCTATGCTCCTGTGAAAAGCCTCGTTCACATCGGATCTGTTGAAGAATTAGAGAAGCCAAAATGGACAGGGAAACTACTAGCTGACCTTATGCGCAAAGGCAGTGATGGACTGGCTGCATATTTCTATTATGAGGGTGAGAAGCCAGCGATCGTACTTCGGCGACTTGATGCGCAGCAGACGAGGGAGTGGACGGCGGCTGTTGTCAAGGCTCTGCAGCGTGAGAATGTGGAGGCCTTCCGGGAAGCTGTATCCGTGATGATTACGCTCGGCGTGCCACCGGTTCATCCGGGGGATTTGCTCCGTCTGACGAGACAAATGCTGCAACCTGAACTTGTGCGGCTGCCAGACGCAGTCGTTGCTAGGTTAAGTGGCATCGATCGGCTGACGACGTGGAACACGTACTGTGAGTGGTGGTTGGCAACCATTGATGCCATCTGCGAATGGTGGAATCAGCAAGCCCAGCCTCCGGTGACTGTACGCAAAGAGATCCAATGGATGTGCCGCTACATTCGCGAGCACTATCAAGCGGATTTGCAGCTGGCAGAGCTTGCCAAACTCGTTCATATGCATCCCTCGTACGCGGGTCAGATGTTCAAACAGGAGATCGGCGAGAACTTTTTGGAATACGTGAATCGGGTTCGTATGGAGAAAGCAAGCGAGATGTTGGAGCGGACCACGATGAAAATATACGAAGTATCCGGCGCAGTCGGTATCTCCGACTATCGCTATTTCTGTAAATTGTTCAAGAGTCATACGGGAGTTACCCCGACGCAGTATAAGAGTAAGATGGGGTGAGTGGGGAATCCACTCACCCCCATTCACACCCTCCACCTAGTAATAAATGTATTTCATGTAGCTAATTTCGCCATTTTAGTGGAAAAATGAGGAATAGATGGATTTTATGTAGTTAAATATCCTCTTTAGTGGCATATTGGTCAGATTGATAGAAATTAGCTGTATGTTTTCCAGTTAATCTGAATTTGGAGCGAAATTGTTGAAATTTAGCTGTAGTTTTTCCAGTTATTTCAACTCTCGCTCGGAGCACAATGGGGGAGTATTCGGAGCAAGACGAAGAGCCAATTAGACTGGTAGTTTTAATGCTCAGCAGTGATATATTCGTGTTAAAGTGCACGGAAAGCTGCAATGGTGGTGTTTAAGTTAGGTGAGTCGGTGGAGTATGTGTGGTCGGTGAAATTGTTTAAATAGGATGAGCTAGGCGTATAAAATGAGACAGTCCCTATGATGCAAATCAGTAGGGACTGTTTTTGTTGAAAGCGTTATAATAAGGTACATGGGATTCGTGCCTAATAATGTTTAGACACAAGGGGGAACTGGCATGAAACTTTGGCGAGTCGTTCGGGAGAAGAAGTATTTGCTGCGCATTTTTCTATGGATCAACTGCATGATCCTGCTCATCTTACTGTCATTTTCCAGTCTTATTTACGTGAATGTGGAGAAAAATGTGTTTCAAAGCGAATACGAAGGAAGCCAAAAGCTCTTGTCCCAAATGAAGTACAATATCGATTATTTGGACACGATGATCAGTAAGCTTACCTTCTCTACATACGGTAATAATGATGTGAAGGCGCTCATGTATTTGAATGACGAAGAGACGTATGATCATATGAATACGATTAATAAACTGAATGCGACCGTCGTTGCCAATTATCCATTCGTTCAATCGGTCTATGTCTATAACAACCATAAGAAGCTGTATTACTCCACATTTGGTGAGCTGTACCATAAGGATGCTGAATTAGATAAGGTTCTCGCGGAGAGTCCTCATATTACGCCTTTGAAAGCGATTGTGCGGAAAATGCAAACCGGTGGCAGCAGCGCCAAACCTACCTACGATACCGTGCTGAGTTATGTCATGTTTGAAAATGTGGATGAAAAAGGTGTGATGGACGGCGCCATCATTCTCAATGTGAAATTGGATTGGCTCGTCGATAACATTCGAACGATTAACCAGTTTGATTCGCGAACGCAAAGCGATTTATACATTTTAGACAACAAGAATCAATTTATTGAAACCGATACCACCCCTTTGATCGCGGACAAGGCTTCGGCCGTTACGATTAAGCAAGCCTTTGAAACGTCAGTTTCTCAAGATCGGATGCATGCGGGAGAGCCGGCTGGATTTTACGAATCCAAAGTGAATGGTGAGAAGTTTATCGTCTCTTATATCTACTTGGAAAATACGGGATGGACGCTGTTGGAGGCGAAGCCGTATAAAGAAGTTTACGCGAATTTGAGGCAGCTGCTGGATACGATTTTGCTCATAACGGGAGCTGTTTTTGTCGGGGCGCTGCTCTTAACGTTATCTGTCTCTCGTGGCATATATCGACCAGTGAGAAGACTGATGGAACAGACGTCGCTCGGTGGATCGGGACGGGATGGTTTCCTAAAGCCTGGGGTGAAAGACGAGTTTTCCTATTTGACCGAGGTGTATCGGAAGTCGAGAGAACAGCTCTATGAATACAACCTCGAGAAGAATAATAATACGAGCATCATGAAGATTTACTTTTTGAAAAAGCTGATGTCAGATAGCTACAGTATGAATGCAGCTGAATTTGAAGATGTACTGAGGCTGTTGAATGATGCCCTAACGAAAGATAAACCGTTCTTAATCTGTGTGTTGCGCATCGATGAGTACAAGAAATTCCTAAGCCATAAAAGTTTGGCTGAAAGAGAGTTGCTGCGCTTCGCGATCGCCAATGTCACGACGGATGCCATATCTCAAATGGGGATGGTTGCCCAAACTGTGGATATGAAAGACGACTCATTCACGATTCTTTTGAACACGGCTGAAGGTCAAGCGGATTCCGTGGAACACGTGGAACAAGCGCTGCGGGAAGCGCAGAACTACATCGAGAAACACTACCATATCTCTTTTTCGGCAACGGTCAGCAACGTCATTACGGAATATACAGCGATTGCGGCCGCCTATAACGAAACCTTGTCTAATAGTTCTTATCGGTATGTGTTTGGAACGAAATCTGTGATTACACAGGTACATATTGACGAGAATACGGGGAGTTTGGATGTAGAGCAAGTATTGGCGTTGGTAAGCAAATTTACAGATGCAGTGCCTAAGGGGCATGCAATCAAAACAGAAGAAAGACTGCGCGATGTATTCGCTCATATTCGCAAACTGGACTATGGCAGCATCATGCTGGTCAGTATGCAGGTAGTGCACCATTTGAAGAAGACGATTTTTGAGATGAACCGTACGAGTAAGGAGCCAATTGCTGTTCCCGCTAGGCTGATGAGTCGCGAGCTGTATGAGGAGGAAACGATTGAGCAATTCGAGGGACTTCTGTTGGAAGCGGTACGCGCCATTCATAGTGAAGGTGAGGAGAAAGGCATCCAAGGCAACCAAGTTGTCGCCGACACGATCAAGGAAATCATCGATTCCAACTATTTCGACTCTTCTCTCTCCGCTGCAAGTATTTCTGAAATGATGAGACTGCCTGCTTACAAGTTGAGCAAAATATCCAAGATTCACCTCGGGATGTCGATTCCCGAATATATTAATCAGGTGAAGCTGCATAAAGCGGTGGAATGGATGGAGAACTCCAAGCTAAGCATTCAGGAGATCATGCAACGAGTAGGCGTAGAGAATGAGAGTTATTTCTATAAGCTATTCAAGGCAAAGTTTGGGATGACGCCAAGGGAGTATATGGCAAAGCGCATGCGATGAAAGAAG
This sequence comes from Paenibacillus sp. 2RAB27, assembly GCF_052115445.1. Classification (NCBI taxonomy): domain Bacteria; kingdom Bacillati; phylum Bacillota; class Bacilli; order Caryophanales; family Paenibacillaceae; genus Paenibacillus; species Paenibacillus sp. 2RAB27. The sequence goes on from NZ_JBFRGR010000030.1 coordinate 41,004, forward strand.
AAGACCCGGAAGTCCATGATTGGATTTTCGGGTCTTTTCGTTGATGTAACCTATTTAATTGTGTATGGCAGTTTAAATGTCCAAAGAAGTGTACCATTTTCTGGTGTCGTGCTGTCAATGCCGAAATCGTTATCGTTCGTAATGGCAAGCGTATCACCATTAATGAGCGAAACACCTTCGATTTTTTCATAAGGGAACTTGAATGCTACTGCATCCAATACGGTACGCTTCGTCGTAGGCAGAATGTTATTGGCTTTCAGATCTGCAATCGTCATTTGCTCAAGCGTTTTACCTGCTGCTGTCGCACTGTCGTACTTGCCAATAACATTGGTTGCTGTTGAAAGGTCAATGGCATAAATGCGCTTCAACTGTACTTTATCGCCAGAGAATTTATCCCGCTCATCGATTAACAGTGTGTTCTCGTTCACGACAACCATATCGGAGATGACGATATCGCCTTGAACAAGATCTTTAAATTGCTTCGCATCCTCTAGGACGTATACAAACTCAGCAACAGGGTTAAGAGTTGCGAGGTCAAACTTAATAATCCGAACCTGACGTGAATTGTCCATGGCTTTATCTGGATTACGAAGCGCGTTTTGCATAGCCATGAACATGTATTTGCCATCAGGTGTTATGCCAACAGCTTCAGCTCCACGGTTCTGGCGAAGTTTGTTGTACACTTCTGGCAGCGTCTCACGGGAAGGCACAAGCGGAGCAGATGCCTGACTTGCCCAACCTTTCGGCACAATACGCTCAATGATCGTACCGTCACGTTTCACATGGACAATGGATGGACCATATTCGTCGGAAATCCAGAAAGAATCATCCTTTGGATTGTAAGCTAAGCCTTCGATATCAAGGCCGTACGGGTCGTAAGCTAATACTTTCTCGCCTTTTGCATCGTAAGGCTCTTCATCGCGACCTTTAATATTTGGCAGCCCAGTAATCGTAACTTTACCAGACACAGGGTCAGTACCTGCTAGCTTCAAAGGGAACTTGTCTAAAATATTGATTTCACCTTTACTTACTTCGATTTTATAAATCGTTGGTGTATAGTCTGGCATTGGGAATGTTCGCACTGTTTTACCATTGATTGTAGGTTGACCGTTAGGCCCGCGATCGGCCGTCGTATAGAATACATTATCAGGGTCTCCTGGAAGGTGCGTTAATGATGATCCCACGCCCATTTTAATACCTTCTGCAAGATTGGCTGCCTTCAGCTCGTATTTACCAGTCAAGACAGGCTTGTCCGTTAAAGATACACTGTTACGGAACTCATCCCAATCCACATATTTACCCATGGCTTCCGATAGTGCGCGAACTGGCATGTACAAACTGCCGTCCAAATTTACAGCTGGTGCTGATGGTTGAATGACTTGTCCATTACTCGAATAGGTTACATTTTCAGAGGTTACGCCGTTCACTTGCTGAGCAGTTACTGTTCCCGAAACTGCCACTGGAAGAGTAAGCAGTAAAGATGTTAATACGATCCATTTACGTTTCATTAGTAGTAATTCTCCCCTCGGTATTATCCGCATTTCTCTTAACTTCTTACTTATACCAAAACTATGTAAGGGTCGTGTAAATTACATATTACGGAATTGTAAATTTTTAGATTGTTGTCTTAGGTGCCTCGACTAATCAATCTAGATGCGATTGTGATATACTGTATACGATGTATACATTTTCGGAATGCAAGGATAATGGAGGCTTGAACAACATGGAGATCGGTGACGAGATCGATGATGAAATTATACAGAGCTTACCGTCAGGTGTAGCTCTTAGCTGGGGAATCGTGAAGCCGTCCCGTAGAGGGCCCAAAGGTGAACTCAGCATCAAAAAAATCGTTGACGCGGCGATTGCCATTGCTGACAGCGATGGACTTGCGGCAGTGTCGATGAGCAGGGTAGCCCAATCGTTGGGATACACAACGATGTCTTTGTATCGCTACATCACAAGTAAGGAAGATTTGCTCGTGCTGATGCAGGATGCGGTGTGTGACATCCCGATTCCACCGGAGGTGCCAGGTAAGCCGTGGCGCGAGGAAATGGGGGAATACGTCTGGGCTTGTGTAGATGTGTTCCGCAAACATGCGTGGTATGGCGATATTCCTATTACGAGTGTTCCCCTCGCGCCAAACAATCTTCAGGTGATCGACTGGATGTTGAGAATCATGCGGGATTTTCCGCTGAACGATTTTGAGAAGATGTCATTTCTACTGCTCATCAGCAGTTATTCTAGAGCATGCGGTCTGATCGCGCGGGATATGGATAAGGCGATCCGTGATGGCGCGAGTCCGGAAGCATTTAGTGGGGTCAATTACGGCGCAGCACTGAAGCAATTGGTCAAGCCAGATCGTTTCCCCCATCTGCATCCCATCTTGATGGCAGGTGCTTACACGGATGAGGTGGAGAACCCGATCGGCAACGATCTGGATTTCGGACTTGAGCGGATCTTGGATGGGATTGAGTGTTATTTGAGGCAGAAAAGAGTGGGGCAGGGGTAACCTGTCCTCGACCCCGGAGCCACCCCACCCCAACCCGCAAGCCTGTTAGGTTACTCATTTAAGCGAATAGATGGATTTCCTGTAGTTAATTCTTCGTAAAATTGATACAAATGGAGAATAGATGGATTATGTACAGCTAATTTCCGGAAATTTCGCCCATACGCTTAGTTGGGGGAGAATTAGCTGCGTGTTTTCCATCTATTACGATTTTTCAGGTGAATTGTTCTGAAATAGCTGTACAATTTCCAGTAAACACCACAGCCACCACCACCACCAATACCAGCACGATCACCAGCACCAGCACCAGCACCAGCACAAATACCACCACCAACACCAATACCAGCACAAATACCAGCCCCAGCACCAACATCAACACCAATCACAATCACAGCCCCACCACCAGCCCCAGCACCACCACCACCAGCACCAGCAACCACCAGCACCACCACCAGCACCACCACCAGCCCCAGCACCAGCCCCAGCAACCAACACCAATCACAGCCCCCATCACCCACTCATAGTCGAGGCGCTGTTTTTTTTGGGTAAAGGCTGTTCCTGCGAATAGCGTTATGCGATAACGTTATTTCGGTTAATAGCACATTTTCAAGGAAAATAGAATGATGGCATAACGCTATTTCTACTTTAAAGTAGTAAATGAGCAGTAAAGGGACAATAACGTTATGCGATAACGTTAAATGGGTATATTCAGCCATTTTCTACGAGATAAGGCGATGGCATAACGTTATCTACCTGAACGGCTTATTGATGTGTCTACATTTAATAGATTGGATAATTTGTAATATTTAGTATACTGATGGGGTTTCGCTCTACTATAATGGGGAGAGGTTTTAAGGTGAATTTTAAATAGGAGGATAAGATCTTGAAACTAATAAAGAAATATATGTGGCTTGTTGCAGTTGTTCTATTTCTTATATCCATAGGGCAATTCATGGGGGGTTCTAGAACAGTCCATGCGGAATCGATAACTGTTGTAACGATTGAGGATCCCGCTTTAGATGCGTTAATTCGGAAACAGTTGAAACTTTCAGACGCGTCTATTACAGAGAAGGATATGTTGTCACTACAGTCGATTTCGGGAGCAAGTTGGTTAGGTATCAAAAGCCTAAACGGTCTGGAATATGCCAAAAATCTAACCTCTATTCGTATGGGAGAAAATAAGATTTCCGATTTAACGCCGATTGCTAACTTAACACATCTCGAATCTCTTGATTTTAATCATAATGAATTAACTGATATTAGCGTTTTAAGTGGATTGGTTAATTTAAAAGATGTAACCTTGTACGATAATAAAATACGCAATCTGGAGCCTCTAAGAGGACTAACTAAACTCGAAATATTAACTCTTTACGGTAACGATATCTATGACTTATCTCCTTTACAAGRTTTGGTGAACCTAACTTCGTTGCAAGTTTCTTTTAACCACATTAAAGAAGTTTCCTCTCTGTCGCGCTTGATCAATTTAACTTCGCTATACATAGGCAGTAATGAGATCGAAGATATTAGCATGCTGAACAAATTGACGAAACTAACCTCACTTTCAATCAGTCGTAATCACATTTCAGATATCCAAGTTATCCAAAACATGCCGGGGCTTACCATCCTAAGTTTTGATGACAACCCAGTTAAGGATTTTACCGTTCTCCAAAATCTAAAAAAACTGTATTGGCTCAATCTTTCCAACTTTGGAATCGAAGATCTGACTTTCTTGCAGGACATGCATAGTTTAACTAGGCTCGATCTGTCTAAAAATCATATTCGAGATATTAGACCGCTAACGAAGTTGACTTCATTAGAACATCTGAACGTAATGAATAACCAAATCACTGAATTGAATCCGTTGTTACTTATGACGAACTTGTCGGACTTACAACTCAGCTATAATCCAATTACCGATATTACGCCATTAGTGCAATTGCATAAACTATCAACGCTATTTCTGGATAGGGTTCCGGTGCAAGACTTTTCAAGGCTTGGGCAATTGACATCTCTTACTTTTTTAACATTGGGATACAATGGTCTCTCTGATATCTCTTATTTATCTAACCTGGAGCGATTAAACTACATTTCTCTTAACGGAAATAACATCCAGAATCTAACATCTTTAAAGAATCTTMGTCGATTGGTGAGTTTACATGTATCCAATAGTAATGTCACTGATATTTCGGGAATTAAGGAGTTTTCAACCTTATCGGATCTAGACGTGAGCTTCAATCAGATTAAGGACATTTCGGCTTTAACAAAGCTTGTGAACTTAACGGAGGTATACCTGGCTAACAATCAGATCACCAATATTGAAGCACTGAATGACCATCCAAAACTGTGGGAGATTCACGTTGGGAACAATCCACTTGATGATAGATCGCTAGAATTTATAGAGACTGCTAAGAATCGTGGTGTTGTCATTTCACATGGCAATGAGCTTACCGTCATGATCAATACGAATATTCAAAGCTTTTCTAACGATGAGAAACCTCTGCGTGAAGAGGGGAGTGTCTTACTTCCGATGCGTCGAATTTTCAACGCTCTAGGCGCAAGTGTGACGTGGGACGAGCAAACGCGTACGGTCAAAGCGACGAAAGGAGATAAGGAGGTACAATTAACGATTGATTCGAAAGAAGCATTCGTTAATGGCCGTGTCATTCAGCTAGACATTGCCCCTAAGATACAGAATGGAACGACGTTCGTGCCAGTCCGTTTTGTCAGCGAAACGCTCGGCGCTAAGGTAGAGTGGGATGAGAAGAATCAAACGGTCGTAATTGTAAGCAAGTAGAATGAAATGGAGGTATGAACAGTGACATATAAAATTATTGCTATTGCTTTAATCGGGATATTATCATGGAGCAGCTTGGTCCCAACTCAGACATATGCTGCATCGCCAGAGGTTAAAATCGAGGATGCTGTTCTCGAAAAGGAAATTCGGGCAGAGCTGAAACTAGAAGAAGGTACGGCACTGGATTATACAAATTTACAAAAACTAACGTCCCTATATCCGAAGGGGAAAGAGAAAATTAAGAGTTTAAAAGGTCTGAATATGGCACGTAATCTGGAACAATTATACTTGCCTAATCAGGAAATTACTGATATCAGTCCGCTAAGTAGTTTGTATAATTTAACGTTTCTTGCTATTAATAATAATCAAATTCAAAATGCTTGTCCGATCGCGAATCTGTCTGACTTACAAAAGTTAGTCATTTCTAATAATCAAATTGAGGAAATTGGGTGTTTTTCTCGCCTGACTGGTCTGACCGACTTACTGGCCAGTAACAATAAAATTAAGACTATTCAACCACTTACCAAACTTAAGCTTGGATGGCTGGATGTCTCAAATAACCCAGTAACAGATATCTCATCGATCGGCGTAATGAATAAACTACGTCAAATCTATGTTACCAAAGATTCTCTTAATGAAAAGTCTAACGCGCTGTTGGAGCAATTGGAACAATCAGGAGTTGCGGTAAATCGGGCTTCTGCTTCATCGGACAAGGTATCAGGCATATCCGTATTAGTGAACGACGACCGCGTTCTGTTTGATCTTGCTCCATTGGTAGATGCGGGGACGACTTTGGTACAGTTCCGACCTCTTTTTGAAAAGTTAGGTTTCGTTATTCAGTGGGATGGGACAACACGAACGATCCAAGCGGAGAAGCAAGGAGCGAAGATTGCTCTACAGGTGGATAATCCAAAGGCTACTTTAAACGGCGATTCCAATACGTTAACTGTTGCGCCGAGAAATATCGAAGGCAGTATTTTTGTGCCAATCCGGTTTGTAGGAGAAGCCTCCAAATTTGTTGTGACTTGGGAAAGCAGTTCGAAAACGATTTATCTTCAATCTACTCGAGATATAGTTACCCCTGATAAGAAGTTAAAAGCAACATTAGGTGGGAATTGGCTGAGTCTAACGCCTCCAGCTAACGTTAAATACCAACTATACGCGGGAAGCGGTAATAACGCTTTGTTATCTTCATCAGAATCAAAGTCACTATTCGAAGAGACTCTGACACTAGATGATTATGAAGCGGGTATAAAAAAAATGTTGGAAGATCAGAAGATCACTAAATTTTACGAGGAAAAAACATTGAAAACGAATGGGTTGAATGCACGGCAATTTGCCTATTCAAAGAGAGGAACGAAGGGTGAAGATCTTACAGTTACCCATACAATAGTCGACGGGACGTATAGTTTTTTCAATGTTATTCTCGTTTCAGGAGAACTCGTTTACTCAGAAGTAAACAAAGACTATCAAAATATCTTACAATCTTTAGAAGAAATAAAAACACCCTATCAGTTAAGCAAGGAGAAGTTTGGTCAGCTTAAGCCTACTGAACGACTATTAGATGCAGGGCAATATTATCGGAAATTAGGTTTTTTTGAAAGTGTTAAGGGACTGTCAAGTCAAGAGTTTGATAACAAAATGCTGGAACTACAAAAGAAGTTTACAGATTGGAATCCTTTCGATTCTAGCGAGTATTACAATGATTTAGCAGAACTCTCTCTTTTAATAGCAGATGAAGACCGTGTTTGGGTAGAGGATTGGGATTTAGATGTCGGTAAGGGAAAAGATGCTTACGTAACTACGTTAGGGCAGTGGAGCAAGATATCACGTGGGGCATTTCAGCCGACTGATATAAAGGAAACATGGGAAGCAGAAGAAGGGCCAATTACCGTTAGCTTTAGGTTGAATGGTCAAGAGCGAGTCATTCATCCTGAGCATGTGGGTAGTTATATGAATACCTATGGTTTACTCAAGGAAATAAATGACATGATTAAAGCAAGTGGATATCAGTTCGCTGCGGTGGAGAATGATGATGAAGAGGTTATGGTGATAGCCTTAAAGGCGGAAGAGAAAATGAAACTGCAACAGGATCGGTACATTGATTTCGATTTCATCACGTTTGACTAATACAAAAGTTAATACACCAAAAAGGCCATCCTCCAATAAGAAGGAATGGCCTTTTTTCATTTCGTGACGATGTTTACTGTATGTGTTTCAGGAACCCAATCAACTTTGGTACCAAGTGACTCTGCAATAAAACGAACAGGTACTAGGGTGCTGCCATTGATAATGGTAGGAGGAGCGTCAAGCGAAATCGACTTTCCATTCAAGGAACCTGTCGTGTTTCCGACAATCAGTGTTAGTACGTTGTTACCTTTCGTTGCTGTAATCGTTGAGGTATTGGCATCCCATGTTACATGGGTTCCAAATGTTTCGAATATTTTACGCAAGGGAACCAGTGTGCTTCCATTGATGATCGTGGGTTGCTGCTCGAACGAGAGCAAAGTCCCATCTAGACGTACAGAGATCAACGTAGTTTGAGGTGCAGCTTCGTCATCCGTACTTTTAATCCAAACGGGTTCAGTCCGATACCACTCCGTACCATCACCGGAATAACCGCCGCCCCACGACCAGAGTGTGCCATCTTCTCTAAGTGCTAAGGAACGAAACCCAGTCCCATGTGCTCCGATTTTAGAAACTTTCATTAAACCTTTTACTTGTACAGGGACATCACTACTATTATAGGAACCTATACCTAATTGACCGCCTAGGTTATCTCCACTTGCCCAAACGGTACCATCCTTCTTCAAATAAAGGGGACCGCCAGCGGTAGCACGGATATCGATAATGTCCTGGATGCCTTGTACCTTCTGGGGAGCGGATTTGTTAGCTGTGTCTTTTCCCGCGACAACGCCTTGGCCATTTGAACCAAATGCCCAAACGGTGCCATCTTTTTGTAGGGCATAGGAGTTGACTCCACCTGCCGCAATAGCAGTAATATCACTGAGTCCGTCAATCTTCACGATGGCTCCTCGGTCAAGCGTCCATACGGTTCCGTCTTTTTCAAGAACTAATAGGTTATCGCCATATCCGGTTGAAATGCTACTCACATTTTGAAATCTTAATTGGACAGGGTACGTATAAGTGCCAGTAGATCCATCGGGTTTCTTATAATAGATGCCTCCCCAGGCCCATAAAGTACCATCATCTTTAATTGCATAGCTTTTCCCCCGAGCTCCCCAAACGGAAACGACATGTGTTAATCCTTCGACCTGATGTGGAAGAGCACGGTTATTATCTGTAACCATTTTTCCTGATCCTGTCTCAAGAGTCGTCTGCATACCGTCACCGACTTGTCCGCCTAAATTATCACCCCATACCCACACTGTACCGTCCTTTTTAACGGCGAGTGCGTGCTCGGAACCAGCAGCGATGGAGATGACATCATTCAATTCTTTCACCTGAGTAGGAAATTTCGTGTTCGTAGCACTTGGACCCTTTTCTCCATTGCCAAAAACACCATTACGGTTCGTTTCTCCCCATGCCCAAACGCTGCCATCGTTTTTCATTCCCAGGCTAACGCGCCCTCCAACAGCGATATCCTTCCAACCCACATTGTTTTCCTCGGCGTGGATAGGTGGAATAGAAGCTGTAATGGCGAGGCTCAGCATTAATCCTAACGCTAATGTAGTTTTGACTAAAATCTTAGACTGAATAACCATGTAAAGGTATCAAACTCCTTATTTTCAAAAGATTTACATACTCATTCTTCATCGGAGTATCGTATCCCTTCGTTAATATGGATTATTGCGCGAAATGTCGCTCAGTCAGAGGTCAAGGGAGTACTATAAGCCACTTATGTCGCTACGAAAAATGCAAAAGCGCAACCTTTGTATCGAAGGGAAGCCCGCCTATCTGAAATGCTTGCGAAAAGGCAACAATTTTTCCGAAAAGCATCCTTTGGACACCTTTTCAGTGAAAAAGGATGCCTTTTCGAACTTATTCATCTAGTTTGAGGCGTTTCACCCAAAAATAAGTGTACTTGTGCATCTTTCGCCGATTGTTCCGGGGAATGAACCTGAGCTGCAGCTTCAGAAGTTCCTCCTTGCTTACCGCCCTTTCTACCGAACGCAAGGTTGGACCATCCAATGGCAATCTTCAGTAGTCCAATGTACCAATCGATGTCCCGCTAGGCGTAATTCAGTACGTGATCATTATTTGTGTGGCTGTTCCTGCGACTAGCGTTATGCGATAACGTTATTTGGGTTACGAGCCGACATCTGAGGAAAATAGAATGATGGCATAACGCTATTCCTACTAGTCAGTTGAAAATGAGCTAGTAGAAGTAGAATAGCGTTACGCCATAACGTTATGTGGGGTTAATTAGAGTTTTTCGTCGAGATAAGGTGATGGTGTAACGTTATCTATCTGAACATGCCGTTCGTTGGTTCGGTCCAACTCTACGAACCGCACGCTGGAAGTTGCACGTGGTGCGTAAAAGTTTGTGTTAACCCCACTCACTTCCCACTTTTCCGACGGAACGCAAGGAGACACCAACCAATGGACATCACCAGCAAGACTGAACACCAGCCGATAGCCCACCAACCGTTATGCAGTACCGGCGTACCCATTAGCAAGCCGCGGATCGTTTCGATTACCGGTGTAATGGGCTGATGATTCGCAAAACCCTGTATCCAAGATGGCATGGTATTCGTTGGGACGAATGCGCTGGACAGATAAGGGAGGAACAGCAGGGCAAAGCCGTAACCGCTAGCAGCGGAAGGGCTGCCCGTGACGAGGCCAATCGCGGCGAACAGCCAGGTAAAGGTCAGAATGAACAAGATGATGAGGCCAATGGCTCCAAGCCATTCGATGAATGTCGCGTTTGGACGAAAACCAACAAGCAGCGCAACCCCGATAACCATACAAGTAGCAAGTAAGTTTCGAGCAAGGCTTGCGGCGACATGACCCGTAATGACGCTGATGCTGCTGATCGGCATGGTCCGGAAACGGTTGATAATGCCATTGGTCATGTCGCTTGCCACATCAACAGCCGTGCTGGATGAGCCGAAGCCTGCACACAATAGGATGATGCCTGGAACGACATAGTTCACATAATTGCCGCTCGGATCAAGGGCGCCGCCGAATATATAGGTAAACAGCAGCATGAGCATAATGGGTAGCATGATGGCCATCATCAGCGACTCGATGTTACGCAAGCTGTGACGGATGCTGCGTCCGACGAAGACAGCATTGGTTGCTGCGAAAGAAGCTGGCTTGGGCATAGGTTGAAGATTATTCATGTTTAAGGGGTGAGGGTTGTTCGAGTTCACCGGCTGTAGGTTCTTCAGAGATTGAAAATCACTCATACGAGGAAAGCCTCCTTGTTATCAGTTGTCGTCAGCGCAAGAAAGACATCGTCCATGCTTGGTTTGCGAATGAAGATGCGCGTACCGGGCGGGCATGAGCCCGCGATCTCGTTCAACGTTTGGCAAACATCCTGAACAGTGCCGCTCGTCGGTATGGATAGGATGACCTCATCCAAGGCATTCCTGAGCTCAATGACTTCGCCGCCAACGCGAGCTTTCAAGGACTCTGCTGAGCCGGATGCGACGATGCGTCCATGATTCAGCACGGCGATTTCGTCAGCAAGCTGATCGGCTTCTTCCAAATATTGCGTCGTCAACAGAATCGTCATGCCTTGCTGCTTCAACCGCAGAATCGTCTCCCACAGGGAGCGGCGACTGACCGTATCTAAGCCCGTCGTCGGCTCGTCGAGGAAGAGAACTGGACGACTAACGACAAGGCTGACCGCCAGATCCAGCCTGCGGCGCATACCGCCAGAGTAGGATTTCACACGCTTAGTAGCCGCGGCTTCCAGCTCGAATTGCTTCAGCAGCTCCGCTGCACGAATGCGGGACTCGCCAGCAGATAAGCCAGCTAGCCGGCACATCATGATGATATTCTCGAGGCCCGTCAGCACTTCATCCACCGCTGCGAATTGCCCTGTGAGCGAAATCGCCCCCCGCACGATCTTGCGGTCAGCGATGACATCATACCCTTCGATTCGTGCATAGCCCGCATCCGGCTCAGATAACGTTGATAGAATGTTTATCAGCGTCGTTTTTCCTGCTCCATTTGGCCCAAGTAACGCAAATATGGACCCCTTTGCCACCTGTAAATCGATACCATCCAATACGGTTTGTTTGCCAAAGCTTTTGCGTAAGCCGCTTACTTCAATGGAATTCCTAGTCATTCGTTATCTCCCCGTTCTTTGAATTGTGGATCATGTAAACAGTATATTGCATACTCAGTTGTTTATGATCGTTCTCAAGACCGATATTGTACTCCGTCGTCCGCATTATTTCACCTGCCTCTTATATGCTCACATTTCCACAAAAGCCTGAATCTATCACGGTTTTACCTATCTTTTATCCACCTCCATCACAAAAAAATACAGTGAAAATCCCTCCGATTTTCAAATCGTACAGTCTATTTTAACCCCAGCAAAAATGAGCAGTATCCAATTTCTCAACGAATTTCGTATGATGAAATCACAAAGAGGACGCATGGTAACCCAGACAGAAGGAGGCAGCATACTTGGGAATCTTCTCAGCATTACGCAAAGAATCGAAGCATTTCTGGAAGGCAAGAAGTTTGTTTTTGATCGGATTGCCGGCCATCATTGTGGTGTTCATCTTTTACTACTTACCTATGTACGGGATCGTGATCGCATTCAAAGATATCAACTACGCCAAAGGCATTTGGGGAAGCGATTGGGTTGGGTTGCATAACTTCAAGTTTTTCTTCAACTCACAAGATGCGCTAAGGATTACACGAAACACGCTGCTATTAAATGGATTGTTTATTGTGGTGGGCATGTCCTGCGCTTTAGTCATTGGATTATTGCTGGCGGAGTTGGGCCGGAGATGGGTGAAGCTGTTCCAGACGATCTTGTTCTTTCCTTACTTTCTTTCGTGGGTCGTTGTTGGTTTCGTCAGCTACATTTTGCTGAATCCATCCTTCGGTGTGATCAATAAGGTATTGGATCAGTTCCATGTCGCCCCAATCGACTGGTACAGTAAGCCAGGCTATTGGCCCCTCATTTTAACACTCACCTATTTATGGAAAAATGTCGGCTACACCGCCATCATCTTCTTCACTGGCTTGCTGTCCATCGACAACAGTTATTACGAGGCTGCTTCCATAGACGGAGCTTCGCGTTTACAGCAAATTCGGAAGATCTCAATCCCGCTCATTTTGCCGCTGATAACGATGTTGTTCATGCTCAATGTGGGCCGCATATTCTACTCGGATTTCGGATTATTCTACTTCGTGCCCCGAGATGCAGGGATGTTATACCCGACGACAGATGTCGTAGATACGTATGTGTTTCGCTCGTTGCGAGTCGTTGGTGACCTAGGCATGGCGTCCGCCGCTAGCTTGTACCAAGCAGTGGTTGGCTTAATTCTAGTCGTATCGACGAACTTACTCGTCAGGAAATTAAGTAAAGATCATGCGTTGTTCTAAGGAGGAGGGTGGCGGTGCGTTCATCTATCAGGAAAAAGTCAGAAAATAACTGGCTGATTATTCTATTCTTTATGGTTCTATCGATCCTGTTCATCTATCCGATGCTGTACGTTATTTCAGTCTCACTCTCCTTCGATGGGGATATCGCCCAATTTGGCTACCAGCTGATCCCGGAGCGCATTACGTTTGTCGCGTATTCGTATATTTTTCAAACGCCGAAGGCACTGCTTCAATCCTATATGGTGACGATTTTTGTGACAGTCGTAGGAACCGCGTTAAGCTTGATACTCACTTCTTCCTTGGCGTATATCATGACTCGGAAGGATTATCGGTATAGCAAAATCACAGGCTACTTCGTCTTCTTCACGTTGCTCTTCAATGCCGGATTAGTTCCTTCGTATATCGTTATGACAAGTGTGTTACACCTGCAGGATACGATTTGGGCATTAATTCTTCCCTATGGGGTCAGCGCGTGGTTCACGATGCTCATGAAGGGTTTTATGGATGGGTTGCCTTTTGAAATTATTGAGTCGGCCAAAATCGATGGATCTTCCGAACTGAGCACCTTCGTGCGAATTGTTCTTCCACTTTCGAAACCAGCCCTAGCGACAGTAGGTTTGTTCTATGCCCTGGCTTACTGGAATGATTGGTGGCTTGCTATGCTGTACATTCAAAATGAGAATCTGATTCCGCTTCAATACTACTTGCAGCGAATCATGTCTAATATCGAGTTTTTGACGAAAAATATGCAAGCAGGCATCAGCATTGATATGAGTGCGATTCCAGCTGAATCTTCCCGTATGGGGATTGCCATTCTGGCAGCAGGCCCGATGTTGTTCGCTTTCCCGTTCTTTCAGAAATACTTGATCAAAGGATTGACAGTTGGTGCCGTTAAAGGCTAACTGAGTGTAAGGCTCATTTCGTTTGTCAATCCGAATCCGGATCGGATGATAATACATGACTTCATTTGTACCATGTTGACCATGAAATCAGGAGGGTTCGATCATATGAAAAATAGAACAATCAAAGCGTTATCTCCCGTTATTGTAAGCTGCGTGTCCCTCTCTATGCTGCTCAGCGCTTGCGGTTCCAGCACGAATAGCTCTTCACCATCCCCAGCAGCCAGCGCAGCACCTGCATCTCCAGCGGCAACAGCGTCATCAGTTCCAGCCGCAACGGAGCTTAAGCCATATGAAATCACTTGGTATTTGCCGCAAAGCGTATTCCCTGATGCGAAGTTGGTTCAAGATGCGATGAGCAAAATTACCAAAGAGAAGATCAACGCAACATTGAACATTCAATTGGTCGATTGGGGTACGTACGATCAGAAAATGCAAGCGATTGCAGCTTCTGGCGAGAAAGCGGATCTGATTTTCACATCCAACTGGACGAATGACTATTTGCAAAACGTAAATAAAGGAGCATTCCTCGACATCACCGACTTGCTGCCGAAATACGGCCAAGATATTTTGAAACAAGTTCCTCCGGCTGCTTGGGATGCGGCGAAAGTGAAGGGCAAGCTGTACGGGATTATTAATACCCAAGTTCTGGCTCGTACACCAGGCTTACTGATGAACAAAACGACCTTAGACAAATATGGCTATAAAGCCGAGCAGTTCAAAACATTGGCCGATTTGACGCCATTTTTTGAGAAAGTGAAAGCGTCGGAGCCAGACAAATATCCATTCAGCCTGAAGGGTGATACGGATGTTATGGGGAACTACGGCAGTGCCATCGGTCTTGAGTATTTCTCACAAAAGAACCCGGGTGTAGTTCGCATCGACGATGCATCCTCCAAAGTTGTGAATTTGTATGAGACGAAGGAATTCACGGCCTTTTTGAAACAAATGCGCGAATGGTACTCCAAAGGCATTATTCGTAAAGATGCAGCAACGATTAAAGATACGAACTCGGATGAATTGGCAGGCAAATATGTATCCTCCACGTTCACGGTCATTAATCCGGACTCGGCAGCCAACCAAGCACAACGCTTTGGTGGTGGGGATGCAGCGAATGTAGCAGCGATCGAATTCTCTAAACCCTATATGAGCACAGGCTCCATTATCGCGACCATGACAGCGATCTCTCGCACATCCAAAGATCCTGCAAGAGCGATGATGTTCTACAACTTGATGTACGCCAATGCAGAGCTGTTTAATTTGATGAGCTATGGGATTGAAGGTAAGCACTATACGAAGGTTTCAGATGGTTTGATCAAAAAGATGGACAACGCCGGCTACTGGGTAGACTCCGGTTGGGAGTACGGCAATATGTTCAATTCGTTCCGAACTAGTGCAACGCAGCCGAAATGGTTCCCAGCAGGTCCGGATAAGAATGCCGCAGCGATTCCTTCCAAAATTCTTGGCTTCTCCTTTGACCCAAGTAACGTGAAGAGTGAATTGGCACAAACCGCTTCCGTCGTAGATGAATTCTATGCGGGATTGATCACGGGGATTGCTGATCCAGACACGACACTGCCAGCGATGAATGCGAAGCTGAAAAAAGCCGGACTAGACAATATCCTAGCTGAAATGCAGAAGCAAATTGATGCTTGGAAAGCTTCGAAATAAGAAAGTGTTGCCTCAGTGAACTAGATCGAATAATCAGCAGTCTCTCCATTCTGGGGAGGCTGCTATTTGTATACCAAGTGGGAACCCGCATAGAAACAGGGAATGTCTATTGTCACCTTAACAAAATGAACTATGTGTAAGAAAGGTGACAGGATGATTTGTAAGAAAGGTCAACTGGACAAAACATGTCTATTTCCAATCTCTTCACCACAGGATACGATCGAATTGCCAGCACAACAGCAGGCTCAATTTCGAAAGGGTGAACACAACATGGAGGAAAGAGCGACCGGTTTCAATACAGTTAGAAACCAAAGGAAGCCAATGTGGACCAAACCGACGCAATCCACATTCAGAAACCGAATGATAAGGGATCGACATCTGTATCTGATGCTACTGCCTGTGATCGGATTTTATCTGTTATTTAAATACGCCCCGATGGTTGGTGAAATTATTGCCTTTAAGGATTATCGATTTGCAGATGGTATTTTTAGGAGTAATTGGGTGGGGTTTAAACACTTCACTAGCTTATTCCAAAGTATTGATTTTTGGAGAGTTCTCAGGAATACCTTGCTGCTCAATGTCTACAGTCTTGTTTTAGGATTCCCAGTACCTATTCTTCTTGCGCTTCTCCTCAATGAAGTGCGCAAAGAGTGGTATAAAAGGACTGTGCAGAATCTGCTCTACCTACCTCATTTTATTTCATGGGTTGTTCTAGGGGGGATCTTTATAGCTATGCTTTCCCCGAGCACAGGGGTTGTGAATTTGGTGCTGACGAAAGTGTTTGGCATCGAGCCCATCTACTTCATGGCCAGTTCCGGCTGGTGGCCAGTCGCATATACATTATCCGGTATTTGGCGTGAAGCGGGTTGGGGCACTATTTTATACCTAGCAGCTATGGCATCCATTGATCCTCAGCAGTATGAAGCGGCGAAGATGGATGGAGCATCGAAACTGCGCCAGATATGGCATATTACGTTACCAGGAATTCGCAGCACAATTGCTATTTTGCTCGTCCTTCGGATGGGGCACATGATGGATGTGGGTCTCGAGCAGACGCTGGTCCTCCAGAATATGTCTGTATTGGATGTAGCGGATGTCATCAGCACCTACGTGTATCGTGTGGGCTTACAAAATATGAACTATAGCTATACGACAGCATTAGGCTTGTTCCAATCTGCGGTTGGTTTGATTCTAGTCGTKGGTGTGAATCGAGTAACCCGAGTTTTCGGAGAACGGGGGCTTTGGTAATCGATGAAAACCTATAATAGCAATCAACCCTTATTTACTCGTTTGGGAACAGCGGCGAATTACACGGTGCTCGCTATCTGTTCACTAATTGCTTTGTACCCTTTTTGGTATGAGATCGCAGCTTCTTTCAGCAGCAGTAGAGCCATTACAGCGGGGGAGGTGTCCTTATGGCCAATTGAATTCAATACGGAAGCCTACCAGCGGCTTTTCCAGGATGGGCAGCTTTTCGTAGCCATGCGCAACACTGTACTGGTAACCATTGTGGGAACAGCGCTCAATATGGCACTTACTTTATTGGCCGCGTATCCGCTTTCTAGACGAAGACTGATGGGACGCACATCCATCCTCATGTTCATCACATTTACGATGCTGTTCGTTTCGGGTGTAATTCCGAATTTTATACTCGTAAAATCCTTAGGACTTATGGATACGTACTGGGCATTATGGCTGCCTTCTTTAATAAGTACGTATAACATGTTCGTGATGAAAACGTTCATGGAGGGCTTACCAGAGGAAGTTGAGGAGTCTGCGGCTATCGACGGCGCAGGTGATTGGCKAATTTTGGTTCAGATCATCGTACCTTTATGCAAGCCGATTCTAGCTGCTCTTTCCCTGTTTTATGCTGTGGGCTGGTGGAACTCGTATTTCAACGTATTGCTTTATGTGACCAAAACGACCATGCAGACGCTGACGCTCAAGCTCTACCAAATGATTCTGCAGGTGGATCAGAGTTTGCTCGACAATGCTTCTGGAAGTGAAGGCGTGGCTAATGTAGTCCTGACGCCAGAAGGCATCAAAGCGGCTGCCATCGTCATCGCAGTTACGCCAATTCTGATTGTCTATCCGTTCCTTCAGAAACATTTCGTTAAAGGAGTCTTGATTGGATCAGTTAAAGGCTGATATCATGGGGCAAATAGCCCTTGGTATAGATACCAAACTATAAGGGGATGAATGCATTGAACAAGTCGAAACATGTTTGGAAACCAGTTCTTGCTGTAAGCTTGTCTTTGGCGGTACTGGCTGCCTGTAGTTCGAATACGACAACGACCGAAAGCAGCTCGACTGCGCCACATGGCAGTGCACCAGCTGCGGCAACACCGGTAGGACCGAAGAAAGAAATCAGCATTTCCGCGTTTGATAGAGGTACAGTAGCCGCAGAAGAAGGCAGCTATGAGGATAACCGCTGGACGAAATGGATCAATGAAAATTCACCTGCGAAAGTGAATTGGGTTCCAGTTCCCCGAGCGCAGGCTCAACAGAAGTTAAGCACACTGGTTGCTTCTGGCAGTGCGCCAGATCTCATCTGGGAGTATGATCGCAACTATATTGCTCAATTAGCAAACCAAGGTGCCATTCAGCCCATTGACAGCTACATTGAGAAGTACAGTACGACATTGAAAAAGTATCTGCAAGAACATCCTGAGCTGAAGTCTGCAATGACCATTAATGGTAAAATGTATGCAATTACCAGCAGTAGAAGTATTGATGGTATTGCCAACCATGCCATGTGGATCCGTCAGGATTGGTTGGATAAACTCGGATTAAAGGCACCAACGACAACGGAAGAATTGATTGAAGTGGCTAAAAAATTCAAAGATGAGGACCCTGACGGCAATGGTAAAGCAGATACCGTACCGATTGCGTTCAATGGTAATGCTGTGCAAATTATCAGAGCCCTCTTTTCGGTGAATGAGAATCAATGGTATTTGGAAGACGGCAAAATGAAATTTGGTAGAACGTTGGATCGCTACAAGGATTCCATCGCTTATCAGAAATCGTTATTCGACCAAGGTTTGTTGGATAAAGAATATATTACGGATAGCAACTTCCAGCGAGCGCGTCAATTGTGGACGACGGGCAAATCAGGTATTTATATGAGTTCTTGGAATATGCAAAATGAATTTTTAGATCTAAAGAAAAATGTGCCGGATGCGAAGATGGTTCCGTTAGAGCCGGTAGCTAGTAAATATGGGAAAAATGGGTTGTATCAGGAGCTACCGGCGAATATTCTTGTCGCTTTTAACAGCAAGATGAAAGAAGATAAAATCGAAACAGCTGTTAAATTCCTAGATTGGATGATGGAAAAAGGGGATATGTCACTGAAGTACGGCGAGGAAAACGTTCATTACAAACTGTTGGATGGGAAGATTCCTCAAGTTCTTAATGCTGATAAATCCCGTAAGGAAGTATCTTACGCGAATGAATACGCAATCGTATCTGATTTTAGCTTAGTACCTGAGTGGTTCCCGGTCATGGCTGCGCAAGATGCTGTATCCCAAGAATATGCCAAAATAAAGACACAATCTTTGAATGTGGCCCTCAAAAATAAATATCGCAGAGACATTGCCTTTAATCCGGATCTTCCAGAAGTCAGTCAATTAATCGCAACATTCCATCCGATTGCAACGCAAATTGAGGTGAAAGCCGTAACTGGCGGCAATGCTTCAACCCCAGAAACTGCGATGGAAGAAGTTCGCAAAGAATGGAAGCGACTTGGCGGGGAAAATGTGGAGAAGCTGGCCCAAGAATGGTATGAGAAAAACAAAGAGTTTTTGAAATAATACACGTGTAGTAATGAATCTTTGGGAAGGCTGCTTGCTTATGCAGGCTGACCTTCCCATTGTTATTCTATTAAAGGAGGGACTTCCCAACATGAACGTACATGTGCAGAATTCTGATTATAAAGAGTTATTGATAAAGGCCATTAGCGCGAAAGAAAGTGACTATGATCCCCAGATCTGTATGCTTCGCCGCCCCTTTCATAGTCCAGGGTATCATACCTCATTAACAGCTCAGGATCACCCGACAATTCATCCGACTTATCATTCACTGATCTATGCGGTTGGCTTGTTAAATACGGAAATAGCGGAATATGAGGAGAGAGCCTGCGATATTATAGGTCGTGTGCTAACCTTACAAGATCGTGAGAGGAGTCATGATACCTACGGAATCTGGCCTTGGTTTTACGAAGAACCACTGGCACAGATGGCTCCGCCTGATTGGAATTGGGCTGACTTTTGCGGAAAAGAACTGCTACTAGCGATGCTGCGCCATGGTCATAAGCTGCCTGAATTGTTGAAGAGACAAATCCATGAAGCGGTCTGTTGTGCCTGTGATGCCATTATCAAACGGGACGTGGGTCCTCATTATACGAATATTGCGATCATGGGAGCATTTGTGACTTTAATCGCGGGGGAGTTGTATGGACGGAAGGATTTTGCCGATTATGGGCTGGATCGATTGGAAAAGCTTCAGCGCTATACAGCAAAGTTAGGGACATTTCAAGAATTCAACAGTCCAGCGTATTCCATTATTGCCATTGTAGAGCTGTCAAAAATTCATACATATGCAACCCATTCTCGCGCAAAGTCCATCGCCACTGAATTATTGGATTTGGTATGGCGAATGGTTGCGGAGCACTATCATCCAAGCTCTAGGCAATGGGCAGGTCCACACAGCCGCAGCTATAGTACTTTGCTAAATAATAGAGCGCTTTCATTCCTGCAGATAGCTACAAGCAACCAAATTGTTTTTTTAAACCAATGGGATTTAGAATATGATTCAGAATGGTTTGGCAACGGAATTCAATGCCCAGAACCTTATGTGCAGCTATTTACTCGGAAAAAGAAAAGTGATCTCAGTCAGATTTATTATCGAAATGAGGAGACTGGCTTTGTGAAGTGGGCAGACACTTTTCTTACTCCAACGTATACAATCGGCGTGTTTCGTCATGAAATCATGTGGAATCAAACAAGAGGGATGGTGGCGTACTTCGATAATGGCGAACAGAGCACCTATCTGCAAATGCGTTGTTTGCATGACGGATATGATTATTGCTCAGCAGTACTCCAAACGGCAGCAAGCAGCACTCAACTGCTGCTCGGAGTGAATTTCCTAACGAATGGCGGGGATACACATCCCAATTTGGATCGTATCCAAGGAAACATAGCGGCGAATGATTTCCGGATTCGCATGGAATTTGGCGGTTGCTTGGAACGCGTAAGGCTAGAGAAGCAAGGTGCCAAAGCGCTGGTGATCATTGATGAAATGGTATTGCGGTTCGAAAGTGTGTATGCCGTCTTTGAGGAGTCGGAAGAAACTCGATCACCATGTGAGGAAGAGATGTCCAGCTCGTTAGCAGGTTGGGATTGGGAAATAACCAAAGAAGGAGACATATATGGGCTTGACTTGATCATTCATCATGGAGAGAAACGCACGATAGACTTTATGGCATTGAACAAAGCAGCATTTCTTTTCTCCCTATCCATTGGCGATTTGGATGGGTTACATCCTCAAATAACATTATTGGAAGAAGCTGACCAAGTGACGGCAAGATATGTTGACGATAGTGCCGATTATGTGACACAACAGCTCTCGATTTCATTGAAGCCGAACGATAAACATCCGAATTAGGCTATTAAGCATTTTGTAGCAAGGATTTCTCTCTGTTCGAAATGCTTTTTTTATGTTGAATGGAGTGACCTCATCATGCTTCAGGTCACATCTTTTAAGGTGAACATAAGCAATCTGCTATATGATAGTCGATTCAACAGGATCGAAAGAAATGCCACGTCTTATAAAAAGTGTCTCTTGTGATTTTGTACGTATTTGACTAAGTTAATTTCAGTATCCAGTTGTGATCATTGACCAGAGAGGACGTGTGAAAACGTGGGTTGATATAACGGTTCGATCAAATGACATGTCGGTCAGGCCAATCGTTCGAGAAAGGGAGTTCTGTGATGAAACGTCTAAAAAAAATAAGTTCTATCCTTTTCGCTATGATCGTTTTCATACAAGGTTTGGGTATTGCTTCGATGAGTCCTATGCCCGCACTAGCGGCTGAATCCGTTTCACCGAAATTGCTGAGCGGTAATAGGCTGGGTGAATTGTTCCCTGCGAATACAATTGTCATGAATACAGGAGCCTCATATACCTGGCAACAAGATGGGCTTTATGCAACCGAATCCAATCTTGTCGCTTCAGATCCTTTGGGTGCGCGTAAAATGATGGACGGTTCTGTAAGCGTTGTCAGTTCGACTAGTCAATCTGGAGAAGCTTATGGAACAGTGGTCTACGACCTGCAAACTGTAAACCGTCTAACATCCCTGCAGGTGTGGTCAGAATTTTCAGCTGCAAGCGGATTGAAACAAGTAGAGATTCATGCAAGTCTCGATGGCATCAATTACAATCGTGTTGCGGTAACGGAGACTGTATATGGGAATGATGCAGGCATTGTGCCTGTGAGCAGCGATATGAAACCTGCCCCATATGCAAGATATGTAAAGGTTGTGCTTCATAAAGATCCAGCCAAGCTTATGATGAGCATCGGAGAAATTGCCATTTGGGGTGATGCTGTTCAGGAGCCGGCGATTCTAAGTAATAATCAATTAAAGGCTGGCGGTTACTACCCAATGGGGACGCCGAAGTTGGATACGAAAGCAACATATAGATGGAATACGGAGCAGCCTTTTGTGACACAGGCAGGATTACTTGCAACGGATAATGAGGCTGGTGCGAAGAATGACGGGAGTGCAGGCGGCTTGCCTGATCTGATTGATGGCTCGAGCACAGAGGGGACAGCGGATACAACAGCCAGCATGACTGCAGGTTCGCAAGGACAATACGGAACCGTCACATTTACATTGAATGACGTATACCAGATCGGTTTGATTGATGTCTGGTCAAAAGCGAGCAGCGGAAATTTCATGGATGGTTATGAGGTTCTGTTAAGCCTGGATAACATCAACTATTTCTCCAGCGGTTATACGGCCAATCCGAACAATCGATACTCCGATGCGATGGTCAATACGCCCTCCTACGGCATCCCTGGCAAGCATGCCAAATATGTCAGAATCGTCATGCATAACGCCAACGATTCCGATCGGTTAATTGCTGGAGAGATTGCGATTAAGGGTTGGAGACTTTATGATGCGACACTTGTCAAGAAAGACATGCCGGATCTAGTTGAACTCACCACTACGATCAAAAATTACAACACGTTGTATCTAGATTGGTCAGCCTACAATTCGGTGGTCAATAAGGTAAATAAATACAGTATCTATATACAGAAGAATGACTTTACATCGACGAATGGGCTAACCGCTCGGGTGACAGCCGAAAATGGGTCAGCCGAACAGAAGGGGAAATTCCTTCTCGTTTCATCCTTAGAGCCAGAGACGACCTATTACATAGCTGTAACGCCAACGAGCACTACTTCGGGTGAGCGTAAGGATGTCAGCTCAATGAAAATAACGACGCCTAGTGTCCTTGGCGGGGAGAAGATTGGGGACATTTTCGCCATTAATGATACACCCTACGGTGGAGGAAACTATGTTCATCACGGAGATAAAGAAGAAGAGAATATCATCCGTAAGCTTATGCTCATGCGAAGCATTGAAGGGATTAATTTTAATCGGTGGTGGATCCATGATTCTTGGGTTAAAACATTCTCTAATACATACGGAATCGGGTTCCACACGTTTTACCACGGACCTCAAGATGTACCCATGGAAAATAAGCAAGGGACGTGGACCTTCTCTACCGTTAATGAGCCCGATCTGAAAGGGACGAATCCMTCTGCACTAGCCTTACAGTTTAAACAAAACCATGAGAGCCTGAAGGCAGTGGACAACCGAAATTTACTTATTGAGCCTGCTTTAGGCGGGACTGAGCCAGCAAGTATGACTTGGCTTGAGAATTTGTACAAATCCGATGGGCAAAATGACGCTTTAGTAAAAACATACTTTGATGTTCTTGATGTGCATCCTTATGTGAAAAATCATGAAGGTAGTCTGCCAGGTCTCGTTCCAGGTGCCCCTGAAATGTTAATCGGGAAAATAAATGAAATCGATGCGCTGAAAGCAAAATATGGCGATCAGCCTAAGCCCGTCATATTCAGTGAACTTGGATGGAGCACCTATACAGGAAGCGGCTACCTTCGACCTGTAGATAAGATAACTCAACGTAATTACTTAGCTAGAGCCTATATGCATGCAATTGCTGGCGGTATTAAGCGCATGCATTGGTACGATTTCCAAGATGACGGAGTCGATCCGACGAATCTGGAACATAATCTGGGCTTGATCGACTGGTATGGCGTTCCGAAGCCAAGCTACTATGCTTACTATACGATGGCAAAAGTTTTGAAAGACGCCAAGTTTATTGGACCCAAAGCGAATGTTGATCATCCGTATTATGGATATGAATATTGGCATGAAGGGAAAAATCAGTACATTACATCGCTGTGGGCTGCTGATGAATCTACCAAAACAGCCACTTTCCAAACGAAGGATACGAGCCTTACTGTTGTAGGTATTGATGGGAGTTACTCCTACTTACCGGTTAATGATGGGATTGCGAGCTTAACAATTAGTGGTGCTCCTGTTTTCATATACTCGAGCACGGGCTTGGAAATCTCTTCGATTGATGATTCCTTTGTATTAAAAAACACTTCGGTGGATGTAAGACGTGGCGATACGCTCCATACGGTTATTCAACGTTCTGGCTTGGGAGCGGAACTGAATGGAAAGATTCAACTCATGGGTCCATCCGGTGATTGGAAACTCGAAGGTGAAGCAAGCTTTACTGTAGGAACAACGGCGATTCCGGTTGCTATCCCCATCCCTTTTAACGCGGAAGAGAAGGTCCACGAGGTTACGATTCAAGTTATCTCGGGTACGTCACTCGTTGCAGCCATGAAATTGAAGGTCAACGTATTAGAGACCGTCAAAGTTCGTATTGTGCCTGAGGTTGCAGTGCCTGGAAGATGGAATGATTGGAATGCGGCAATCTATGTAGAGAATGCAACTGCTGACAAAGAGCTAAACGGTACCGTTCGAGTTACGGAGGCGGTATATCTAGCCCTAGGACAAGGAAGCCCAATTACTTTCAATCACTTATTGCCAGGTGAAATTACGAAGATCACCATGCCCATTACCGCTCTTCCGGAACAAGCAAGAGCTAAATTGAAATTATCCATTGATTTGGATAGCGGATTTACGAAGATTGTGGAAAGACCGTTTAATTTTATTGCAGCTGTAAACGACCAGACAGCGCCAATTATCGATGGCAAGCTATCTGAGGAAAGCTGGAGTAATAGCATGCCCATCGTCATAAACAGACCAGATCAAATTAAAAACATAGCCAACTGGGGCGGTGAGGCTGATTTAAGCGGCAAGGGCTTCCTGAAGTGGGATATGAATCAGCTTTACTTTGGCATGGAAGTTCAAGATGACAAGCATTATCAAGTTGGAGCTGGCGGTGATCTGTGGCAAGGGGATAGCATCCAATTTGCCATTGATACGGGAAGAGAAGGCGGTGTCGGTAGCTCAGCTAACAATGAGTTCGGCATTGCACTTGGAGAACAAGGTCCGATGGTTTGGAGATGGCTCGCGGCTAACGGCAAGCCTATAGGGGAAATGACGACTGTGCAGTCAGCTGTTTATCGAAGCGCTATCACAACGACCTATGAGCTCGCGATTCCTTGGACAGAGCTGCTGCCTCCAGGACGAACGGTGACGGACAAAGACATTTTTGGCTTTTCCATGCTCATTAATGAGAACGATGGAACAACCCGCCGAGGTTGGCTTGAATACATGAGCGGTATTGGTTCCAGTAAGAACACGCAATTATTTGGGGATCTGATATTCAGCCAAATCAATGCGCCAGAAGTAAAGGTTACTGGCGTGAAGCTTGACCAACCGACAGTGATTTTGAACAAAGGGCAATCCATGGTTCTGAATGCAACTGTACTTCCGAGTGATTCAACCAACAAACAGGTTCGGTTTACATCCAGCGATCCAGCGGTGGTCAGCGTATCGCAAGAGGTCTATGGCTTGCAAGCTACGGTGACAGGCGTCTCAGCTGGAACGGCAACGGTTTGTGTGACGACCGTCGATGGCAGCTATTCGGCGACTAGTCGAGTAACCGTTCAGTTACCTTCAGGTGAAAGTAACGTGCCTTCAGGCGGGGGAACATGGATGCCAGCGCCAGATCTTCCTGAGGTTCAGGCTGGAACGATCCGCTTTACAAACCCAGTGCTGAAACAAGACGGAACGGTGGAGATCGAAGTACCTATGGCTTCCTTGGAGAAAGCGATAGAAGGAGCATTATCTTCGGATCGAACGCTTGTCATCGATATTGGGAAAGTGACAGGTGCCAAGAAATTTCAGCTTAAGCTCCCTGCATCCATCCTTGACACAGCTCACAAGAATAATATCGAAAACATCCAATTCCGAACAGGTTTGGCGACGATAGCGTTGACTCCTGATGCGCTGTCTGACCAAGTGAAGCCCAACTCAGCTATTTTGGAGATTGTAGTGGAGGCGGTTCCTTCAGATACTCTTACTGGAGCAGCGGGTTCCCGCATAGGAAACCAAGCTGTATATGATTTTAAGGTCATCCTTGACGGGATTAACATTCATTCGTTTTCACGCAGAGATGCGGTTCATATCTCGATGGATTATACGCTTGCACCTGACGAGAACGGCGATCAAGTCATTGTGTACCACATCCGAGATGGTCAGACGCTTGAAGTGGTGAAGAATGGGAAATATGATGCCGCAACAGGTCAAGTCACTTTTACGACAAATCATCTTAGCTCATATACAGCCTTGTATACGCATGTGACCTTCGGAGATCTACAGGATGCCGTGTGGGCGCAAAACAGTATTGAAGCGCTGGCAGCAAGAGAAATTGTAAATGGTATTGAAAGTGATCGGTTTGCTCCGAATGAACAGGTTACGAGGGCCCAGTTTATTCAGATGCTGATGAATGCCTTCGATCTTATAGAAGCGGATGCTACAACGAGTTTCAGTGACGTGAATAAAGACGATTGGTTCTTCAAAGCAGTGGCAAGCGCTCAGAAATTGGGAATCATCCAAGGGTATGAGGATGGGGCCTTTGGTGCCAATCAACCCATATCAAGACAAGATATGGCCGTTATGGCATCTAGAGTAATTACGTTAGCAGAGATTGAGCTGCGGACATTGATCAATCCTGTGAGTTTCGATGATCAGCTAGACATTGACTCTTATGCTCAGGAAGCGGTTAAGTCGATGCAAGCGGCTGGTATCATTAACGGATTAGTTGAAAATCGATTCGCACCAGATAGGAATGCGACACGTGCACAAGCTGCAAAAATCATTTATGGGCTGTTATTTATGTAATTTTGAATGGGGTCGGTAACCATCGTTTTCAGAGGGGATACCGACCCACAATGTAACCATCCTGAAAGGAGCTTTGCCATGCGTATTACGAAAAAGAGTTGTGCTCTGATAAGTGCTTTTGTGATTCTTCTTGGTTCGGTTTTCACAGTGATCCCCGCTAGTCAAACCGTACAGGCGGCAGTCAATCAAAAGCTGCTAAGTGGGAACACAATTGGAAGTGAATTGTTTCTGGCAGATACGCCAGCCATTGCAACAGGTGCGTCTTATACGTGGCTGTCCGAAGGGACCCATGCGACAGATCCAGGTCTCCTTGCCTCGGATGAATTAGCATCACCGGATATGTCGGATGGTGGTAACGGCCCAGATGAGAATGCCAGCAATTCAACTGGGAGTGTTGTAGGAGCAGCGGTTTACGGAACGCTGATATATGATTTGAAATCCGTATTTAAAGTATCCTCAGTTACCGTATGGGCAGACACGAACAATCAAAGTTATATGGATCAGTTCGAGGTATACGCCAGCTATGACGGTTTAACTTACAATCGGGTCGGGATTCAGGAGAACACGAATGCGCAAGATTCTGGTTTTGCTCCTGTTTCACTTGCCATTAAGCCTATAGTCAATGCGCAATATATCAAAGTTATTATGCATAAAAATCCGAACAAGCAAGTCATGAGGTTAGGTGAAGTGGCGGTTTATGGAGATGCACTTGAGCCTATGGCGATACTCAGCAATAATTATTTGAGAGCTACCGGTACCTACAATACGTCCAAGCCAAAAATTGCAACAGGTGCTTCTTACACGTGGTTAACCGAGTATCCATTCATTACAGATGGCGATTTAATCAAGTTTGATAACGATGGATCCAAGAATGACACGGTAGGGGGACAGCCGGATTTAATCGACGGATCTAGCACGGAATCGGATGCAGCTTCAACGACCAACTCGACCTGGGGCTCCAAAGGGAAATTCGGTGCGGTTGTATTTAACTTAAACGATGTGTATCAAATCGGAAAAATTGACGTATGGACCTTGGCATCGGGGGGCAATAAGTTCATGGACGGGTATGAAGTTCTCGTCAGCACAGACGGTGTGAATTACACATCCCTCAGTTACACTACGAATACAAGCAGCCGTACGGCCAATGTGTTCGTGAATACACCAAGCTACGGCGTTCCTGGTCAGTTTGCCAAATATGTCAAAATCATTATGCATAACGCGAATAATTCGGAAATCCTGACGGTGGGAGAAATCGCCATTTGGGGGTGGAAGCTGTATGATGCATCACTTCCTAAGAAGGCAACACCGGATCAAGTAGAGTTCACTGCTAATCTCAAAAATTACAGCACGATGTATCTCGATTGGTCCAGTTACAACAGTGTGGTTAATAATGTGAACAAATATGGTGTCTACGTGGAGACCTCATCTTTTACTAGTACATTGGGATTAAAGCCTAAGTTTACAGCTGAGGCAAAGTCCATTGAACAATTAGGTAAATTTCTACCTTATTTCGCTTTGAAGCCCGAGACGACTTATTATGTAGCAGTGACCCCCTTCCAATCGACGGGCGTTGAAAGGCGTGATGTGCAGACTTTGAAAATAACAACACCATCTGTGCTTGGAGGTGACAAAGTCGGAGATATATTCGCCATCAATGATGCTCCCTATGGGGGAGGAAACTATATGCATCATGGTGAGACAGAAGATCTCTTTTTGATGACGAAATTGCGTTTGCTTAGAGATCTTGGAGGTATCAACAAGAACAGATGGTGGGATCACAGTGCTGCGATGAAAACATTGTATGGTAAAAGTGGATTGAATTTCCACTACTTCTATCATGGACCGAGCTATGTTGAGGCGGATAATAATGGAGGAGTCTATACATTCTCGACCTATAATGAACCCGATCTTGCCAATCGAAATCCGGCTTCTGTAGCAAATCAACTCAAAATAAACCATGATAGCTTGAAAGCTATCAGCAGCAAGAGCTTACTTGTAGAGCCTGCACTTGCGGGTCTCGATCGTTTAGATGCCACCAAAGGTTTGAATTGGCTGGACGATTTCTATAATTCCGATGGGCAGAATGGTGCTTTAGTGAAGACCTATTTCGATGTCATGGATGTCCATCCTTATGTCAAATATGAATATCCAGCTGTACCTGGACTTGATCAAGGTACTCCGGAGAAGCTGCTCGACACGCTGCAGCAATTGAAAGACACGATGACGAGCCATGGTGATGGAGACAAACCCATTGTTATTACAGAGCTAGGGTGGAGCACTTACACAGGCGGAAGCTACTTGAAAAAAGTAGATCGTGCGACCCAACGTAATTATTTGGCCAGAGCTTATATGCATGCCATTGCAAACGGCATTCGTACTATGCACTGGTACGATTTTGCCGATGATGGCACGGAGACGAATAACTTGGAGCATAACTTAGGATTGATCGACTGGAATGGTAAGCCTAAGGAGAGTTATTACGGTTACTATACACTGATTAGAGTGTTAAAAGATGCAAACTATTTAGGTGTGGTACCGGGCATTGCCAATCCTTACTATGGCTATCAATTCTGGGATGAGAATAAGAATAGATACATCACATCTTTATGGGATGCCAGTTGGCAAACAACAAGTACCAGTTCACGAACAGCCGCTATTGAGACGACTGAACCAGGAGTAACAATTGTTGGCATTGATGGAAGCTATAAATATGTCGCTGCAGTTTCGGGAGTTGTAAGCGTACCTCTTACAGGGGCACCTTTGTTTATCTACTCTCTGGCGAACGTAACTGTGAATTCCATCAATTAATGGATGATTATCCCTCCTAAAGGTCGTGTTAATGATACAATAAGAACAAGTGCACGACCGAATGGAGGCCTGCCATGAGAAACAGTATTTCTGCAAAGGCCATGATGATTTATGGCATCGTATTCCTCTTTATTATCAGCCTAACGTTCTGGCTGTCCTATACGGGGACAGTGGGTAGGCTGCAAAAGGATTTGAAAGATACGAATCTGGCACTATTGAAACAAGTCGACTCTAAGATCGAGGGTGCCTTCCGTCAGACGGAAAAGGATTTGCTCTCCATGGCCGAGGGGTTGGAGTTTATTTATTTTATGAATAATAGCTATAGTGATGATGCACAAAGATACAGTATCCATTACACACTGACGACAAGGCTGAAGGATTTTATCGCGAATAATCCGAATTACTCCTCAGTTTTTGCTTATTCTCATGTCAGCGGAGACTTAATGACCGAAGCAACCTTTTTAAAACAAGCCTCGACAGAGTTTAATTGGTTAGCGCAATATTTGGATATGCCGGAATATTTCAAGTGGTTGTCGACGCAGAAAGTATGGGATGGTCAAAAAACAAAGGATGTAATTACTTTGGTCCGCAGTTTCCCTGCTCTCAGCAGTCCCGGATTTAGGAAGGGTCTCATGGCCATTAGTATTCAAGAGAATGAATTGTTCCAAATGATTAAGACGATCTATGAGGATGGTCATCCTGGTCATTTCTTCATTCTGGATGCAGAAGGGAACATCGTTACGCATGACGATAAAACTCAGCTTTACCGCAATATGAAGTCGTTACCCTATATCACTACGATACTAACAGATTCGGATAGCGGTTCGTTTAACGTTAAATTGGATGGCGTGCAGCAGTCTGTTTTTTATCGGACAAGTGCATATACGGGATGGAAAGTTGTCAGCATTATGCCGGAATCGACGGTATTTGAACCCCTTAAAGTTACACGCAATCTGCTGCTCATTTTTGCTGTTATCATGTTCGGCCTCGCGTTGTCTGCCTTATTCTATGTGAATCGCTGGACCTTTAAGCCGTTAGACCGATTAGCAGGCAAGATGTCCGGTATGAAGCAGGGAAGAGGGCAGGGGACCGAGAGCATTGGACTCAGCAGCTTAGAGCATATTTTCGATGAAATTCTAACAGACCGTGAGCACTTGGAGCAGCATGTAAGGGACTCGAAGCCAATGCTCAAATGGAAGATCATGATGGAGCTATTGAATGGCAGTCGTTCTGATTTCCATGCGGTGTATCATCATTTGGAGTTTCAGGGGATACGCATGTACCCGGAGCGCTTCCTTGTGTGTACAGCAGAAATTAGCAAAGATGGCGAACAACTGTCACCACGTGACGAAGCCTTGTACACCTATATGTTCTGTAATGTTACGGAAGAGCTGATTCGATCAGAGCATGCGGGAGCAGCTATTGACTTAGGAGGCGGCAGGGCGGCTGTCTTGTTAAGCTTTGCTGAAGGTGACCCCGAGCAAAATCATTTGCGGACATTGGTCATTCTTGAATTGATTCTCGATATTATGAAAAAACAATTCGGTTTGTCAGTGACGGTTGGCGTAGGCACATGCCGTATGGATATGCAGGAGATACCACGTTCGTTCGATGAATCACAAAAGGCACTCCTCTATAAAATGATTTTTGGTAAGCACTCGGTGATATCTATAGACGATTTACAGCCACCAGACCGACAAGATTATTACAAGCTCAGCCGCATGTCTGATCCAGTCATGGAAGCTTTAAGGCAGACCGATCGCAGTAAGATGCTTACTTATTTGTCAGATACCTTCCGTGCAGCTGTCGAAAGTAATCTTCCACCGGAGCTGATTAGGCAGCTGTGTTACGATCTCATGATGAAGTCACTGCAAACCGTAAGTGCGATTGGGATTGAACCGGAAATATCGATGGGGCCATTGAGCAGCATTTATGAGCGTATCGCAAAGTGTGAAAACTGGAAGGAAGCGGAACAGCTCGTCGGCGATATTCTCGAGGGCTTGGCCTCACAAATAGAGGAAAAGCGCAACCAACGCGGGAAGAATGAGACGATTGAGCAAATGCTAGCGTATATTCGTACGCATTATCAAGAGCATGATCTATCTTTGGAACGACTAGCCAGCATGTTTCATCTGACTCCTCCTTATATCAGCAGATTGTTTAAGGATCATACGGAGAGCAATTTTATCGATTATATGATTGAGATTCGCATCAAGGCTGCCATGGAGCTGTTGAAAGACAAGTCGATTAAAGTAAATGATGTATCGGATGCAGTGGGTTATGCGAATACGAGGAGCTTCCTGCGGACGTTTAAAAAATACACGGGTTTAACACCAACCGAGTATCGAGAACACATGTTGAAGCGAGAACCGTCGCAAATTGTTTAATGAAGTGGCCGCGATGATAGCATCGTGGCTTCTTTGTTCACCATACGATACCCGCTCACCTCCGTCTCCCGCCCTGTGCTATTTCCTCACCCTCGTTAACTCAACCTCTCTCCCACAAACTAGATGGATTTTATGTTGTTAATTCAGCCGAATTACGGCGAATTTACCAAATAAATGGATTTCCTACAGCTAATTTATTCCGTATTGTGCGAATGGAGTCGAATGAGAAGAATTAGCTACATTTTTTCCATTTAAATCGAATTATGAGTAAAATGCGCCGAAAATAGCTGGAGGTTTTCCAGTTAATCTATCTAGCGTCTGTAATGCTACCCTAGCACGGAATAAATAGTATTTGAGAGTTCACCATTGTATGGTACTGTTGAAAATATGACTACATTCTTCAGTGTGAAGGAGATACATACATGCTTCTGTCAAAAGGACAAAAGATCGATGTAACCAAGGGAAAAGGGTTATCAAACTTAACATTGCAATTTGGATGGTCAGCAGATTCGAAATTGAGCATAGATTCTTCCTGCTTTGTACTTTCGGCAAATAATCGGTGCGAAAAAGATGAAGACTTTATTTTTTACGGGAATCCGGCTGCGCTAAACGGGGGAGTGACGCATGGTCAAGCTAGTGGACCAGACAAAGAAGCCATCTCTTTATGTTTGTCGAAGATCCCAGAAAGTACAGCAAGAATTGCTTTTTCGTTAACCATTCATGAAGGTGAAAAGTTCGGATATAGCATGCAAGATGTCTCCAATAGGTATGTAAGACTTATGGATGCCGATCGTAACGAGGAATTATTTCGGTATGAATATGGATCAGACTTGTCCAAAGAAACAGCAATAGTTGTTGGGGAGTTATATAGGCACAATGGGGAATGGAAATTTAACGCGATTGGCAGTGGTTTTTTTGGCGGATTAGCGGCGTTATGTACGAACTTTGGCTTAGTGATCGAGAATGAGGAGGTAGTGAAAGAAACGGTTGAAATCGTTAAGAAACCTGCCCTTTCAACTATCGATCTACGTAAGAAGCTTGTTCAAATCACATTAGAGAAGAAAAAGATGAGCAATGTTGCAGCTAGAGTTGGCTTAGTGCTCGACATTTCGGGATCCATGCAACTCTTGTATAAGAACGGAACAGTTCAGGAGGTTGTAGAACGGATACTGGCGGTAGCATGTAAATTTGATGATAATGCGGCTCTGGACATTTGGGTGTATGACAACGAATTTAGTCGATTGTCTGCTGCAACGGAGCGGGATTTTGATCAATATGTGTTAAAAAATATTTTGAATAACAGAGATATCCATAAGTTTGGTCGTAATAACGAACCTCCTGTCATGGAAGATGTTATTCGTAAATATACCGTCGAAGAGGATTCGCCGCTTCCAGCATTTGTTATCTTTATTAATGATGGCGGCGTTGTAAAATCAATTAAAAAAGTAATTGTGGAAGCCTCTCTCAAACCACTGTTTTGGCAATTCGTCGGAATTGGAGATTCCGATTTCGAAGTCTTGAAGAAGCTGGATACAATGGAAGGTCGAATTGTAGACAATGCAAATTTTATTCACATCAAGGATATTGCTAAGATATCGGATGAAGATTTGTACAATCAGCTGCTGAACGAATTTCCGTTATGGCTTAAGGCAGCGAAGGATAAAAGGGTTATTCGGAGTTGACGGAACCGGACCCTAACAACGCAATTTCAAGGGCTACCCCAACACAGGGTAGTCCTTTTTGCATGTAGCTAATACATTATTAATGATTTTCTATATAGATATTAAACATTTATAGGTTATGATAGGTTCTAGTTAAGGTTCTAATTCAGTAACGGTAGAGTAGACAGGAGTTGACTTTCCTTTTGATACAATTATTATCCAGGCTCGCTAGACAATGGCGGCGTAATTTTAACTTGTTCCGCAAGGCCCCGGGCGTACAGTCGGTGGGTCTGAAGCTGTTAGTCTGGGCAGTTGGCGGTACAGCGATTCTCTTTGTTGGATTCAGTTTTTTTTCGTACTCCCATTCGCAGCAAATTGTCATAGACAAGGTGACCTCAACCACCAAGCAAACGGTTGCGCAATCCAGAGACACGTTAAATATCATTTTTCGAAATTACGAGGATTTAACATTTAATATTTTGACCGATGAGGATATGTTGAATCAACTGGGTATATATGGGAGTGCGGCAACAAGTCAGAACGAGAAATTCGTGGCTAAGAATAAAATTATTGAGAGCTTCGCCATTCGATTCTTTAGCAAGAGTGATATTACGAATATTCACGTGATCCCAGTGGATCCGAAGCTGAAAGAAATTACAACGGATACGCTGCATGCGGAATTAATCGAGTATAGTAAGGAAGCGTGGTTTCAGAGGGCAGTAATTGCCAATGGCGAAATTGGATGGCTCCCTACCAAAAGATATGGCTACTCGGATTTAGGACAACCCTCATTTGCCATCAATCGGCTTATTAAATTGAGTTCGGGAATGAAATATGTGCTTCTCATTGAGATCAGCTCTGAGGTATTGAAGCGTTCCATAGGTGATATACCAAGTGGAGAAATGGTCATCCTGAATCCGGATAATCAATTATTGACGAGGACGAACTCAGAAATAGAAGGAGACTTCTATCGCATTCCTAACGTGTTCGAAGCGAATCCCATTCATGCGGGGCATCCTTCCGAAAGTAGGACGGTCAAGGTAAACGGCGAGATGCAACTAGTTGTTGCGGAGAAATTAGCAGCCAGTGATTGGGCTGTACAAGCTGTGATCCCAGGCTCGGAATTGTTTAAAGATGCGAACACCATTGGCAATAGTATGTTGATTAGTATGATCGGAATTGCGATCATTACCTACTTGTTTAACTACTACTTGCAGAGGCGGCGGAATGCGAAGAAAATCCGATATATGGCTTACCACGATCACTTGACGGACTTAGCAAACCGGAAGTTGTTTATGGAGATTATTGAGAAGGAAATTCAGTTAGCGCGGCAACATAAGCTGGAATTTACCGTTCTTTTTCTTGATTTGGACAGGTTCAAAATTATTAATGATACATTTGGTCATGAAGCTGGCGACAAATTGCTCATCGAAACAGCGCGCCGACTAGAAGTTACGCTGGATAAATCATGCACTATCGCTCGTTTTGGCGGGGACGAGTTTCTGGTGCTGATACCGAACTCTGGGGATCCAGATGCGATATTGACTATCATCCAAGAGATCACCTTTCAGATTCAGAAGCCTGTATATTATGAGGAGAAAGAGCTTCATGTCTCTGTAAGTATAGGGGTTAGTATGTATCCGCAGGATGGAAAAGATATCCAAAGTCTAACCAAGCACGCGGATACTGCGATGTACAGTGCGAAGGAAAGCGGCAGAAATAATCATAAGTTTTATAACACCACAATGGAAAAAAATACATATGAGAAACTATCTTTAGAAAGAGATTTACGCCATGCGATAGAACGGGATGAGCTGTCACTCTATTATCAGCCTCAAATCGAACTAGATTCGGGGTGTATCATCGGGGTTGAAACGCTAGCCAGATGGAAACATCCGAAGCATGGTATCATTCCACCATCGGAGTTTATTCCAATTGCTGAGTACTCACGGCTMATCGTGCCCATCGGCAAATGGATTCTATACACAGCGTGTAAGCAAAACAAAGCCTGGCAGGATGCAGGGCTACCCAAGGTGCATGTAGCTGTCAACTTATCGATTCACCAGTTTCAGAATTCAGAGATTATCCAAACCGTTGCACAGATCCTGGAGGAAACAGGCTTGGAGCCGCAATATTTGGAATTGGAAATTACGGAATCTATAGCGATGCAAGATGTGGAGCAGGTTATTTTAACCTTGCAGGGCTTATATGCCTTAGGGGTGAAAATTTCAATCGATGATTTCGGTACAGGCTTTTCTTCCTTAAATTATTTAAAAAACTTCCCGATTCAACGGTTGAAAATTGATAAATCTTTTCTGGATGACATTGTAAGCAATGAGAAAGAACGTGCTATCGTCGGAGCGATCATCATTATGGCGCACAGTTTGAATTTGCGAGTGATAGCCGAGGGCGTTGAGTCTATGGAACAAGTAGCTTTATTACAAGCCTGCAATTGCGATGAGATTCAGGGTTACATATACAGCCGTCCCATACCGACAAGCGAATGTGCAGAACTGCTGGCAGAGAGATTGGTGTTTGACACAACTGGGGAATTATTACATAATGGCTAACCATTTGAGCGTGAGGGGGAAACCATGATGAGAATGAAACATCAAGAAAGGAAGAATGGGTTGATCGCCATGAGTTGGATTGTACTTATGATCACCATAATGGGGTGTTCCGGTCAGGAGCATCCCTTGCCAACTTCATCACCATCGGGCAACACGAAAGTAACGCTGCGCATGATCGAGAGTTTGACGAATCCGAATCGAACGGTGATTTTAAAAAGTTTACTCACAACATTCGAGAGCCAAAACCCCAATATCCATGTGGAATTAATCTCACCTCCTTTTTCGCAGGCTGATATTACCATCAAGACGATGCTGAATGTGAAGCAAGACCTCGACGTGATGGAAGTCAGAGATATCAATGTCGCTGATCTGGCGAGCCAAGGCTATATTGATCCATTAAACACATACATGTCCTCTTGGGATGAACTCCATACGCTGTCGAATGCAGCCAAGTCGATCTCAGTCGTGGGACGTAAGAATTACTTTATAGCGAACGGCTTGTATCAACGTCAAATGTTTTACAGAAAGGATTGGCTGGAGGCTGCAGGCCTTAAACCACCTTCTTCATGGGAAGAGATGTATGAAACGAGTAAAAAATTAACAGACCCTGCTAAGAATCAGTATGGCTTTTCTTTTCGTGGCGCTAAAGGTTCAATTTCGAACTCGGATACGTTGATACGGGCTTATAATAGCGATCGCGTAAATCTGGAGGATGGTCAATTTCTGAATGACGGGTCGACGATTTACACCACACCTGAATCGGTGAAAGCGATGGAATTATATCTGAACCTGTATAAGGAAGCTTCGCCACCCGATTCGATTTATTGGGGATTCCAAGAACAGGTGGAGGCGTTCACCTCAGGTGTGACAGGGATATTGCTGCAGGATCCGGATGTTATTCAAACAATACAGGATAACATGCAACCAGGAACGTGGGCGACAGCCCCCCTGCCAACGGGCCCCAAAGGGAATGCGCTTGTAAGTGTTGGCGGAGCCGGCTGGGGGATTGCCTCGTATTCCAAGCATAAAGCTGAAGCATGGAAGCTGATCGCTTTTCTTTCCGGAGCTAAGCAAAATACGGAATTATCAAAAAAATACGGCCTGATACCGATTCACACTTCCGCGGTTTCTGATCCATTTTTCCAAACAGGACCCTATAAAACCTTGCTAGATATGACGCTCAAGCCAGATACCTTCCTTCTCTTCAAACCACCTTTTCAATATCCAGGCAACAGCAACTGGGACAAGGTAGCGATGGAATCCGGGCAAGCTTTGCTGTTAGGGAATGCCACGATCCAGGAAACGTTAAGCAAGTGGGATGCTTTTTGGAAGGAACAGAAGCGAACTACGGGGATTGAATTGAACAAGAAGTGAAACGTGGTAGAATAGAAGAAAGTGTATTCGGTTTTTTGAAAAGGAGAGCCACAAGTGATTCCAGATATAGGGAACCTAGTTGCTGTAACTCAAACCTTAGATCAATACGGCATTCGTTACTCGTTGGGTGGCAGTGGTTTAATGCTTAGCCTTGGTTTAACCAACACGGTGGGTGACTGGGATGTCATGGTTGATGCCCCGAAAGATCAGGTCAAGAATGCGTTACAGTACGAGCAAGTTGAAGAAATAACGAGTGGGGACTACCCATTTGGCACGGATTATAAGCTAGTCGTACAGAGTGATGCACAACAGGTAGAGATTATAGGAGGACTCTCGATCTACTCGGATTTAGGTCTATGCAGACTTCCCTCCATTCCGAGCGCTACGTGGAACGGTATTGGAGTTGGCAGCCCTGAAGTCTGGTACGTGGCCTATGCTCTGATGAATAGGAGTACGAAGGCGGAGATATTGCTGTCCTATTTGAAAGAAGTCGGTGCTAATAAAGACATTCTTATCAGACTGATGAATGAACCGCTCCCCGATCCGATCATGGGGGAAATCAGATTGCTGATTGAAACGTAGAAGGACGAAACAATGGCAAATCAAATCACGATTCAGGCATTAAAATATGGCAATCGTCCCCATTACGAATGGAACACAACCTTAATAGAAAAGACAGATTCGCATATTGTTGTTCTAGGTGAGTACGGAAGACAACTGCATCATTACACGAAACAAAGTGTATTTACGATTGATAATTGGTCTATTGAATTTTTCTCATTTGATTCTTGGTTTACAGTTAGTGCTGAAGTTGTTGACGGCAGGTTAGAACAGTTTTATTGTAATATCAATCAGCCGGCAGTGATGAAGGGGAACACCGTTTCTTTTGTCGATTTGGATTTGGATTATGTGAGAAGACATGGTGTTTGGCAGGTTGTTGATGAAGATGAATTCACAGCCCATGCGATTAAATTCGGATATCCCGTTGATCTGATTCAGCAAGCCGAGCAAGAGCTAGTGGCATTGAAGGAAAAGGTTGCGAAAAAGGAATTTCCGTTTGATGGTTATCTCGACAAGTTCATGAATTGTATTCCTAGGTCATGCAGGTAAGGATTACGAAGCGATGGGGAGGTTTCACTTATCATGATTACGGTGCAAATGGTACTAGATCGCCTTATTGAACCCGTTGGACAACTAGAGAAGACAGTAGATACGCTGAAAAGCGGACGGATGGACGCGGAAGTTCGGAAAGTCGCTGTTGTATTTATGACGACGTATGCGGCAATTAAGCAAGCTGTTGAATCAGGTGTCGATCTCATCATCACGCACGAACCGACGTATTACAACCATTTCGATGAAGGCGAGTGGTTAAGCGGGGATCCTGTGTATGAAAAGAAGCGCGCGCTCATTGAGGAATCGGGTATTGCGATTTTTCGCTTGCACGATTACGTACATAGCTATAAACCAGATGGTATTCTGACGGGCATGTTGAAGCAGCTAGAATGGGAATCGTATGCAAGTCCTGAGAATATGAGGTTGCTGACGCTGCGTCCTGATGAAGTGCATACCGTACGCACCGTTGTTGCTCATCTGAAAAGTAAACTGGGCATAGAACATATGCTTGTAGCCGGGAATCCCGATCTGCCCGTGAAGCGTATGGGCTTAATGCCAGGAGCGTCCGGTGGCCGTTCTCATATTAAATTCCTCGGAAGTCAGGATATTGACTTGCTGATTGTTGGCGAGACGAGTGAGTGGGAAACGAATGAATATGTGAGGGACGCCGCGGATATGGGACTGGCGAAGGCACTGATCGTAACGGGGCATCAGAAGAGCGAAGAAGCAGGGATGCAGACCGTCGTAGAGATGGTACGCGAGGCGTTTCCTGAGGTGCAAGTTACTTTCATTGAATGCCCGCTTGCGGTTCAGCGGATTTGAAAATGATGAAAAAGAAGCCAGTCGCGTTGCGCGGCGGCTTCTTTTTGCTTTGTGAGGTTCGCTCCCAAGCCTTTTACACTCCTGCACCCTTGCACCTCCACCTTCTTCATCATCCCACCATCCCACCATCCACCATCCCACCATCCACCATCCACCATCCACCATCCACCATCCACCATCCATCATCCATCATCCATCATCCATCATCCATCATCCATCATCCATCATCCCACCATCCCACCATCCATCATCCCGCCATCCATCATCCACCCCTCAACCCCTCCCCTTGGTGGCAATGTGGGAAATAAATGKAAAACCTCAGGCTGTCGAGTAAAGCGCTTTCATGAAACTTTCAATACCCTCCAATTTGCTTTCCACGCATATTTACATGCAATAAAAAAGATCCCCCTTTTGTTTGCGCACTTCGCAAGCTGTCGGGCGATCTTTTTTATGTTTTGTGCTACTG
>NZ_JBFRGR010000031.1:0-73262 GCF_052115445.1 Paenibacillus sp. 2RAB27
ATTTCGTTTGTTCTTGAATAAATTTTACCGTTTGTTGTTTAAATTCATCATTGTACCTTTGCCGTTGTTCACCCATTGTGAACACCTCCTCGTTACATCTATTATCTTAAATCTGTTAACGAGGTGTCCACTTTTTATTCTAGCTGCAGAAATCCAGTTAAACGTCCCAAGACGTGGATTTCCCACGAATTAGCGGGAGGAAATCCAGTTATTTGTCAAAAAGGGGGCAATGCCGTATCATTGAGCCGCGGAGCTCCCTCAATTTCGATTTTAGCTAGTTGGAAGTGCGCTCGATTAAAGTTGGGGGGAGTTGGAGCCGCGGAGCCCCAAAGAAACAAAAAGCGAATCCCGAAGGATTCGCTCTCCATACAACACGCAACACACAACCTACAGCCCCGCCGCGGCATACACCTTGTCGAAGCCAGCTTTGGACCGCTCGACCAGGCTCTCCGGAGAATCTGTCGGCGCTTCGGCCGTCAGGATCTCCTGCGCCACGGCGCCGGTGTAGCCAATACGCTTCAGGCCTTGYAGGAAGCCTGCCAAATCAATAACACCTTCGCCCGGATACACACGTCCGTTGTCGAGCACTTCCTCAACCGGCACATCCGGTGCATCGTTGATGTGCACATGCACGATCTGATCGACGCGGAGCTTCTCGATATCCGCGACAGTCCCACCGTTCGTGTACCAGTGGTACGAATCGAACAGTAAACCCACGTTGCGCTCACCGATCGCATCGATCCAATCCAACGTTTCATCGATGGTCCAGATGAACGGGTTCTGCCACCGTGTCCGCAGATGATGCGGACCGACGAACTCCAGCCCTAGGCGAATGCCGTAGGCGCCTAGGATTTGGGCGCACGTGCGCAATCTGCGCGTCGCGAGCGCCATGAAGTGCGCTGCCCCGAGGTCTGTCGAGGGCAGCACATACGTGCAGCAGCTCGTGCAGCCGAGCGCTGCTGCCGCTTCCGCGGCTTGGGCTAGCTTCGGCAGCCCCTCGCGGAACACCTCTTCCGTGGAACGCCATTCCACGGGCAAACCAATGGACCCGACAACGAGTCCATTCTTCTCTAATAACTCACGAGCACCAGCTGCGGTGTGAGCTTCTACAAGGCTCAAAGCGTCGATGTCGACCGCTTGGAAGCCATATTTTGCCGCTAACTCGATGAACTGCTCGTTGCTCTCGATCTTGCCAAGCCCTGCTCTCGTTAACCCTCTAAGCATCGGATAATCCCTCCAAATGGTTGCTGCAATACGCTTTCTTAGTCTGTTCTCCACGCTGTCCGTTCTATATTCACTCTGTTCCGCTTACTTCGCTCTATCCGCGACTACTCCCAGTTCAATTTCACTTCACTACCTGTACGCGAAGATTCATAGATTGCATCGAGAATCAAATTGTTCGTATAACCGGAAAGTGCCGATGTGATCGGCTGTTTGCCTTCTCGAATACAATCTAGGAAATGTAGGCTAAGACGTAGGCGCTCGCCTTCATCATTCTCAGGCTTTTTCAATTCAGTCTCGATTGCACGGTTGAATTTCTCTGTCAGCAATTTACCCGTAGGTCCCTTGTAGCTAGCTCCGCCATCCGCGCCCATGAGGTGTACGAAAGGCGTGTTGTCTGTGTCCATATGAACCGCCCAGCTCACTTCAAGCGTCAGCGTGCTGCCATCTTCCATACGAATCAGCGCAGTTGCCAAATCCTCTACATCATAGGTACCGTTCCAATTCGGTTTGCCCCATGTGCCAATCCCTTTGCGGCGCGGCCCGAATTCCGCATACGTTGCACCTACAACAGAAACTGGTTTCGGATTCCCCATCAAATAAAGAGCAAGATCCAGCATATGAACGCCGATATCGATCAACGGACCGCCACCGGACTCATCCATTTTCGTAAACCAAGTTCCCCAGCCTGGAATACCTTTGCGACGGAACCAGCCTGTTTTGGCTGTATAAATTTTGCCTAATTCGCCTGCTTCAACCTGCTCTTTGATTTGCATAGGAACGGATTCCCAGCGCATTTGGTGACCGATCATCACAATCGTATTCGACGCTTTACTTGCTTCATATATTTGTTTAGCCGCTTCGGCGTTAATGCCCATAGGCTTCTCGATAAGTACATGTTTACCCGCTTCAATCGCTTGTACAGCAAGGGAAGCATGGTATTGATTCGGCACCCCAATAATGACGGCGTCGACGTTCGAGCTTTGGATTAATTCCTCCGGTGTGGCAGCCACATGAGCAATGCCATGCTCTTGCGCTCTCGCTGCAGCCAAAGGCAAGTACGCATCTGTAATCGCCGTAATTTCACAGAGTTCCGCCAGCTTTGAAAACTCCCGAATATGAACCCCGCCAATATTGCCTGCACCAATAATTCCAATTCTAATTTTGTTAACGCTTTCCACGATTCGTTCCTCCTCATAAGTACACGCTGTTGACCCTGCTTTTATGATAAAATAAGATCACTAAGAAGTCGTACCGTATATTCGGAAAACGTCCCATTTTTTCGAAGGAGCCCTGACTGATCATGACGTATTTTCCAGATTATCTGAAAACGTACCCTAATATGCACTCCCCCTTCCCATTTCACCTTAGTAGAAATACATTGGAACATGGCTTTCGCGCGCACCGCCATGATTACCTGGAGTTCTCTTATGTGGTTGAAGGACGTGGCGCTGAATCCATAAATGATGTGAAACATACGATGGCGCCTGGCACTTTCACGTTTGTACTGCCCTATCAGGTGCATGAGATTTTTACGGACCCGGGTCAAAAGCTAGT
The DNA here is from genome assembly GCF_052115445.1 of Paenibacillus sp. 2RAB27. NCBI lineage: Bacteria > Bacillati > Bacillota > Bacilli > Caryophanales > Paenibacillaceae > Paenibacillus > Paenibacillus sp. 2RAB27. Next base: position 2,779 of record NZ_JBFRGR010000031.1, read on the forward strand.
TCTCTTCAACGGCATGTTCAGTATGGATCTGCTCATGGAACCAGGGAACGATCAAGGTCTCTCTGATCTGTTTAATGATGCGAATGGATTGCCAGCTTATGTCCAGTTCGAAGGGGCTGAGCAAGAGATGATGTCGGCTCTCATCGAAGAGATGGTGAAAGAGTATCACGGTGACGAACGTTACAGGCAGACCCTGCTGAAGGCCAAATTGAAGGAAATACTGATCCGCTTCGATCGGCATCGCTTCCAGCACGCAGGTCAGGAGGAGGAAGCTGCAACATTGGCCAAATCCCCCTCAAGGTCCAGCCACGCCGTGTGGCCGATTATTCATTATATCCATCGGAATTATCAAGAAGATTTGGCACTGTCCGATCTGGCAGCTCGCTTCACGATGAGCGTGTCACGCATCAGCGAAGTGATTAAGCAAACGACAGGCCAAACCTTTGTCCACTTCCTGCACGATCTGCGCTTGCGTCATGCCTGCAGCTTGCTGGTCTCCACCGACATGAGCGTCACGGAGATTGCATTGGAAGTTGGCTATGGCTCGTACAAAACCTTTTCGCGGATATTCCGAGAGAGTAAGGGCATTGTGCCGAAGGAGTACAGGCGGGTTGAGCATGGGCGTGCGGTGACGTAAACAGGACTGGTCTGATGTACCCTATCGTGATGATCCTTCCTACCATTGCGTATGTAGAAAGCTGCCGCGAGGCAGCTCTTTTGCCGTTCTACTGAACTGCGCTACAACCCTACTACACCGGTACTATGAAATGTTAGTACTTATCCTACTGGGCTTACTTTACTAAAATGTAAGTATTGAAGGGTGGGTGTGGTAATGGAAAGAATAAGCGTGTATACGAAAGTTATTGATTTCATCGGTTTAATCATTCTGGGTATTCTCGTAGGGTTTCTTTATTCGATCTTATCCATCGTCATTCTGGTACTATGTTCACCTTATTTGGAGCCGCAGTTTCAGATGTTTAGTCAAATCTACATGTACTATCTTCCACTAGCGGTCTTACTGAGCTCCCTTATTTTCAAACAAGTTAACGCATTTATCACTATACTCGCTGCCATGCTGACTGTGGCCTATTTGTATTATCTATGGAGCCATATGACATTCGGATTCTAGTCTGACCTACTACGCTACAAAAAAAATGACCCACAGCAACGGGCCGCAGGTCTCAAGGTATATATATTTAAAAGGGGGTCGAGATTTAGTATAGGCTCGTTTCCTTAAATCTACCTGAAGATAAGATTTCAATCTTGTTACATTTACATGACGGCTTGTTAGGCCCCCCAAGGGGTGCCCCACTCATCGCCATCGTGGTGCGATCATAAGCTCGTTTATTTTTTCTTAAGCATTTCGAATACTTGTTCGACATCCTTGTCTCCGCGACCAGAGAGGTTGATGATGATGATTTGATCCTTACTCATCGTCGGAGCAAGCTTCTTCGCATAAGCGACAGCATGCGCGCTCTCAAGCGCGGGAATGATCCCTTCCGTGCGAGACAGCTCCTGAAATGCCGCCAAAACTTCATCATTGCTGACTGTCACATATTCCGCTCTCTCCGTTACTTTCAGATGGCTATGCTCCGGACCTATGCCTGGATAATCGAGACCCGCTGCAATCGAATAGGTCTTCCGTGGGTTGCCCTCCTCGTCCAACAGCACCAGGCACTTGAAGCCGTGAATTACGCTCGGAACACCTTCAGTCAACGTAGGTGCTTGATCCGGCTCGACCCCGATCAATCGAACCGATGGTTCGTCTAGGTAGTGGGCAAACGCGCCGATCGCGTTGCTTCCTCCCCCTACGCAGGCGATAACCGCATCTGGCAGGCGACCCTCCTTTTCGAGAATCTGACGCTTGGATTCCTCGCTGACGATCGATTGGAAATGTTTAACCATTGACGGGAATGGATGTGGGCCGACGGCAGAACCAAGCAAGTAGAACGTGTTCTTGTAATTCTGAACAAGATCTCCCAAGGCTTCGTCAACGGCATCCTTCAGGCGACCTTGTCCTTTGTGAACGGGAACAACGGTAGCGCCAAGCAGCTCCATCCGGAAAACATTCAAGGATTGACGGCGCGTATCTTCGGCGCCCATATAGATGATACATTCCATGTCGAACATGGCGCAGGCAGTCGCCGTTGCGACGCCATGCTGCCCGGCTCCAGTTTCGGCGATAATCCGCTTGGCACCCATCCGCTTGGCGAGCAGAATTTGACCGATTACGTTGTTAATTTTGTGCGCACCTGTGTGGTTCAGATCCTCACGCTTTAGATAAACTTTCGCACCGCCCCAAGTCTCCGACAGCCTCTTCACATAGGTCAGTGGATTCTCGCGACCCACATATTCACGTAAATAATAACTATATTCTTCATTAAATTCCGCATCGTCCTTATACTTATAGAATTGCTCACTCAGATAATTTAGCACTTCCTGTAATTCTGGCGGCACGAAGCTGCCTCCGAACTCCCCAAAATACCCTTCCTGCAATTGTTCCTGATTCATACTGTAAGCGCCTCCAATATACATAATAATAGTCTGTCTGACCTAGTTTCCATCGTACCATAAATAGCCAATTTGTGGTGTTGCACATTTTACAACTTCATGAGGAAGTCCGTCGGCACAAAAAAGAGGCCCTAAAGCCCCTCATTCATTCGAGGATCCCCTTCTAGGACAGCCCCGACATAATTCTACGCCGCTTTCTTCTTGTTCTTTACGTTCTTATTCAGAAAATGGATAAGTGCCTGGTAGAAATCCCGTTCATTTTCTAACTTGGAATAACCATGTCCTTCGGACATTTTGAGCATATAAGGTACGTCGACATCTAGTTTGCGAAGCGCTGTCACCATCTGATCCGATTCCGTTCTCTTCACCCTCGGGTCGTTCACGCCTTGCGCGATCATGAGAGGGGCTTTGATTTGGTCCGCATGCAGCACGGGCGAATACGCTTCGAGCATCTTTTTATCTTTAACAGGGTCACCTACCTGTTGGTACATCTGCGAACGACCAATCTCCCAATATGGGGGCATCGAGTTCAAAAACGTTAATAGACTGGACGGACCTACATAATCCACACCTGCTGCGTACAAATCCGGCGTAAACGCCATACCCGCCAACGTCGCATATCCACCGTAGGAGGCACCGTATATCGCCACGCGTTCAGGGTCTGCAGTGCCCCGTTCAATCAGCCATTTAACACCGTCCGTGATATCATTCTGCATCGCTTGGCCCCATTGCTTATCTCCAGCATGCAGGAAGGCTTTCCCATAGCCTGTTGAGCCTCGGAAATTCAATTGCAGCACAGCGTACCCTTGGCTAGCCAACAGTTGAACTTCCGAGCTATAGCCCCAGGAAACGCGAGCCCTCGGCCCGCCATGCGGATTGACAACAAGKGGCAGTTTCGTTGCTGCTGCTCCTTTAGGTAACGTTAAATATCCGTGAATCGTCAAGCCATCTCTGCTTTTGAAAGAAATCGGCTTCATATCGGCCAGTTTCTTCTCATCCAGATTCGGATTACTATCTGCAATCTTGTCGAGCTTATCCATCTTGCGATCATATAAATAATAGCTGCCGTATGACTTATCGCCTCCCGCATGCAGCAGCAGGACGTCTTTATCCGGTGAACCAATAATGCCCCAATGCGTGTTTTGCAGTTTGTCATCGATTTGGCGCGACATCACTTCAAACTCTTTATCCAAATACTTCAAATGAACATCATCGGTCTCATAGGAAACCGCTAAAATGGTCCTCTTCTTGTAAGAATAGATGAAATTGCTAATATCGACTTCGTCATTCACATAGATGACTTCCGTCTCTTTCTTCGTGCTTAAGTCATAAGTAACCAGTGCTACTTTGTCGCGTCCAACGTTGGAAGCCGCATAGAGTTGATCAATTGCATTAGCCCCTGGATTGTAAGTGAACATAACAGGAATAAAGGTATCATTTGGATCAAAGCTCGCTATTTTCTCAAAATCTTTGTTCTCATCCTGCCTATAGAGGAGGCTTGTCTTTTCGCCATCTACAGCTATCGCTGCACGAACTTGGCCCCAATTATCGGTCTGCCAATAATTAACGTTTCCTGGATTTTGCACATGGAGGGTTGTATCTCCTGATCCCAGCTTTACCCGGTAAACATCCATTGCTTTGGGATCGCGCTTATTCATGGTAACTAAAAGTTCAAAATCCTCTTCTTTCTGAGCAGGCCGCACATCAAGCAGGTCCGCCTTTACATTCGTATAGGGAGTCAGGTCTTTATCGCCTGTACCGTCTGCATGAACAACATGAATATGTGTATTTTCGGTACCGCCGTTATCGACGGAATAGATGAGCACTTTGTCTGTAATCCAATATAAGCTTTGAATATTTTCGTCTTTGGAGCTCGTAATCCGTGTGCTTTCTGTCTCTCCAACTTTTTGAATATAGAGATTCATGCGGTTTTCCCACGGTTGCAATAAAGCTAGTTTCGTACCGTCAGGTGATAAACGTAAAGCAGCCTTATCTGGTAGCTTCAGGAGATCATCCAATGAAACCGTACCTTGCGACGTCTCTTCTTGCGCGGAAATCGTCCGATATATGAATAAGACAAGTTGTGCACGCGTCACATGATCCTGTGGCATAAACGTCAATTGCTCGGTAATAAAATTTTGCTTCAGTCTTATCACATCGTCGTGATGCGGTTTTGCGATGCTGCCCTCATCCTTGAGCCAGGCCTGAATGCCATTATCTTTGAGCTGAAAAGCACGAACGAGCAGGCTCGCCATCTGTTCACGTGTTAGAAAGGATGCTGGTTGATACATCCCGCCATCCCCCTGGACAATGTTCCGTTCCTTCAAAGCGTTCACCGCTTCCGCGTAAGGACTGGATTCGGCCACGTCCGTGAATCCATTCAATGACTTCGGCTTCTGCACCTTGAGCGCCTTGCCGAGCCATACCGCAGCATCACCACGTGTAACGGCATCATCTGGATGAAAGTTACCGTCCTCTTCGGCTTGGATAATCCCCTTTTGTTTAAGCCATGTAATCTCTTGACTCGCATAGTAATCAGCTGGCACGTCCGCATAGGCGACGGCATCGTTGCTTGCCTGAGCACTGATCGGCACGGCAACGGCCACAATCCAAACAGCAGCCAGTAGGGAAGCTATCCCTTTTCGAATGAAAATCTTCATGTTATTCCCCCTGTAAACTAAATACAACGAACATAATACGTCCCATTATATGACAGAAAATAGTATATTCATAGACTTATAGGAGAGATTTGTATAACATTCCTATTCTCTTCGAAAAAGGTAAAAGCCCCCAACTCACGATGAAGTGATTGGAGGCTTCTCTTATTGGTTCAGCACGCGATTCGAAACATCGCTGATCTGCTTTAATTCCTCTTCGGTTAGTGTGAATTGCATGGCTTTCACATTCTCTTCTGCGTGATGTGTTTTCGACGCACCTGGAATGGCGAATACGGTCTCCCCATGCGCATGAATCAGCCAATTCAGTGCAATCTGCGTTGGTGATGCATCATAGATCAGTGCAAGTTCATCTAACTTGTCGATCAGCGGCTTCGATTTCTGCAGCCCCGAGGCACGGAAAGCCGATGTGAATTTACGCGGACCTTTGATTGCTTTCACCAGCTCTGGGTTTTTGTGAAACTTGCCGCTTAAGATCCCCTGCTCCAGCGGTGAGTACGCGATAATCGCGACACCAAGCTCCTTGGCAGCCTCCATGATCCCATTGTGCTCAATCCTGCGATCCAGCAAGCTATACTTCACTTGATTGGAAATGAGGCGAAGTCCGTGCTCGCGGAGGACGCGGTCGGCTTCACGCATTTTATCCTCAGAAAAATTACTGACGCCTACGTTCTTGATTTTACCTGACTTCACAAGTCCTGCCATCGCGTTCATTTCTTCTCGAACAGATGAAAATGAAAAAGGCTGATGCACCTGATGCAGGTCGATCGTCCGATTCTCCAGCAGCCGTATGCGCTCTTCAATCGTGCTCGTGATGCTGCTCGCGGTACGAAGGAACGGCCACCACTTCGTCGCAATATGTGCTTCATCAGCCAAAGGACCCGCTTCGCGCAGTGCTTCCGCTAGCATTTGCTCAGATTGACCTTTTCCGTACACCTCCGCTGTATCAAACCAATTAATCCCGCCCTTGAGACTGGTCTGAACGATGCTGCGCACATCCGCTTTCTTCAGCACCGGCCAGAACTTCCCAACCATGCCCTGACCGTTACTGAATTGCCAGCAGCCGAGCCCAAGTGGCGACAACGCCAACGACGAGCTGCCCATTTGCCGAAGTACCGCTTTCCCCATCATACTATTCACCTATTCCTCGCAATGTGATTCTCCCATGATTATACACGATACCAGTAGGAATCACCCAATTCACGCAAGTGGCGAGTCTGAGCTTCACCAACGCGAAAAACTCAAGCTGTCGAGAACATCCCGACGACCTGAGTTTTTCATGAATTGCTCTATTCCCACAATTTATTGGTAATCCTTCGCTTTCTTCACCAATTCATCATACGCCGCTTCCGGTGTAATTTTGCCGAACATCACTTTTTCACCAATATCCTTAAAGTCCTTAGCTGTGTAGTTACTCCAGCCTTTAGCGCCAGGATTAAATGGTTGTGCATCCGGTGCTACATTCTTGATCAGCTCGATTTGCTGTTTATCTGCAGGCGTTAGCTTAGGTGTCAAATATTCGAGAACCTTTTTGGAAACGGGTACACCGCGCGTTGTTGTCAAAATGTCCGCTGCTTCCGTATCGTTGACAAACCAGTCGATGAACGCTTTGGACGCTTCGATGTTCTTGGAATCCGCACTGATGGACCAGAACATGGACGGCTTCAGGAAGCCGCTGGCTTGAGCGCCTTTAGGCTGCGTAACAAATTTATAAGCGCCCGGCTTCACGCCTTCATATCCAGGTAACAGTGCCGCAAAGCTGCGCTTGATCAAAACCGTATCGTTGTTCATCAAATCCATCTTTGCATCGGATTCTTTATCTGTCGTTGCAATATCCGGTGGGGGAACAACGCCTTCTTTTCGAAGGTCAGCGTATTTCTTCGCGTACGTGAGGTAAGTATCCTTGTCCAAATTAAATTTGCCGTCTACTGTTACCGGGTAGCCTTTGCCTTGGCTGATCTGGTAGGAAGAATAAACTGTGTAATCACTCGTCGCATCCATTAGCGCATATTTATCTTTCTCCAGCTTTGCTTTCGCATCCCTGCCGAATTGGAAATATTGATCCCATGTCCAGCCATTGGCCGGAGGTGTGATGCCGAGCTTGTCCACGGCATTCTTGTTAAATAGCATACCCGTAGCGTTATTTCCTAGTGGAATTGCATACAACTTATCTTTATATTTACCAGAATCAACTAGGGATTTATCGATATCCGCGGTATTAATACCTTTGGACAGATCCACGAGTTGGTTTCTTCCACTATATTCAGCTAACCAAGCCGGATCCATCTGGATCACGTCTGGTGCATTTTTCGCCGCAGCCTGAGTGGCAAGCTTATCCGCATAGCCATCGAACCCGGAAAATTCCGGTTCAAACGTAACGTTTGGATGTTTCTTCGTGTAAGCATCAAGTGCCTTCAAAGTCGCATCATGTCTGGCTTGTGAGCCCCACCATACAATGCGCAGTTTCACAGGCTTATTATCCACTGCTGCTGTTGCTGCTGCACCGCTGCTTGGTTGTGCGCTTGCACCCGTTTTGGTACTGGTCGCGGTATTGCCACCGCAAGCGGTCAAGCTTACCGCTGTAAGTGCTGTAACTGTCAGTAAACCCCATCTTTTTATCTGCTTGTTCATCATTCTGTTAACCCCTTCCTGTACTCCATATTCAGGTCCATGTGTCAACGCCTTTTCGATAAAAGGAACGAAGTACTGTGGCAACTCCATTCATCAGCAGCGCGCTTATACCTTCATTATATAAACCGAAGGACACAATCAAAATAAGGGTAATGAACACATTTCTACCACAATCGAGCACAACCTATTTCTTTCCGAGCTCACTGGGATTCATACCGTAATGTTTTTTGAAAATAGAGCTGAAATAAGCCACATTTTTGTAGCCCACCTTTTCTGCTATCTCATAAATCATGTGCTTACCTTCCGTCAGCAGTACTTTGGCTTTCTCCAGCCTTACACGGATCAAATAGTTCGTAAAGGTTTCTCCCGTTGCATTCTTAAACATCCGGTTCAAATAATTGCGGGTTAAATACAGCTGTTTCGATAAATCTTCCAAAGCAATGTCCTCGGCATAATGCTCATGCGCATATTGAATCATGAAATCGATGGCTTCCTTATGTTTGGAATGTTCGCTCCATCCACGCTGTGAGGAAATGCCGGAGATTTTGTTCTCAAGCCAATCCCGGAGCTCCTCGATTGTCTGAATCTTGGTAATTTCTTGGTTTGCCGGCAGACCGGGAAACAGATCGTCGAGCACTACGCCGGTGCTGTATAGCGAATAGGCCAGAATCGTCCACAGTTCCGAGCATAAGTATTGCAGATACGCTGGCGTTACGGAAGGCATCTGGCGAAGCTGCGCCAAGTAGGCATCCACAATCGCAAGTGTCTCCTCTTTCTTCGCATATACAATAGCCTCGGCCAGTTCTTGATAAAACTTGATAGGGCGAATCGTAAACTCGGGCTCCTCAGCATCCGGATTGGATAGGCGAGTCCCCTGATCTTCGTTCAGCGTTTGCTGCAGGAGATCCAAGAAAGCCTCTTCTGTTGAGTCAGAGAGTTGTCTCCAGTCCGCCTGTACACTACCAATTCCGATACGGATACTTAATTTCAAATAGGTCTGGGTACATTCCGAAATGTACGCTCCGATACGCTTAATACTCGCTCTTGCCTCTGCATCTGATTGCTCTAGAGGAATATGAAAAACGATGGCAGCATGATGGCTGTGCAGCTCGATGAACTCAGAAAGCGGCCAATCCCGCTCTAACACTTCGCGGATGATGTTGGCCAGAGCGAACCGGAACAAGCTCCAGTCCGTTAAGGTGAGGTTCGATACACGGATTGTCCCCATGAGCTCGATGCCCATGATAAGATGTTTCTGCCTTAGCCACGATTTCTCGTCGATCGGCTCCATGCTTTCCTCCGCGATAGCCCGACCCAACGTACCCGTGACGATCGACTTCAGCCATTCCTTCTGCACGAAGGGCTCGTACATCATTAACCTGCGCCGCGTCTCCTCCTGCTCTAGCTTCGCCAGTTCCTTGGTCTCCAGCTCATGGATAGCCCGCTCCAGCACACCACTTAGCTCATCCATCGTGACTGGCTTCGACAAGTAATCACTTACCTGCAGTCGCAACGCTTGACGCGCGTACTGAAAATCGGAATAACCACTGAGAATAATGATTTCTCCCGCAAATCCTACCTGCTTCAGTTGCTCGATCATCTCGAGACCATTCATCATAGGCATATAGATGTCGGTTATGATAATGTCTGGGCTCGTTTCCTTCACCTTCTGGAGTCCTTCCTGCCCATCCATCGCTTCTCCTACCCATTCGGCTTCTAAACGTTCCCAGGGGATGGATTTCTTCATCCCTTCCAACACTTGAAAATCATCATCAATAATGAGTACTCTCCACATGAAAGGCCTCCTCCACTTCGGATTTATTGTGCAGAACAGGGAGCCGCAGGACCACTTCCGTTCCGCCTTCCGCTCTGCCTCGCATCGTGACGCCGTATGGTTCCCCGAAATAGGCAGCGATGCGGTCCATCACATTCCTAACGCCATAGCCGCCTGTTTTGCGCGGCTTCGGCACTTCCCAACCTGGCTGTAGACCTACGCCATTATCACGAATGGTAATTTCCAATTCGCTTTCCTTACGCTTAAGGGCAATATGAACCTCCCCAGCCCTTCTGCCATGAAATCCATGAATGAATGCATTCTCGACAAATGGCTGTATCGTTAAACGCGAAATATACAGTTCTTTTAGCTCCTCTTCGATTTCAATGGTGTACGTAAGACGTTCGCCCCAACGAATCTTTTGAATTTGCAGGTAGCAATCAACATGCGTCAGCTCATCCCGAATTGGAATGACTGTCTCACCATTGGAAAGACCAATACGGAACATTTTACCCATTAACGAAACGATTGTACTGATTTTCTCTTGCCCAGAATCTATCGCAATCCAGTTCAGCTGATCCAAGGTATTATATAAAAAATGGGGATTAATCATCGCCTGCAGCGCCAATATCTCCGCTTCTCGCTTACGCTTATGCTGGGATTGCAGTGATTGCACCAACTCATCAATCCGCTCCATTTGCCGGCGGTAGCCGTTGAATAAGCTCCCGAACTCATTCTCATAGTCTGTAGGCAGATCCATGCCAGCCCCTGTCGCGGGCACACGTCCCATTCGCGCAAGCAGCAGGCGAATCGGCTTCGTGAATTGCTTTGACAGGAACAGCGTGAAGAAGGCGGTGATGCAGATGGCCATCAGACCAATAGAGACTAGGATATAGGCAAGCCGGATACTGCCGTGTACAATTTCATTCCATGGCGTGATTTCAATCAACATCCAATCCGATCGCACCTTGCTCCACACGAGCAGAGCTCCCTCACTCTGATCTTGGTTCACCGGTAGGTGTATATAATTCGAAGCGATTTCCTTGCTGCTGATCAGCCTAAGATCATTTTCACTTAATGTTGGTTTACCAATCGTGGCAATCGTTCTGCCGCTGGCATCCAACAGCAACCGGTTCCTCTCTTTACCCTCGGACTCCCCGCGAACCAAGCTTTCGATTGCGGATGCCTTCACGTTCAGCATCAGAAGCCCATAGTACTTGTCCGAATTGTTGTATAGCTTACGGGCGAAGCTGATAAACTGTTGAGGCCCTTTATTCGTAGGGAGCGTCCGCTCCCCGACCCAGGCGAAGTCTGATTTCTGAATCTCTGGATACCAGGGCTCATCCCGAACATGCGCCATATCGAAAATTTGTACAGGAGCTTGGGGATCCGTCTGAGATGGATTGTCTAAATATAAATAAATAGACTGCACCATCGTCGTGCTGTAGGTGATCCTAGCCAACATCTGCAGCATATCTTCCCTTCGAATATGTTTCTGTAGCAAATCCTTTTCAAAAGGATCGTAACCGATCGTATTCATATTGCGGGAAGCAGCCAGCGACATTTGCTCGATCGATTTCAGCTGGATATCAATCTGTTTATTCAACTCATTGAGCATATCTTGCTGGTAGTACGATGATGTATCTGCAAGTTCTCTAGCCGTCACACTGTAGCTGATCCATGTAAAGACGAGCAGCAAGATCGATAAGAAAGAAGCGAAACTGCTGAAAAACAACCGATCAATCCGCACACGTTTGAATAAGTTCATCAAGGCCCTCCCCTCAGGCGGCAATCCTAAAAGCCAAAAAAGCTGCACAATATCGCAGCTTTTCAAGCAACTCATCAAATTTTACCCCTTCACTGCACCTGACGCAATGCCGTCTACAAAATGGCGCTGAGCCATAAAGAAGATAATTAACGAAGGCACAATGGATACAAGTGACATCGCCAGCAATTGACCCCAAGGCAAGGCAGACTGACTGTCTACAAACAATTTGAGTGCCAGCCCAACTGTGTATTTATCCACTGAATTGATATACAACAAGTGACCGAAGAAATCATCCCAGTTCCATAGGAAACAGTAGATGGCTACCGTGACTAGTGCAGGCTTGGTGAGTGGCAGGATGATGCGCCAGTAAATGCCGAACCAGCTGCAGCCATCGATTTTGGCCGATTCGTCCAGATCCTTCGGAAGACCGCGAATGAACTGAATGAGGAGGAAAATAAAGAACGGTCCGCCGATACCACCAGCTAAAGCATGAGGGACATAGAACGGCAGATACGTATTAATCCAACCGAATGTATTGAACATAATATATTGCGGAACTAACGTCACCTGACTAGGCAGCATCAACGTGACCATCAGGATAGAGAACCAGAAATTTTTGAGCGGGAAGTCAAGTCGGGCAAAGCCGAAAGCGACGAGGCTGCAAGAAAGCACCGATGTAATTAGTACGCCTGCGATCAGCTCGAAGGAGTTCATATAGAAGTGCGTGAACGTAAATTTCGGAAGCGCAACCCAACCGTCAGTGAAGTTGCTCCACAACCATACTTTCGGGAACAAATTAGGCGAGCTCATCTCATCATTGGATTTGAATGCGGCTCCAACCCACCACAAGATGGGATATACCATAACGATACTGAATAGGGTTAAAAAAATATGGGAGCCGAGAGTCCGGCGCTGCGTTAGTGTCATTTCTTACGGCCTCCTTCAGTCTCATAGAATACCCAGTAACGGGATGATGCGAAGATCAAGGCAGTCGCGATGCCGATAATAACAAGCAGTATCCAGGCTAATGCCGAAGCGTAGCCCATATCATAGCGGGCGAAAGCTCTTTCGTACAAATACAGCGCATACATATACGTAGAGTTGATCGGGCCGCCTTTTGTAATAATGAATGCCTGCGTGAACATTTGGAACGAGCCAATCGTCTGCAAAACCAGATTAAATAGCAGAACCGGGGAAAGCATGGGCAGCGTAATGTTGAAAAATTGTCTGAGCTTCGATGCGCCATCGACAGAAGAAGCCTCATAGAGCTCCGATGGAATTTGTTTGAGCCCCGCAAGGAAAATAACCATCGAAGAGCCGAACTGCCACGCCACCAAAATAATTAATGTGCCCAGAGCCGTACCAGGGGAGCTGATCCAACTGATCCCCTCGATCCCAAAAATACTTAAAAACTTATTGATAAATCCGTCGATCCCGAAAATATTTTTCCATAGAACCGCGACGGCGATACTGCTTCCGATTAGAGATGGCAAATAAATAAATGTACGATAAATGGAAATTCCCTTTATGTTCTTGTTGAGCAGCATAGCGACCAACAGGGCAGTCACCAGCTTGATTGGCACGGAGATGACAACGAACAACAGCGTGACAGTGAGAGACTGTCTGAACGTTTCATCGTCGGCGAAGATTCGTTCATAGTTTCTCAAGCCGATCCAATCGGGAGCGTCCAGCAACGTAAACTTGGTAAAGGAATAATAAACCGATCGGATCATCGGCCATAAGGTTAAGAGCAAGAAGCCAAGCAGCCATGGGGAGATGAACAAATACCCTGCTACAGGCGATTCCCAGCGGCCCTTCCAATGAAAGGCGGAGAACCGCTTTTGAGCCTGTTTACTGGTATTTGTCGTAGGTTGTGTACGCATATTGGGGCTCACCCTTTTCTAATAGTAATTTCATCTATCATCAGTATAAAAGAGCCCTCTCCTCAAGAAAATGAGAGGATTGAACACAACTTCATCCCTATCGAACACAACCCAGACAGAAAAACCTCCTAGCCTATTCTAGCGCTAATGTCAAAGTCAGCCTCTCAGCAGCAGCCATTTTAAAACTACGTTGTTTCACCTCTCTACCTCCTCGAACTGGATAACATTGCTGACGTTGGGATCACGATTCCCGCTATGACTTGTCATAACGTTCCCTGTGTCTTGCTATGCTGTTTGCCGCGCTATGATATACTATCCACATACCTATTATCGAAGGAGATCCGATCGTTKAACGTGCTATACAAGGAACAAACCGCCCACCATGACATCTCCATTTATGACACCAACACCTTTTCTGATGAAAAAGGGAGCTTCCGCGTCTTGGAGTTTTCCAATCAGGCCATGCAAGGTGCGATGGATTTGGATCGTCCAGATCGTATCCTTTTCGAATATCCACGAGCCATGATTCATCTCATGCAGATTAATGCTCCCACCTTTGAACGTGTATTCCTTATCGGTCACGGGATCGGCACGATCGCTTCCCACCTGAAGGAGAAACGCTTCACCGTTGCGGAGTTGGATGAACATGTCGTGGCGCTGAGCAGGCGCTACTTCGGTTATAACCAGGACAATGTGCACATCGGTGATGGCAGGCAGCTTCTAAGCTACGAGCCTCCACGAACGTATGATTACATCCTCGTTGATGCTTTTACTGACAAGGGCACACCGCTGTCATTAACGTCATTAACCTTTTTCCAAATCGTCCACACCAAGCTCGACGAAGGCGGCGCTATTCTTCTGAACCTAATGGGCAAAGGTGAGCATGATCCGCTCCTAGCCGCCATTCACACAACACTTCGTGAAGTGTTTAACCACGTTAAAGCATACGCCCTCCCCTCGGAGGGACGCCGCGATCTGCAGAATATGATCCTTATTGGTCAAAATAAGCCGATCATCTGCCACATGCGCCATATGGCCGGCTTCGTCGAAATAGAGCCAGGCTATGGGCATATCCTGATGGATGAAGCTTAATTTCCTTTTTTTATTCACCTGCGGGAGTTGTTTGCTTCCTATCGTTTATAATAAAATGTAAGAAGAAGAAAAAAAGTTCAATAGAAAAGGTGTCATTCATGAGCATATTAAATGTAGAACGACTTAGTCACGGATTTGGGGATCGCGCGATCTTCAACGATGTATCCTTCCGCCTGTTGAAAGGCGAGCACATCGGACTTATTGGCGCAAATGGTGAAGGGAAATCGACCTTCATGAACATCATTACCGGCAAGCTGCAGCCGGACGACGGGAAAGTCGAATGGTCCAAGCGCATGCGCGTTGGTTACCTCGATCAACATGCAGTGCTTAGCAAAGGTATGACGATGCGCGACGTGTTGAAAGGTGCCTTCCAGTATCTCTTCGATATGGAACAGGAAATGAACGATATGTATGGCCGCATGGGCGACGTTTCGCCTGAAGAGCTTGAGCGCTTGCTCGAGGATGTAGGAACGATTCAAGATACGTTAACGAATCAGGATTTCTACATGATCGATGCCAAAATCGAAGAAACGGCCCGTGGTCTGGGTCTGACAGATATCGGCTTAGATAAAGACGTGAACGATTTGAGCGGTGGGCAGCGTACGAAGGTGTTGTTGGCGAAGCTTCTTTTGGAAAAGCCAGACATCCTGCTCCTCGATGAGCCTACGAACTATTTGGATGAGCAGCATATCGAATGGTTGAAACGCTATCTGAACGAATATGAGAATGCCTTTATCCTCATCTCACATGACATTCCTTTCCTGAACAGCGTAATCAACTTGATCTACCACATGGAAAATCAAGCCTTGAACCGCTACGTCGGTGACTACGATCATTTCCTAGAAGTCCACGAAATGAGAAAATCCCAGTTGGAGTCTGCTTACAAGCGACAACAGCAGGAAATTTCGGAGTTGAAGGACTTCGTTCAACGTAACAAAGCAAGCGTGGCCACACGGAACATGGCGATGTCCAGACAGAAGAAACTCGACAAGATGGAAGTCATTGAGATTGCCAAAGAGAAACCGAAGCCACAATTCAACTTCAAAGAAGGCCGCACAGCTGGCAAGCTCATCTTTGAAGCGACAGATTTGGTTATCGGATACGACTCACCGTTATCCCGTCCGCTTAACCTGCGCATGGAGCGCGGGCAGAAAATTGCCCTCGTCGGTGCCAACGGGATCGGGAAGACGACGTTGCTGCGCAGCATTTTAGGCGAAATCCCTGCGTTGTCAGGTTCCGTGCATAAAGGTGAAAACCAACAAGTTGGCTATTTCCAACAGGAAATTAAAGAGTCCAACAACAATACCTGCATTGATGAAGTGTGGAACGAGTTCCCGTCATTGAACCAATTCGAGGTACGCGCGGCGCTTGCTCGCTGTGGACTAACGACCAAACATATCGAGAGCAAGATTGTCGTTCTCAGCGGTGGTGAGAAAGCGAAGGTCCGCTTATGTAAGCTGATTAACCGCGAAACCAACCTGCTCGTGCTCGATGAGCCGACGAACCATTTGGATGTCGATGCGAAGGAAGAACTGAAGCGTGCACTGAAAGCGTACAAAGGCAGTATCATCTTGATCTCCCATGAACCTGACTTCTATCGCGATGTCGTGACAGAGACTTGGAACTGTGAGTCGTGGACGACGAAAGTATTCTAATCCACGCGTAACTTGAAGTGCTTACCCCATTTATGTTGGGGTAAGCTCTTTATTTCAAGGCAGGTTCTGGAAAATAAATTGACCCAATCTTACGCAGCATGGTACAATTAAGCGATCTTAGGTCCGTAGCTCAATGGCAGAGCAACCGGCTCTTAACCGGTAGGTTGTGGGTTCGACCCCCACCGGGCCTATAACGAATCCCCCTCGATCTCCATCGGATCGCAGGGGGATTTTCTTATACGTCGGTGTAACTGGACAAACTGCCTTCAGAATGATACATTATGTATCAATAGTGGGATTCGTCCTCCTCACCTCTGACCTGCCCGATGCTCCGGAACGCATCCGAATGAAGCCACGGAAAGCGAGGAACCGTATGCTTGTTGTTCGATCCATGTTTAAGAGCAAACTGCTGGTATTGCTGCTCATTCTCTGCTTTTTCGACGCACTATTCACCGATATCGGCTTGCAGCTAGCCCTCATTCAAGAGGCCAATCCGTTCATCCGCCATCTCTACGAATGGCACATCATCGCGTATTACCTCGTGAAACTCATATTCCCTCTCGCTCTAATGCTCATATATCCCTATATTCGCCAGAAATTATGGGTACAGCCCTGCCTAACCCTCACTGTTATCGTTTATGCAGCCGTCAATGTGTATCATTTCGTCTGGCTTTCTTATGGGCTAACGTATGTCGCTGGTTCTGCCTAGCTACGCTGTCCTCATAAGGCGATTCCGTTTCGGAAGGTAACTGGAAAATATACAGCTATTTACGAGAAATTTCTTCGAAAACTCGATTTAACTGTAAAATATGTAGCTAAAACGGCCTATTTTCTTCATATTAGGTAAAATGGTTAAAATTAACTGTAGGTTCTCCATCTATTAAGCGATTGATCGAAAAATCTCGAAATATAACTGTATAAAATCCATCTATTTGCCTAGAGCACCGTATATTTGAGAAACTTACAGCCAGCATATACGCATCTTCACGCCCTATGGCGAAAAAACAGAAGCCTGATGTACGTCTACCGTCAACTCGGTATCAACGTCAACATCAGGCCTCTTCGTCCGCATTTTTCACATGCTCAATGAGCTTCACTTAACACGATGCTAGGATTGTTGCCCTGTCCAAGAATTGCATCGATCTCATGCTGAATTCTCTTCAGAATGTGTAAGGCTTCCTGTGGATGGATGCCATTCTCCAGCTCCTTCTCCATAGCGAGCACCTCCGTCACCAGCGCATCTGCGTAGAAATTCACAGCGATCCCTTTCAGGGTGTGGATCTTTCTTTTAACGGCAACCAGCTCCCCGCCATCTATAAATGGGATCAACTGATCATAGAAGTGATGATAATCCTGCTTAAATTTCTCCATCATATACTGGAAAATATGCAGCTTCTGATCAATATTCTGCAGTAATTGCTCTACACCAACGCCTGGATATTGGTTCAACAAGCTTAATTGATTCCATTTCCCTAACATATCTGTCAGCTGCCGTTCCGTAATCGGTTTAATAAGCAAATCATTCATGCCGAGCTTCAGTAGCTGTATGCGATCCTGCATAAGCATATTCGCCGTGAGTGCTACGATCGGCACGAGATTCAAATGCTTGCGCTGTCTCAGCTTCTGGGTAGCCTCATAGCCATCCATCTCTGGCATATGTACATCCATGAGAATCAGCTTCCATGGCTGGCTGTCAGCTAATTCTAAAGCTTCGAGGCCATTCTGTGCGATCACCGTGTGATAGCCCAATTGCTTCAATTGCTCAGAGATGACGAGTTGATTGATCTCATTGTCCTCAACCACGAGAATGCTCCCTTTGGACTCCGTTGCCTGCTCCGCTTCCGTGTGAGTCATGGGAGTAGTTTCCGATGCAATCGCTCGGACCTCCCTCTGAGCTAACTCCTGGATAGCCAGCTTCAGATTCGATCTACTTACAGGCTTCACGAGCACAACATCCGCTTGCAAAGCCTCTGGCAACTCTGACATCCATTCTCTGCCATCTAGTGTCGTATAAGCGATTATCTTCGTACGTGAACGGTCAATAGGCGCGATCACTCGCTCTAACCCATCCTGGTACTCGAGATTTTCCATTTGCATATCGAGAAGCACATAGTCAACAGGCGAGTCGTTCCACGCTTCCTTTTCTAACGCAGCTACTAATTCCGACGCTGTCGCTACGCGATCTGTCTTCAAGTGCATCGCTTCGAGTAATTCCGCGATATGCTTAGCAACAAGAGGATGATCTTCGGCAATCCGAATTCGCTGACTCTGACAAGAATTAAGCTTCGTCTGTACGTTAGCAGGCTGCACTTCCTCTTCGGCATGGACTTTCCCTAGCACTAAATTGAAATAGAATCGGCTGCCTTGACCGATGGTCGATTCAACTTGCAGGACACCGCCCATAGACTGTACTAAATGTTKGCAGATGACAAGCCCTAAGCCTGTCCCCCCATATCGCCGACTCATCGACGTATCTGCTTGTGAGAACGGAACGAAGAGCTTCGAGAGCTGCTCCTTAGAGATTCCGATGCCCGTATCCTCCATGGAGAACGAGAGTAAATAACCCTCATCTGATCTTTCCTCTAGAGCGACTTTCAATCGCAAATAGCCCCTCTTGGTAAACTTAATGGCATTATTCGTTAGATTAATGAGCACTTGCTCTAACCGAAACGGATCCCCACTGACGCGATCAGGCAGGTCCTCCGACGTTTCGAGTATAATCTCGATTCGGTTTTTGCCTAGCGATACACTCGTCAGATCAACTACCTTTTGGAGTGATGCCTCCAGAGAGAAATCTACCGTTTCAAGTGACATTTTACCCGCTTCAAGTTTCGAGAAGTCAAGAATATCATTAATCGTAGCCAACAGAACGTTAGAGGATGAATCGATTTTGCTTAAATAATCCTGCTGAATGGTCGTTAGCTCTGTCCTTTGTAAAAGCAAAGACAAACCGATGATCCCGTTGAGCGGCGTACGTATTTCATGACTCATCCTAGCTAAGAACTGACTCTTCGCCCTGTTGGACTGATCCGCTTCTTCCCGCTTCTTCAAATCCGTAATATCGTGGACCGTTCCMGTCACACCATCAATTTCCTTCTCACCTTCCGTAAATAGAGGCGACAACGTCACATTATAGGCATGCTCGGACCCATCCGGATGCAGGAGGTGAATACCGAACTGTTGCGTTTTTCGCTCCAGAATGGTTTGCTCGAACCCTATTTCCCATGTTTCTGGCTCGTCCATTTGGACCAATTCTGTTAGCCGTTTTCCTTTCACCTGGTCGGCATCCAACTGATACGTCAGATACATCTTACTATTGGACGAAGCAATGGTACCATCCAATTGAAATCGAAATATGAAATCTTCCGAGTTTTCTACCAAAGTCCGATACTGTTCATCCCTAGCTCTTGCTTTAATTAATGCAGCGCGTTGCTCCGTAACATCACAAGCAGAAGCGATCAATTCAATCACGTGACCATATTTATAGATGGGCTGTAGACTGACTAGGATTGTAAAACCGTTATAGTCATACTCATAATTGACTCGTTCGCCCTGCCATGCCTTTTCGTAATATTGTTGGATACGAGCCATAAAAGATTCGTTAAATACATTCACTTCACTGAATTTCTTGCCAATAAATTGGCTGGGTTTCAGACCTAACATCTCCAGCAGCTGTCCTTCAATAACGATATACACGAATTCATCGCGGTGTTTATGCAGCTTAAACGTGAATCCCGGTTGAAACCGCAGCATGTCCAGCATCTCTTCCTCAACCTGTCGAATCTGCCCTTTATATTCCCGATTTCGAAGCATATACCGCATGAAGCAAGCGATTACAAAAACACACATGAACTGATAACTGACGTATTTCAAGATAACATCCAGCGATGTCCCGAATACGAGCCATATCATGGCATAATAAAAGACAAAAAAGAACGTAGACGCATACAGCCATCTCATCCAATACGTTTTTACTTGGGCGAAAATGATGCCAGTTCCAGTAATCGCTGCAAGGCCAATGAACAAAAGCGGCAACGAAATCGCACCTTCCACGACAAATCTAGCTATCCATACGCAAGCAAACGTAATGAATAGAGAAACTATTCCTCCCATATAGGCAGCTAGCAGCAGACCGACACCACGGAAATTCAGACTCACCTGTGGCGCCATTTGAATACTGAAATTCATCAAGATGACCACAAGCGCACCATGTGCCAATCCGATATAGACTTTATGTAACCAGGTTGGCCTCTGATCCAGCTTCATGACAAGGAAGAAATGTTCCACAACTACGACAAAGACCGTTATTAACGCAAAATTGACAATCAAATCACGCAACAGAACAATCACCAACCCGTTTCTGACTCTAGTGCGGATACGCTTCTAACTTATCCTTCATCATTCTATCATTTCGGTTAGGCTAGTTGATACAACATTTCTTCAATATGTCTAACTTCCACTGGTTTGCTAAAATAATAGCCTTGAACGAAGCGGCAGCCATACTCGCGCAGCACCTGCAATTCTTCTTCGGTTTCAACGCCTTCTGCGACGACAGAGAGGTTCAACTGATTCGCCATGGAGAGCATGGTACTCACAATAATTGCGTTCACTTGGCCGTGTTGTAACCCTTTAATAAAAGATTGATCTATCTTTATTTTATCCACCGGGAGGTCACGCAGGTAGCCAAGCGAGCTATAACCTGTTCCGAAATCATCCATGGCAATGCGCAGACCCAGCTCTTTGAGTTTGCCTATTGTATCCGCGGCTAGTCTGGCATCCACACTTAGGCTCTCTGTAATTTCAATTTCTAAGTACTGGGGCTCTAAGCCGGTTTCCTCCAAGATCGTTGCTATGATTCCACTTAAGCGACTATCATTGAACTGCTTGCGTGATAAATTAACAGCTACAAACATCGGTGGCAAGCCCGAAAGCTGCCATTTTCGGTTCTGTCTGCATGCTTCTCGCAGCACCCACTCTCCAATATCGTGGATAAGCCCGCTTTCTTCAGCTATCGAAATAAATTCCGACGGGGGGACAAAGCCGACATCAACATTGTCCCAGCGTAGTAGACACTCCATCCCGACAACACAACTTGTACTAATATCAACAACAGGTTGATAGACAAGATTAAATTCTTCCTTCGAAATGGCATGTCGAAGATGCGATTCAATATCCATCCGTCTCTGCAGTAATGCGCCATTAATTAACGGAGCACACGGCTGCAAGCTATCCATGTAACCGTCTGTGTGTGTGGTTGCAGGATATACGCCTTTAACGCCATTTTGAACGGCAAGCTTGCAACGTTCGAGGAAGTAGGTGACTACCCCTCCTCCCTCCAAACCCGAAACCAACATCTCTTTATGGAAATAATCGACTGCGCCAAAACGCATCGCTTGGATCGTTTGAGCCGAGCCTTCTGATGTCAGTGTACTTAATATGATTACAGGAATAGGACTATGGTCCATGATTAATTGAAGCGCCGAAAGTCCCAGTAAATCAGGTAAGTCCATATCAATGAGGATCAAGTCCGGCCTGTCACGAAACACACATGCTAGTACGGCACTGCCATCTGCTACAACCTCTGACAGTATAAGCTGTTCATCCTGCTTTAATATGGTCGCAATGACCCCCTGCGTTCGTTCCAACCTACTCACTAGTAGTACTCCATGCCTGCCTATCAGACTCATTTTCCCCGCCACCTCTTCAAGCCATTCTTACTTATACTACCAGTATACTTTCCACTTATTAGGTTACTTACTTAAATCTTATGAATTTCACACCTCCTTTTCGCTAATATTTTACTAACATTTTTTTGAATTTCCTAGATGAAAACGGTTTACTCTTAAAATTCGACAGCGTATAATAGAATTATTAGCTAAATATTAGCAATATCACTCACCTCATCACTTTTACGAATTTCAAATTAGAAAACTATGCGTTAGGGGGAACTTCTAATGGACAGAGTTCTATTAATTGAGGACGATGATATTATAGGTGAGATGATCTGCATGTATCTGAAGGAGGAAGATTTCTTAGTTCTCAGGTGCCACAATGGACAGGAGGGTCTAACGGCCTTAAACAATTTCCAACCCGATCTGATTCTACTTGATCTTATTCTTCCTGACTTTGAAGGTACAGAGCTATGCAATTCCTTACGAGGGCTAACACCTGTTCCGATTATTATCATCTCCTCTAATTCCAAAGTCAGCGAGAAAATCGAAGCCTTTACCGTTGGTGCCGATGATTATTTATGCAAACCATTCAGTATGCATGAAATGAAGGCACGCATCCAAGTCCTATTACGCCGCTTCAAAAAGGAACTACCCGCTGAGCAGCAACTTGCTACTCCTACCCCGATTCGCCAACGGATTACCGTTCCCGCCATGGAGCTCCAAATTAATTTAGAGAAACGAACCTTGCACGTACGAGGTGAATCGATCGAAATGACCTTCTCTGAGTTTGAGCTCATTCGATTGCTAGTTGAACATCCTGAACGGGTATACCGTCGCGAGGACCTGATCAATGCTTTACGCGGATTCGACTCCTACATAAATGAACGGGCGATCGATGTACATATTACGAATTTGCGCAGGAAAATCGAGATCAATCCCAAAGAGCCAAAATATATTAAGACCGTATGGGGCGTAGGCTATAAATTTGTCATCTAAGCCAATTACATATTGACCTGATCCAAGAGTGGATTGGGTCTTATTTTTTTGTTTTCATTATTAAAATTAGTAAGAAATGGGTTGACTTTCCAGCTCCATACCTTTATCATTTAAATTCTGAACCGCTGCCGTAAGCGGTAATTATAACTATGTAACTTACAGGTGAGGTATTCGAATGCACAATGATAAGTACATGAGGAAGCTAGATACGCTAGGTCAAGAAAAGAACGAATTATCCGATTTGTTAGCCGACAGCACAGTGCACGCTGAGCATAGAACGGAAGATCATCTAGCTGCTCTGAAGAAGCCTGTCTGGGCTGCAGGAATTCCGAACCATCTCGATATCATTCATGTGGGGGAAAATCATATACATATCTTGAGCTCCTCACTAGAAACCCTCCATGTCATTCCCAACGGCATCCTCGATCTGAATCATCAATTCAACTTACGAAGGGCTCCTAACCAAAGGCAGATCGCACTGTGTATCAAATGGCTGTCTTGTCGCTTGCCGCCTACCTTACAGACTTTCGCTTGTATCGGCAGAGGACTTCATGCCCTGCAACAATCAGCCATTGAGCTTGAACAGGATCGCTATTGCTTACGCGAGGATTTCCTTCTATTTGCGCAGCAATTGGCCCTTCAAGAGTTTCATACCTTTGCTGCTAATTCCCCTTCGAAACCAGTATGGGTGCAGGAGATTATTGCCTTGCACTGCGTTATTCTAGCGGGATTGTTCAAATCAGGTGCCTCTAAATTCATGCCACACACGTTGGAATCCAATTCATTAACGGGGCTAATCTAAGTAAAAAGCATCTCTCCTTCTTGTTTGGATGAAGAAGATCCGCGCAGATCTTCCGAAGGATTCTTAATGGACCCTATCTGCGATAGAACCAGCCTTAAACGAGGTCGTTTATTGGGAATGACCTCGTTTAAGGTATTTAATTAACCAGGTATTTCTCTGACCTATTACTTAGGTAGGCTAAATATAAACGAGGGTTATGGAAGGGGCAGGGGCAGCCGCAGCGTCCGCTGACGGCAACGCATGGGACTCATGAATAAACTGTTGTTCCGTTTATTCATCAAAGAAACGCCGATAGAAACCTTTCCTATCGACAGCTATCTGAAAGCGAATGACACGCTAGATTTCCCTGCTGGTTTACAAACGATCCCTGCTCCCGCGCATAGCGCAGGGCAAACGGCCTTGCTGCTGCCGAAGCAAGGCGGCGTGATGTTCGCCGCGGATGCAGCGGCCAATATGATGGGCCTTGGCTGGAGCATCGGCCACGAGAACTTCGCGCAAGCGAAGCAGGACTTGATCCGCCTAGGAAAGGCGGAGTTTAATGTCGCTTGCTTCGGCCACGGCAAGCCGTTGCTCGAGAAGGCTTCGCAAACGTTTCGAGCCAAGTGGGCTCACTGAAGCAAGAGAGATAGTCGATTATTTCGACTATCTCCTCTGCTTTTKCCTCTCTTGTACCCGAGATAGTCGATTATTCGACTATCTCCTCTGCATTAGTTCGATTTTGCCGAATTAATCTCACCGCGCGCGCCAATAAATCTCAATTAGTCCGAAATGACCCAACTAAATCGCCCCAAACAACCCACACGCCAGGAAAATGGCTAAATAGTTCGGCATAATCGGACTATTCCTCCATTTTCACAAGCAATCTTCGTTTTAGTTCGGAGAAATCGGACTAAATCGAGGATTTTAACAAATAAAACAGGCCGTCCACAAGTAGACACTTATCTACTTTACAGGACGACCTGTTATCACTCAATCACTCATTCCTTCTTCTTCACCTTGATTGAAGCCAGTGTGGCTCCCTCAGGCACAGCGTGTCCTCTCGATTTGGACAATCCGATTCGCTGTGACGTGTAGATCCCTGAGTGGCCGGAGAACAAATAGCTCACGATGCACGCCATGAACATGTAAAGGATCCCCTCGGAGCCGAACAGCTCCACGCCCATGATGAAGCATGCTAGCGGCGTGTTCGTCGCGCCACTGAATACCGCGATTAGCCCAAGCGCCGCTAAGAATGGCGCAGAAAGCCCCAACAGATCGGCTAGCGAATTGCCCAGCGTAGCGCCAATGACGAACAGCGGGGTTACTTCCCCGCCGAGATAACCGGCACCGAGAGTAAGCGAGGTGAACAACGTTTTCCATAAGAAGGCCAAATGCGCAACGGGCTCTTCAAAGGATTGCTGTAGCAGCGGAATGCCCAGCCCCAGGTAATCCCTCGTTTTGAATACCGCAACAAGCGCAATAATCACAAGGCCGCCGACAAACGCTCGCAGCACCGGGTTCGCAAATAGCCGCGTATACAGCTTTTTCACCCCATGCGTTAGCTCGCTAAATAGGATGCTGGCTAATCCGAATAGAATTGACGCCATCACGACCTTGAGTATAACCCCTGTGGATAACTCAGGGACGCTCCCCATCACATAGTGAATATGCTGAATCCCCCATGCCGTGGTCACGAGGTGGGCCACCAAGCTGGCAATAAAACAAGGGATCAGCGCCTGATATCTCACCATCCCAATGGCGACCACTTCCATGCCGAAGACGGTTCCCGCAAGCGGCGTCCCAAACACAGAGCCAAACCCGCTGCTAATGCCGCACATGAGCAGGATTTTCCGATCAGCCTCATCCACTCGGAAGATGCGCCCTATCCATTCGGCGAAGCTTCCCCCCATTTGAACAGCCGTCCCTTCGCGACCTGCTGATCCGCCAAATACATGCGTGACAAGGGTCCCTATGAGAACCAACGGTGCCATCCGGAAAGGAATCACTTCCTTGCCATCATGCAGCTGTTCGAGGATCAGGTTATTCCCCCTGCCCGAATTTTTGCCCATTTTCAGATAGACATAAGCCATCAGCGCCCCGCCTAAGGGTAATAGAAACAACAACCACGGATGGTGCAATCGTTTCTCAGTTACAAGGTCTAAGCTGGCTAGGAACAGCGCAGAAGCGGAACCCGTCACAATGCCGACTAGGCTTCCATAGAAAATCCATTTAATGAATGAACCTATTAATGCAACATGTAGGAATGAATCAGCATGCTCTGCGAGTGCCTTTAGACGATGTTTCAACGTAATTCTCACCCCTCATTGAAAGGCCTAGTGTTGCAAGGGTCCGACTCGATCCAACAGATGCTTGCTTTCCGCGTTCAAGCCAATCATCGTTACGGTTTTATTGATTTGCTCGTATCTTTGCATGGTTTTGGCAATCGCCGTCACGGCCGAATGATCCCAAACATGAGATGAGCTGAAATCGATAACGATGGATTCCGGGTCATTTTTATAATCGAAAAGCTCAACGAAATGCGCCATCGTACCAAAGAACAACTGTCCCGTGATGCGATATACCTTGGTCCCATTTTTCTCGATCGTCGTGTGAGCCTTGATTCTTGCTGACCGCCAGCCATACACCAACGCGCTTAATATCACACCAGATACAACACCTATCGCCAAATCAGATGTAGCCACAACGATGGCAACCGTCACAATCATAATCAGCGCATCACTCCGTGGAATTCTTGCCAACGTTCTTAACGAGTTCCAATCGAAGGTCCCGATGGATACCATGAACATCACGCCAACTAGCGCCCCCATGGGAATTTGCTTCACGACATCGCCGAGAACAAGAATAAGGAAGAGTAGAAATACACCGGAAACGAACGTCGATAATCGCGCTCTTCCTCCGGATTTCACATTAATAACCGTTTGCCCGATCATGGCACAGCCTGCCATCCCGCCAAACAACCCTGAGACCACATTCGCGATTCCTTGGCCCTTTACCTCTTTGTTTTTGTCGCTTTTGGTCTCTGTCATTTCATCCACAATCGTGGCCGTCATCAGGGATTCCGTCATGCCGACAACCGCAAGTGCTAAGGAGAACGGCAGCATGCGCCAGATCAGTTCGAAAGACAATTCAATTTGTGGAATATGGAAAAAAGGCAGCTCTTGCGTAATTTTGCCCATATCTCCTACTGTCCGAAGATCTAGATGCAAACTCGTAGAAATGATAGTCATTACAATGATCGCCACAAGTGGCGAGGGCACGGCCTGTGTGAATCTCGGCAATATATAGATAATCGCAAGGGTACCAGCAATCATCAACGGCATTTGCCAATTCGCCCCTTCAAAGCTTGGGATCTGCGCCATAAAAATAATGATCGCCAATGCATTCACGAATCCCGTCATGACCGAATGGGGGATAAATGTAATGAATCTGCCAAATTTCAAAAGCCCCATCACATACTGGAGAATGCCCGTAAGTATCGTCGCGGCGAATAAATACTCGATCCCGTATTTCGCCACAACAGGTCCCATCAACGAAGCCATAGCCCCTGTAGCAGCCGAAATCATTCCTCTACGCCCGCCTACAATAGATATCGTAACGGCAATACAAAATGAGGCGTACAACCCCACCATCGGGTCAACACCCGCTAAGATCGAAAAGGCAATAGCCTCAGGAATCAGCGCTAAAGCCACCGTTATGCCTGCGAGAACATCCTTACGGACGTTCGAGAACCACGCCATTTTAAACTGCTGAACCAACAACCTATCTCCACTCCTTCCACGTACTTCTTGACCTTTCAGTCTCAGAAAAGTCGAGTCCGTTCGTCAACTTGTCTCATTATACACAAATATTAGACATCCCTCTAGATGAAAAAGAAAAAGCACAGCACACTCCAAAGGAGCGTACTGTACTTATCCGCGAGCTTCTATTTGTCTTACGATGCACGAACTGGTTTGCGATTTGTAACAACTTCTGTTTCTTCTTCCGCTTGGCCTACACGTTTGATAAAGAAGGAAAGCACCAAGCCAACAACTCCGATTCCAATAATAACGAGATAAGAATCATTAATACCCTGAATCGATGCTTCTTTAATCATTTCTTTCGTAGCGGTCGCTGCTTTACCTGTCGTCATGATCTCGATGAGATGAGATTTCGTTCTAGTTGTCATAACGGTAATCAATAGTGCCGTACCAACGCCACCCGCCACTTGCTTGATGGTATTGGATATCGCCGTACCATGCGCATTCAGCCTTGCAGGCAATTGATTGAGTCCCGCCGTCGTGATCGGCATTAAGAATAGGGCCATACCGAAACGTCGTCCTGTGGACATGAGAACTAGGTACGTATAACTTGTAGAATCCGTCAAATTGATGAAGCCAAGTGTCGTAATAATCGTAATGACCATACCGATAATGGACAACCATTTTGCTCCGAATTTATCGAAAAGCTTACCAGCTATTGGCATCATCAAGCCCATGAGCAGTGCGCCAGGGAGCATAAGGATACCTGATTCCAACGCGGTATAGCCGCGAGCATTTTGCAAATACAACGGAAGCAGCATCATATCCGCATACATGACCATTGTTACTGCGATGTTGATTAAAGTGGTCAAGGTAAACATGTTGTGTTTAAACGCTCTAAGATCTAATAGTGGTTCTTTGATAACGAGTTGACGCCATGTAAATAGAATTAAGGCAACTACACCAACAATGATAGATACGATAACTTCCGCACTGGACCAGCCTTTGCCACCAGCACTGCTGAAGCCGTAAAGAAGGAAACCGAATCCGACGGTTGAAAGAATGGCACCCCACGTATCAATTTTGGGATACTGACGTTCAGAAACATTTTTGAGATAGATAAAAGCAACAGCAATAACTACAACAACAATAGGGATGATACCATAGAAAAGAGTACRCCACGAATAATGTTCTAAAATATAACCAGCAAGAGCAGGGCCGACTGCAGGGGCAAAAATGATTGCCAATCCAACCATGCCCATAGCTCCTCCACGCTTATCTGCAGGGAAGATCGTCAAAATAACATTCATCAGAAGCGGCATGATAATACCTGCCCCAGCTGCTTGAATCAGACGACCCGTCAACAACACCTCAAAGCCTGGCGCCACGGCTGATACAATGGTACCAATGAGGAAAATAATCATGGACGCTTGGAACAGCTCCCGCGTCGTAAAGCGTTGCATCAGGAACGCTGTGATCGGAATCAAAACACCGTTAACCAACATATAACCAGTGGTCAACCATTGTCCTGTTGAAGCGGCAATATTGAACTCGACCATGAGTGGCGGCAAGGCAACGCTCATAATCGTCTGATTCAAAACAGCGATGAATGCCCCCAGAATCATAACAAATAATAGGGGACCTTTCTTAATAGAACTAGGATCAAATGCTGCAATTTTACTCATTTCACATATTCCTTTCAAATTCAATTTCTAACTAATTGACAATGTGTTGTATAATAAACTTGATGTAAATAGTATTATAGTCATCAATCCTTATGTTCACAAGCAACAGCTTTTTTATAAATGTTTATTAGTTAACAGTTTTTTATTAATGTGTCGTCTACTCTATACATAATCCACAAATATTGCAGGAATTGTCGTCTATCCTTAGGTAAGAAGGAAGTGATTAATTATGTCAACAAAAGTACAACGAACTGATCCTCGTGTGGTTCGTACGAGGCTTTTGATCCGAGAAGCATTCATTGAATTACTTCAAGAGCTTGAAGTTGAGAAAATAACCGTGAATCGCATTGCGGAGCGAGCGACGATCAATCGCGTCACCTTCTATCTTCATTATCGAGATATTCCAGATATGATTGATAAGTTAGCAGATGAGATGATCCATGAAATCCATGAGATTTTGCATGAAGCTCCGAACTTGAAAGGTTTTAACATGCAGATCATCATCAACATACTCGAACATATCGCGGTGAACTCGAAATTTTACAAGATCTTGCTAGCTTCCAAGCGGATTCCCGTGTTCACAGAACGACTCATGAAGCTCATCTCTGACTATATCACTAGTCGCATAGATAAGTTGGAAACATCCTCCACTTTGAACGTCCAGAAAGATATCGCAATCTGGTACGGCTCCTCTGCCATCATTGGTACGATTGTCTTCTGGCTCCGCAATGATTTGCCCTACACGCCAGTATTCTTGGCTGCACAGCTCGCTGAGCTTCTGCATTTGCCTAAACCCGAATAGTCCATCATTCATCCGGGCATATTATTTGGCAGACACATTAACAGCAGTTTGTAAAAACAAAAGGAGCGAACCAAAAATCTGTTCGCTCCCCTGCATGCAACCTCGTTACTTCTTCATCGTTTTATAAGCATCGCTAATCTCTTTGTCGTAATCTTTTCCTCCGGCTCTTTCCCATGCGCCAAGCATCTCCGCATACGTCTTCTCGAAATCCGTAGAAATAATCACTTTGGAAACCCCTTCATACAGGCTCTTCTCGATGGTTGCAACGGTCTTCTGAGCTACAGGTCGAGGTGAGTCGATCACCGTGTTCGGTTTGCCGAATTTCTTGAAAATATCATAATAGGTTACGAATGAATTGGCATACTCTTCTCGCTGCTTCTCATCCGGAAGTGAAAGGGCTACTGACTTAATGAGTTGCTCTTTGTTTAATGCGGGTCCCCCTTGTTGAACAATAGCAAGGTCTCCCGCCAGAGATACCCATGTAGTTTTCTTATTCAGTTCAGGATCAATCTGGACTTTAACGCCACCGTCATCCTTCCAGTTCACTCCCTCAATTCCGCTTTGTACGGTCGCAAGGTTCTTCGGTTGAACCATCCAGTTCAGATACTTCAAGACAGCATCCGGATTCTTGCTGGATTTCGGAACTGCGACAAGCATAGAGTAATCCGATACCTTTGACATAAGCTGAGTTCCGTCCGGACGTTTAAATGGTTCTACAGGTACCCAATTGGCTGTTGGGACCGATTTGCGTGTGGCCACATTCAGGTTCCACGGTGTGTCATTGGAATCTACGAAGCCGGCAACACCACTATTAACCTGTTGCGTAAATTGCTGAGAGTTCACATCCGTGACAAATTCCTTGGAAATCAGCCCCTCTTTGTACACTTTGTTCATCCATTGGTAATAGGCTTTTCCTTCAGGTGTAGCAACGGAAGAGGTGAAGACACCATTCTTATAGTTGCCATCTGGTGCATAGAACTGGTTACTCGGGCCGTCCATATTGACGCCGAAGCCAAACATCGGACCATAGTAGAATGCTTTCATGGATTGGTTGATGGCAGGGAGCGCCCATGGGATTACTTTGTCTTTCCCTACATTGCCTGGGTCTTTCTCTTTAAAGGCTTTCAGTACCTGATATAATTCTTCGTTCGTAGTCGGATTCTTCATCCCTAGCGCATCAAGCCAGTCTTTACGAATCTTCATGTTGGGGCCGGAGTACGTGTTCGCCTTCAGGGCAGGAATCGCGTACCGCTTACCTTTGTACATGCCCACTTGGTCAAGCGCTAGTTTGTTATTCTTAATCAAGTCTGGATACTTGGCTAGATAGGAATCCAGCTCCCATAATCCGCCTTGTTCCGCGTATTTGAAGATCGTATCCATGGAGTAGGTTAGAATAATGTCAGGTGCTTCACCGGAAGCCATCCATACGTTCAGTTTCTCCGATTCCTGCGCTCTAGGCAGGGAGACGAATTCCACATCGAGACCAACCTTCTTCGTTTCATCAATGACATATTTAATAATCGGGTTATTGCCTAGATTTTGCCCCTCTGGCGCATTCGCGCGGTCCCACAATGTGACACGGATTTTGGCTGGTTTTTCAGGTTCCTTGCTTGGTGTTGTTGTGTTACTGCCACTAGGTGAAGTTGTTGCTGTGCTTCCGCCCTCATCTTTGTTGGAGCAAGCAACCAAGAAACCCGAAAGCATGAGCATAACAGCCATACTTCCTAATACCCCTTTTTTAAGTACCTTTACCATAACGCTTCCTCCCTAGTATGAAATTTCAGGCCTACTCGTTGAACTGGGATTTCACCCATATCTGGTTGGGAATGCATGTAACTTAAAGCGCTTGCATTGTAAATATAGGCTCTTTCCTTATGCGATTCTATTCGATAATTTTGACATTTTAATAGTTTTTTTGTTATTCACCTTTGAGCTTCATCCTTTAACTGATCCGAGGAACGACCCCTTCACAAAATACTTTTGCAGAAAAGGGTAGACGATGAGAATTGGAACCGTGGCAAAGACAATTGTGGCTCCCTTCAGAGACTCCTCAATGACGTTGAGATTATCCAACGATTGCATCGTTTCCAATGAAGTATCCATTTGGGCAAGCAGCAGTATGTTCCTGAGTTTCACCTGTAACGTATAGAGCGCCGAATCGTCGATGTACAGGACGGCTGCAAAATAGGCGTTCCAATGGCCGACCGCATAAAACAGGCTTATCGTTGCCAATACGGCACCGGATAGGGGAAGCACGACCTGTGCTAAGTAACGCAAATTGCCACAGCCGTCCATGACGGCCGCCTCACGCAGCTCTTCAGGGAGATCCTGAAAAAAGGATTTCATGATAATAACGTTAAACGCGCTGATTAATCCTGGTAGCATCAACGCCCATAAGCTGTTCAACAGCCCTAGCGACTTGATCAACAAGTAGCTGGGAATCATACCGCCGCTGAAAACCATGGTCACAATCATGAAATTCATAAAATATTTGCGTCCCTTCAAGTCCTTCCTGGAGAGAGGATAAGCCGTTGTAATCGAGAATAGCATGTTAAGAGCAGTACCGACCACCGTAATATAGATGGTTACCCCTAACGATCTGATGATATTGGAATCTGTGACGACCGATTTCATCGCATCAAGCTGAAATTCGACAGGCCAAAGCACAACTTTACCCGTCTGTATGGCGTGGCTGCTGCTGAAGGCATTAGCTAACGTATTAATGAAGGGAAATATACATATGAAAGTAAATAGGATCAGCAGGGTATAATTAAAAATGTTAAAACTTACATCCCATCCCGAGTACTTGCCGAATAAGCTGCGTCTATTCCCATGTTTGTGTGCAGTAGCCTCCATATCTCTACTCTCCTACTCATTCGAATTTTACCAAAGTCCTTCTTTACCCAGACGCTTGGCAAAATAATTCGCACCAAGCACAAGAATAAGATTAATAATGGATTGCGACATCCCGATGGCCGTCGTAATTCCGAATTGCCCCTGTTTAATCCCCGAGGAGTACACGTATGTGCTAATGACCTCCGAAATATTCGTAACAACAGGATTCTGCAAGGCAAAAGGATGCTCGAAACCGATGGATACCATATGACCGATATTGAGAATCAACAGGATAATCACAGTCGGCATAATGCCTGGCAGCGTAATATGTACGATTTTTTTCCATCTGCCTGCACCATCCATAACTGCTGCTTCGTACAAAGAAGGATCGATCATCGTCATCGCTGCAAGATAAATAATCGTTCCCCATCCCGCTCCTGCCCATACGCTGGACAACGTGTAGATGATGACCCACCAGGTCTCCTCGATCATGAAATAGATCTCTTCCATCCCAAGGAATCTCATCATACTATTGACGATCCCATATTTCGGGGAAAGCAGATTATAAATAATCCCGCCCATGATGACCCAAGACATAAAGTGTGGCAAATACAGAAGCGATTGCGATATTTTCTTGAAATATTTCGCCCTGATTTCATTCAGCATTAGCGCCAGAATAATCGGTGCTGGAAATCCAACAATAAGGCCTAGAACGTTAAGCAGCAGGGTATTGCGGACGATCCGATAGAAATCCTGAATCTGTAGCATCTCTTTGAAATGGTGCAGCCCTATCCAATCCGAATCGAAGATCCCTTTGAAGATGTTATAATCCTTAAAAGCGACGACAAGCCCGAACATCGGAATATAACAAAAAACAAAGAAGAAGATAATGCCTGGGACAAGCAGTAAGTACAAATCGTAATTTTTGAACAGCTCTTTTGTAAAAGCGTTTCTTGGTTTACTGTCCGTCTGTGCAATTACATGGCGTTTATGTGATTGTACTTCCACATCCTTGCTCCTTTCTCCAAATACGAAACCCCTTAATTGAAAGCGTTTTCTATTCAGTTAAAATAATTCGCTGCACAGCCTATTCTTCTAGGTATGTTGCAAGTGTACTCGCTTTTGAAAATGATTGACATGCTAGAAATTTTACTTTTTATTAGTTTTCTTTACTTCATCTTTATATCTCTTGCTCTCGGTCAATCGATCAATAATTCATACATGCCCTGTAAGCAGATTTCGGCATGCTGCATCATATCGTCAATAAAGATGAACTCGTCTGCTTGATGCACGTGGGTATCGACGCCACCAGGTAGCCCTGCACCGAATGCGACACCATTGTTCCGCATTTTACGGGCATAGGTGCCAGCGCCCATACGCAGCAGCACGGCTTCATCTCCAGTGATTTTCTTGTAAGCGCGGCTTAACCGGACAATGACCGGATGGGTCTCTGGCACATAAACGGGAAGCAGATGTCGCGTCAACTCAATATGGATGCCATCCTTGCCCGCTAGACCGTCAACCGCAGATAATATACCAGCGCCGTCATGGCTGACTGGATACCGAATATTACACAGTGCTTCCGCACGATGGAGATCACAGGAAATGGTGCGCAAATATACGACCAGTGCGCCTGAGAAGCTATCGCTACAAGCGATACCGAGCGACTGCCCGCCTTTCTCCGCACCAATCTTACTATTGAGGAAGTGCAAGAGGCTGTCCCAATTGGTAGTCATTCCTTGTCCACTTAGGAAAGCAACCATGTTTGCGATAGCATTTCGCGATCCTGTTGGACTGTCAGCCAGAAACTCGCTTCCTGCTGTTAACACCAAACCGCCATCCTCGTCGTATGCGACCGACATATTCACCTGAATGTTGATCGCAGCGTGAAAATTTGCCACCTGGCTATCGGTAAGCTGCGCCAGAGAAAGCGAAGCCGTGCACGTCTCCGGAATGAGTGTAAGCATGTTACCACCCTTCAGAGACAAGATCGTCAGCTGCGGTTTCGTGGAAGACAATTCTTGTTCACTGGAGAACACCACGTTCATACTGCCCATTTCCACATTGAAAATTGGGTAGCCAGCATCAGGCGCAAATGCCATTGCTGGAAGCTGTTCCCTCTCGAAATAGTAGTCGAGGTCTTTCATGCCACTCTCCTCATTCGTACCAAAGATCAATCGGAGACGGCGATTGCCGGTAATGCCTAGATCCATCAGCGTTTTCAGCGCATAGAGAGCAACTACGGCTGGTCCTTTGTTATCGGATGCACCTCTTCCGATGATCTTGCCATTCTCAATGACGCCGCCAAACGCCGGGAACGTCCATCCCTCTCCTTCTTCTACTGTATCCAGATGAACAAGCACGGCAGCGATCTCCTCGCCTTGTCCGTATTCGGCATGACCTGCATACCCGTCCACATTAGTCACTTCGAACCCTAACGATTCAGCCAGGCTGAGCATATATTGCAAAGCACGATCAACGCCAGCCCCGAACGGTTTTCCCGGCTCTGGGGTGGCCATGACGCTTCTTATTTGTACGAGTTCAGAAATACCAGCCGTGATTGCATCCCGATATTTGTGGATTTCGTTCCCAATAATCATAGGTTTACCTCCCACCTTCCCACATTCGCTTCCAACGGTTAGTCGACATGATGAAGGCTTTCCACCAACATCAGCAATGTCATCGATTGCCCATAGGGCATCGGACATATCGGGATTTCGCGATAGAACTGTAGCGTACGCCCCATGCGCGTACCGTAAGATACGCCGTGAACGGCTCCTTTTACGTCAACCTTATTCATGACCGCCTGCAATGCCTTCAACCCGACTTCTTTGTAAACTTCGCTGATATAGCCTTTGCGAACTGCCTTTAGAATGCCGTATGCAAAACCTGCAGTTGCTGAGGTCTCCTCGTAGGATGTCGGATCGTTCAGCAATGTCGTCCACATCCCGCTCGGTCTTTGCAGCTCAGTCAGCTTCTGAATCTGACGTTCTAGCGAAGAAAGCAAGAATACTTCCACACCTAGCGGTATCTTGACGATATCTAAGTAGTCGACCAACCCAGCCGTGTACCACGCATTACCGCGACCCCAGAGCGCTTCCGCGAAATTATGACCCTCCATGAAACTCCAGCCATGGAAAAACAGTCCCGTTTTCTTGTCCGTCAAATACTTCAGATGGACGAGGAATTGACGGATACTTTCTTGTACATAGTGATCCTTGGTCAACAAAATGCCCATCCGGCCCATGAACAGCGCTGTCATATAGAGCGTATCGTCCCACAACTCGCCTTCGTTCGCGTTATCGATCGTCTCGTGCGTGATCCCAAACTCAGGCGTGCGGGGCATCTCATCGGCCGCATAACTAACCCACTCTTCACATATCCGCAAATACTCTGGATTACGCGTTTCTTCGTACAAGTAGCTTAGCGTAAGCAATGGACACATCGTGTTGACATTCTTCGGTGGCAGCCCCTCACGAATCCGACTGTCGAACCAATCGGTTAAATACGTAAACACATCACGATTCTGGGTTTCCTTGTAATACAAATAGAGGGAGAACAAACCGACTCCCTGGGACCAATCCCATTTATCCATCGTAATGATGCTGATTGGGGTGTCTTCCTGGATCGTTGCCTCCAGATTTTTCATTCCGCTAATGACTTTATGAATCAAAATCTCTATCTCTTGCCGCTGTATTTGCGCGATAGTCACGGTAAGCACCTCCTAGTACGCACTATAAAGTGCTTGTAACCATAATGTATCGCACACGTCCAGCAGTTTACATACGAGAATCTTACCCTTTTATTAGATTTCTTTACCTCTGTTCTTGTATTCTTTGGGTGATTGACCTTCAAGCCTCTTGAAAACCTGATAGAAATAGGCGTATTCCTTATAGCCTACCATTTCTCCTACTTCATTCACCTTATTTTTGGGATCCATCAGCAGACGCTTGGCGGTTTCAATTCGAGCCTTAGAGACAAGGTCTACGAAATTAATACCGGTTTCTGTACGCAGCAACCTGCTTAGATAACTGGAGCTCAGACCAAAATGTTCAGCAGTTGACGTCAAGTTGATGGTATCGGCGATATGACTGTTGATATAATCGATAACCTTTTTGACAACAAGGGAATACACCTTTTCCCCGCCTTCAAGCTTCTTTTTGACTGTCCCAATAAACGTTGTGAGGTAGGTAGAAGCTTCCTTCATACTCGTCAGTCGGTAAACATCCTCGAGTATTTGGTCGATGCTTTTACCAAGACCGAACTCATCCCCGGTTACGCGGAAATAGTAGCGTGCCACTGCAAGACAAACTTCAGAGAGCAAGCCCTTCACGACAAGAATATTGCCTTCACTATAGGCGGTAATTTGTTGTAGAAAACGCTCCAAATAAGCCATCACATCTTCGCTGGATTTGTCCTCCAACATTTGGTTGAACTGCTCCAAATCCTGAATAATCGAATATTTCCCCAGTTCCTTCTCTGGCTGGCTATGATCCGGGAATAACACACTTTCCTCCATCCGGAAAAAGCTTGAATCCATAATCAAAGAAGCTTCCCGGAAAGCTTCCGGCAGCTCAAGAAGTGATTTATACACGGAACTAACCGCGATATGACAGGAAACCTGCTCCCTTACATGGGCTATATCAATAAACTCGTTGCAGAAGCTCTGCAGCTTCATTCTGAACTCCCTCTGCGACAATACCTTAGGGAACAGACATACAAATATAAGATCGTTATTCCGCAGAGACTCAATAACATAGAAATCACGCTTTGCAGTCAACTCATGCGCTTGTTCGGATAGGCGGAGCTGCATCTGCTGCTTAACCTTGACAGCGTTCGCTGCACTAGACGGATCCCTTCTATTAGCTGTACGGACAATTTGCACAACGTATCGGCTACACAGGATATCGAGTTTCTTCACCTGTTCCTGCATATCGTCTGTTCCTGTAATCAAATCACCGATCAGTTTGCTTCTAAGCGAGGGCATGGCATCGATATGCTGCTTCTCCAACTCGACGAAAGCAGATGTAATCTTGACCGTGTGCTCATTCTCTCTGCGCTTGTTATCGATCTCTACGACAGCCCCCCCGATTACTCGGCTTAGCTCTTCGTAGTTAATCGGTTTGACGATAAAATCAAATACACCGAGTCGAACAGCCCTCTTCGCATATTCAAAATCCTGATAGCCAGTAATTAGGATTGTTTTGGCCAAAGGAAAGTCCGTACTCATCTCTTCAGCTAAATCGAGCCCGCTTAAGCCGGGCATTTTGATGTCCGTCACGAGAATATCTGGCTGCAGCTCCCTGATTAAACGTTTACCCTCCATGCCATCCTCCGCTTGACCGACTACGGTGCAATTCAGCTTATCCCAGGCGATCGTTTGCACAATTGCTTGCCGGATCAGCGGCTTATCGTCTATCACCACTACTTTGTATGTCATCTGGAGCCCTCCTCCGTTAGGATTGGAAGACGAATCCGAATCGTTGTCCCCTGATCCATTTCACTCATAATGCTTAAGCCGTATGCTTCTCCAAATAAGATTTGAATGCGCTTGTGCACACTGATGATCCCGACGTTCGTATGCTTATCCTTCTGTTTCAGTTTCGAGTGCTCTGGTGGGTCCAGCAAGTGTTCCTTCGTTTCTTCATCGATGCCTACGCCGTTATCGGACACTTCAAGATACAGAACGTCTTCCTTCATCCAGCAGCCGATACTGACAATTCCTTTACCTACCTTCTCTTCAATGCCATGCTTGATCGAGTTTTCTACGAGTGGCTGCAGAATGAACTTAGGAACCCTAAAGGCCATCAGGCTCGTGTCAAAATAATAATTGACCTCTATTCGATTGCCATAAATGATTTGGTGAATAGATAAATAACTCCTAATGAAGTCCACTTCTTCCTGCAGGTAGATAATATCCCCCTTCTTGCTGATACTCTCTCGCAGCAGCTTTCCGAGAAGGTAGATCATTTCACTGACTTGTTCGTCGCCACGCAGCTTGGCTAAGCTATGAATCGACTCCAATGTATTATAGAGAAAATGGGGATCAATCTGGGCCTGCAGCGCTTTATATTCGAACTGCAGCGTGCGATACTCCGCTTTTTGCTTAAGCAGCTTCTCCTCATAGACGGAATGGATTAACTCGCTAATCTTCTGAGCCATCGAATTGAATTTCTCCGCTAGCAGCCCTACTTCATCTCTGCTTCTGGGAACGATGACCTTATGGGTGAAGTCCACAGAGAAGTGGGTCATGCTCTGGAGCAGCAGTCGAACGTTTCCAGTGATGTTTCTAGAAATGATCACCGCTAGGATGAACGCTAGGAGTAGCGAGACGAGAATGGTGCTTAATGTCCACAATTTGATAACTTCTGTGCCACGTGTTAATTCGTTAACAGCGATGACTTGGATAATCATCCACTTGTCATAGGGTGTTGAAATTATAGTAGAAATGTACGTCTGCCCTTCAAATTGAAAACCCTGATTGAGACTGGGCTTCTGAGCGTACATCTTGTTTTCGATAAAATAGCGGGTCGGCTCGGAAACAAGCCTGTCAAACATCAGCGGTTCCAATCCCTCATTCAGGATGACGATGTTCCCCTTCGTAAGTTCGTCCACATTCGTGTAGATGCTGCCGATCAGATTAATGTCCACACCAACGATAATAATGCCCACATAACGGCTAGACGTGACATCATATACAGCCTTCTCCATGAAGATGACGTTGCTATTTCCCGGAACCCAGGAAGTGCGGCCACGCTGATCTTTAATCTTCTCGATATCCAGATTCATCAGGTCTTTGTTGTAGTTTTGAGTTGCACTGCGTTCGAACCCGTAGGGGTTACCTGCCGTATCGACGATCATAACCGACAAATAATAATCTTTGGAAAACACTAAATCTTTCATAAACTCACTAATGACCTTATTTTTGATATACAAATCGGATTCACTTGCATCTTCGGAAATACCTAGCGTCGTATTCAGCGTGGAATTACGGAATTGTTGGAATACATGCTCCTCGATGTCCTTGGTCCGTTTCTCGAGGTTAATCCCTATTTGTTCAATTAAATATTGAGAATAAACGGACGTATTCTGTTTAATTACACTGACAGAAACATAGTAATTAACGAAGCTAATCATAAGCACCGTTAATAAGATCATAACGGTGAAGGACAGCAGAAACTTCGTACGCAGCTTCAAATTCAGAAATTTGGAAATGACAGTAGACAAACACTTCACCTGCATTCTGATGGAATGGCAAGTGCGTGAGCCAGCAGCTCACGCACGTATTGTTAGCATTATAAACCTTTCCACGGTAATCGGCTATGGATTGCGTGCATTAATACTTATCGTAATTGAGTTCCATTGTTGCAAATCCACAGAACTCTGGAAAGCTGTGCAGCACTTTGTTAATCTCATCCTGGCTATAGCCCATTTTGCGAAGATGCATCTGTTTGACTGTTTCAGCGGCATTCTGTGCAGAGATGAAATCCTCCATATGCTCGAATAGCTTCGCACCCCATTTCTGCCCGAATCCAACATGAAGACGCTCGTCGGCGATATCATATTCGGATTGGATAGATGATAAGGGATCACCGTGCTTCATGAAGGCAGCAATCGACTTCCGTTTCTTAATGAAGGAACAGGGCTCCATAACCATGGTCAGACTGGAATAAAACTCTGGAAACACCTGCTTCATCGTTTCCGGCGTCGGCGCTGTGGATGGATGCCAAGAGAAATCCTCCGTGCGATAGCCCATCTGCTTTAATCGTCGAACCCCCATTTGACTATGACGGACCTCATCCCACGTATGCCGTGCTACATCCAGGTAGAAATCGACTGGCATTTTCTGCACGCCGTAGTACAGATAGGTCAGGCTTTCCACTGCCGACATTTCACTGGCATTGATGAAGATCATATGTTTCAAGCTGTCGTAAGTGGGAGATTTCGGATCGAACATCGCGCTTTTATATTTCGTCAGATCGACATGCGGATACTTCGGATCGTTAGCAGGCTTCAGTGGAATCGGGCCCGCTGGCTCGAGAACCGGATGGTCTGGCCAATCGATCTTTTTCTTCGACGATGATTGTTCGAGCACCTTCCATACCTGATCGATATAACCTAACCAACTATGATACGCATCACGTTTCTCTTGATCTTCAACATAAGCAAACTTCACGTAAGGAATGCCCCAGGAAATCATCTGTTCCTTATCTATCTCGATATATCGCAGTTTATCAAACGTCGGTCCGTCCAGGATCGGATCGAGCGTTTCATGAAATGTGGTATACTGCTCATAAAGTTTCTGAACGATGAACTTATAACCCGCAGCAAATTCAATCAGTCCTCCCGCTTGCGTAATACGCTGGCAAGCTTCTTGGAGGCCACTCGGCGTCCATGCTTTATCATTGATATCCGCGCCAGGCAACTCGCTGATCCGTTCACGCAGATGGACCATATGCTGCGTGTGCAGGTACGACAATCGCACAAGCTCCCCCTTCAGTTCCCAGTCTGGCACAGACGAGACCCATCCCATCGTCATTCGGGACAGCTCGAACTCTAACCAGAAGCACATCTTAAGCAATTTTGCGGTATCTATCGGTCGCAGCAGCGAGCCTCTATACGAAGATGCAGCTTCAAGGAAGCTGTAATCCGTTACGTCCACTTCAATTCTCTTCGCCATTGATGTTAACCCCCATAAGAAGAAATGACTTTCACTCTATCGTATAGACGGCACGATAGACTGCTCCACACCCGTGCCTTCTTACCAATACACCAGACCGTTTCTTAGCCGTTGTATCTTCGTACCCCTCGAATACATAAATATCAGTTCCCGCGCACCCTTCCATCCGAAGCGTTAACGTTCGTTCTGCCATTACCCAACGTATCGACCAGGTCTCACTAGTCGGGCATACACGTAGATTCATGAGGTGCTGGTAGCCAAACTCGCTCCMGATGGGCGCACACGGCTGCGTTTCGAACTCCGTCTCCATCTTCCCTTGGCAGTGAAACAGCCAATCTGTCTGATGTTCTTCTTCGCTGATGACCTCAAACGTATCCGAGATGTATCC
Organism: Paenibacillus sp. 2RAB27; assembly: GCF_052115445.1. NCBI lineage: Bacteria > Bacillati > Bacillota > Bacilli > Caryophanales > Paenibacillaceae > Paenibacillus > Paenibacillus sp. 2RAB27. Next base: position 44,365 of record NZ_JBFRGR010000031.1, read on the forward strand.
TTCTTGAAGATGGATCTCGCGGACATAATCGACGCCAGGATACACATCTTTAGCTTTGGCTCGGATGCGGTTACTCTCCGGTTCGAATTGTTCGACAACTCCCCGCTCCGAACAGATCTGATCGACACCATCGACGATGACCGTATTATGAGCGATGGTCTTCCGCTGCCATTCTAGAAATAAGAAAGAACCATACCCATTCGAGGAAATATCGTGAGACCATAAGCAATCCGCGTCGAACAACTCGATATTCATTAAATCAGGGTGTGCATGGCTCTTCGTATTCAGTCCGTATTTCATAAATAAAGCCGTTTTCCCTCCGCGTAACGAGCAAATATTCGAAGCAGGATAATTTTTCGTTGCTGGGAGCATCTCTTCCCCAGCATATTTTCCTTTGCCGAAGATGAGGCGCTGAACCCACCCCTCAGGTGAATTCTCTATCATTCCTCCATAAGCCATCGTTGGCCGGTAGTACGCTTCGTAAGATCTGGAAAGTGCATACTCGAAGGCTGGATCTGGAAACAATCGATTCGCGTACTCGTACTGACCCGCATAGTGAGTCAGCGCGATATTCGGCCAGCCGTCATTCGGATTGGGGAAAACACCGTTGTCAAACACAAGCTCAGCTGTGAACACATACATCCGTTTAACGATCTCATCCATTCCTATGCATGCCACATCATACATACGGGCAAACAACAGGAAATACGTGAACGGTTCTACGCAATAAAAATGATAGTGAAACGAACCTTCGTACCAGAATCCTTCCGCAGTTACGCCTTCCTGCAATTGCCGCAGCAAGCCGAAAGGTCCCTCCAAGGCTCTCTCAATGTAGCTGCTATCACCGAAGAACATCCCCGTCATGCCCACTGCCGCCTTCATCCAACACGAAATGTTGTGAATACTCGTACAGTGGCTGTCGAGCAGCTCTACTTGGGGATCGAATAGCTTGCTTTTGTAGTGCCGCAGCTCTGCGGCGCTTAACGTCTCCTTAATCATCTCCATTCCCTGCAGCAGCCAAATCATGCCAACCGCATCGCAGAGATCGATGCCGGCTATTTTGCCTACATAGCCTGGCGGAACATCTACCTGGAGCTGTTTATAATGATCACAATAAAATGACAGCACGCTGCGGATGTAGGTCGGATAACGATCATCGCCTGTGAGTCTGTACAGCACCCCTGCGTAAAATACATGCTTATGCGCTTCATCTCGGTACAAATAATTCCATGCTTGATCAAAGCGGGCACCCTTATTGGCGTGGCCACAGCTTCGGCAGCTGTTCACATGAGGCGCTTCCCTCTGGAAATCAATCCTGCTCCCGCAAGCTTCGCAGAAATAATTGTGACCCCATCCCGTAATTCTCCCTGGATCATCTGCGTAATGATGGAGCCACCACTCTGTGGTCTCCAGCAGGGTGTCATAGATGCTCTTCGCCCAAGCTTCCGTCCGAATCTTCTCTTGAACAGCCTGCCAGTCCTGTACATAGCTCACGTTAACACTCGTCCCCTTCATACTTGGTACAATTCACGATCGACGGTTCCCCTAACGACTACCGTGTCATTCCGATCAATGCGCGATCTAGATCTTCGATAATCGAATCTGCACTTTCCAGTCCAACTGAAATGCGCATTAGACCGATCGGAATTCCTGTTAGGAGGGATGTCTCCTCGTTGACCCATAGACCAGGTGAATTGATGAGACTCTCAAAACCACCCCAGCTTGGGCCTTCTTCAAAATAGCGCAAGCTTTTCATCATCTTCATAATCTGCTGTTTATCGCCCTTAGGCACGAAGCTCATCAAACCGGAGTAACCGGACATCTGCCTGCACCCAAGCTCGTATTGCGGATGGCTGGGCAAGCCTGGATAGTAAACAGCGGATACTTGGGCATGACCTTCGAGGAAAGCAGCGACCTTCTTGCCGTTCTCCTGATGCTGCCTCATCCGAACCGAGAGAGTGCGCAGGCTCCGGATGAGCAGCCAAGATTGGTGGGGATCCATAACAGCCCCAAACAAACTTCTTTCGTTATTTGTAATCGATTCCAGAACCTGCTTGCTGCCTATGATGACACCACCCAGAATATCGCTGTGTCCACCCAAATACTTCGATGCAGAGTGAACCACGAGATCAATGCCATAGGCAAGGGGATTCTGATAAAGCGGCGTCGCCCATGTATTATCAATGATCGTCGCAATCCCGTAAGATTTCGCCAACGCTGAGATGGCCTTCAGATCCTGGAGCGAGAAAATGTTCGATAGCGGACTTTCCAAATATATAACTTTCGTATTAGGGCGGATGGCTTGCTCGAATTCTTCGATGCTTTCCCCTGATACGAGCGTAACCTCACAGCCGAACTTCTTCATGTAGGTTTCTAGAAATGCTTTCGCTGGCACGTAGGCCGCACGAGGACAAATCACATGGCTATCTTTCTCCAGATAGTAGGACAAGGCAGCACTTATAGCGGCCATTCCCGAAGAGAAGCAACGTGCTTCCTCCCCGCCCTCGAGCGCTGCGATTTTCATTTCAGCAATCTCCGTCGTTGGGTTTGCAACCCGCGTATACGTATACCCGTGATTGATTGTTTTCCTTGTAAACAGCGAGTTTTGAAAAATAGGAGGCACGATGGCACCCAAATAACGGTCATAATCGTCTCCGAGATGAGCAAGCAGGTCTTCCGTACTTTTAATATCATCCTTATCCATATCTGCCCTCCTCCTTACGATTGGGAGGCTAATAGTGGGAACATCCGACCTGCCAGCGGTTGATTTTCCTGCAAGTTCAGATCCATCGTGATCGCATGCTTCTTCCCGTTAAAGGTCGTTCCATCCGGCATGTAAATAATCGCTAGCGCACGTCTTGGTTTATCCGTTACATTCGAGTGAGCATAGTGAAAGGTAAGTCCATTATGAAACGTACAGCTTCCTGCTTTTAACGGCACCTTCACAGGCTTCGCATTCTCATAATCGGTCCCCTTCACAAACTCGAATAAATCCTGAGGATTTGCCAAATCAATATGGTTCAGTTTACCGGCATTTTGCGATTTCGGTACGAACATCATGCAACCATTCGACTCATCCACATCATCGAGTGCGATCCATATCGACATAGCTCCCTGCTCCGTCATCGGCCAATAAGGGTAATCTTGATGCCATGGGGTCGGTTTCGAATCGCCTGGCATTTTCCACAGGGCATGATCGTGAAAGAGACGGATTCCACTTGCACCCGTAAGCTCGAGTGCCATTTGCGCAAACCGCGGGTTGAATGAATATTTATGCATGCCGGCATGGTCACGCCAGACGTTAACACGCTGGTTAAGCACGCGGTAATAGCTGCCGCCTTTTTTATCCGTTTGCAAGGACAGCGATGCAGACTCCTCAACCATCACTTCTTCCATGCATTGACGAAGCTCAATTAACTCTTGCTCATTCAGGACATTATCCACTTGCACGAACCCGTTCTCTTGATAAAATGTGCGTTGCTCCAAGGTTAATAGCGATTGAATTGCGTTAGTCATGGCAGCCAGCTCCTTTTGTACTTTCTGTACTTTAATCTCACTTTATCATGCGTACAAGGGAGCAGACTTGGTGAATCCGTCAGAGTTTCAAGGTGATTTGCCAGCTTTCCTTCTAGATGGAAATAATCTATGATAAAAAGAAATAAAGCACTTATCTTCCTTGCCGGAGGTCTTGCCCGATGACCCGATTTCAAAATGAAAGTTACTTGGAAGCGTACGACTTCCCCTTTCATCTCGAGCAGTACACGTTCAAAAAAAAAGAATCCGTCAAGCCACATTCACACGAATTCATCGAGTTTGTGTATGTGGTAGAGGGATCGGGTCGCCATATCTATGCAGGATCGGAATACCTAATTCAAGAAGGTGATGTCTTCGTCATCGAGCCGGATGTCGAGCATGCTTATTTCGTGGATGAACATCTCATCGTGTACAACATCCTGTTTGCTCCATCCATCTTGAGTCACGAGCTGCAATCGTTATCCAACGTAACGTCGTTCGTTGACTTCTTCTACGTGGAGCCTTTTCTGCGGCAGTCCGTGCATTTCCAGTCCCATCTCAGGCTGAATCCACACCAACGGATCGAGATGAAACAGCTGCTTGACCGCATTCTTAGCGAATACACCGAGAAGATGCTCGGTTATCGTCTGCTTGTGAAGACCAGGCTCATCGAAATGTTCGTATTCCTCAGCCGCTGTTACGATCAAATGCTGCATAAACCCATGACAGCGCTAGCCTCTGAGCATAAAATAATTGAGCGCGTAGCTGAGTTTATCGAGCTGCATCACGCGAATCCGCTGTCACTTGCCCAAGTCAGCCAAATGTGCGGCATGAGCCAGTCTGCCTTCACATCTAGATTTAAGCAGTACATGGGCAAGACCTTCATTGAATTCCGTAATGAAATTCGCATACGGATAGCGAAAGAGCTGATGCTTTCTACAAATAGCAACATATTACAGATTGCTCAGGAGGTGGGCTTCGACGACTTAAGTTTTTTCAATAAACTTTTTAAGCAGATGAACGGAATCTCGCCCGGCAAATTCCGCAAAAGTCAGAAGGAAGCTTAACCGTCAGCACCTGCCTGAACAGATCCATTCCGCGCTATCCGATCACATGAATCTGAATGTCCCAATCCGCCAATTGCTCCGGGATCGCCTCTACTTGAATATCACGTGGAACTGTTATGTGCATGACTCGTTTTCCCTCTTCCTTCGACCATGAAACATCGATACGCCCATAAGCAGTCGGAACGCTTCCCTCTGCCCAGAGCAGTTCCGTCACAGGCGGGACGATTCGAATTTTCTGGTAGCCCTCCTCTACTTTCTCAATGCCCAATAGCTGATTCCCAAGGACAAAAGCCGGCGCAGCCGACCATGCATGCGCATGACTCCTTGGGAATACTTGAAAGGTTTCCCACGTGGTGGTAGCACCGTGTCGGATCATTTGGCCCCAGTCGGTCTTGATCTGCGCCAAAGTGCGATCGAGTTCACCGAAACGCTTCCATACTTCAAACAAATAGAATGAGAAGAAGGGAGAGCCAATTTGAATCCACTCCTCCGGTGGATTCAGCAGCTGAGGCTCGATAATAGCCGCCTGCCGCTCTCCAAGACAGTCCGCCAGATAAAGTAACACATGTGTCTGGAGACTTGTCGTTGTCGAAAGCTTACCGTTACGATAGATACCGTCTAGGTAGACTTGAGCATCATCGTCCCATAAATGTTCATCAATAGCCCTCTTCAACTGCTCCGTGTGATGAAGCAGACTCTCCGCATCGCTGAATAGTCCCAGCGATTCCGCCATCTCCGCTGCGATTCGGTGGCATTGGGCCAGCTGCGCCTGCTGCGCTGTGACTACACCAACAGAGGGAATATCGATTGGCGCCCAATCGAGCATATTCCAAGAACTCGTATCAAACAGGCCATCTTCGTTGAGAAATCCCCTATATGCATCAAGGGTTATCCTAATTTCCGGATAGATGGCCTCAATGAATGTATGATCTCCGCTATAGTCGACATACTCCTTACAGGCGATAATCCAACTAAAGGTCCACATCGGAATCGCTGCCTGCCAATCCGTAGGAAATAAGGCAAGCAGAAGCGGACTTTGACTCCGCGAACGCGGCACCATTTCCAAGCAATGCCTGACAAGCTCGTAGGAACCGAACAACTGATAGTTCACAAGTGCGCTCACTCGGCAGTCCCCTACCCAGAATACCTGCTCATAGGTGGGACAATCGACGAACGTATCCTCCATGCACATGTGCGACGTATGCCTGGAAATTTCCCAAATATCATTCAGCAAGGGATCTGAGCAGCGGAATAGCGCTTTATCCGTAGCTGGATAGCTAGACTGCTGCAGCTGGATTCGGTGCAGATGGACCTGCGTATCCGCTTGGCGCACGGTGACGATCAAATACCGGAAGCCCATCCGGGTGAAGCTCTTGAACACCTGTCTACCTTCACAACATATGTACCGGAATGAATTATTGCAGCCTGATGTATAGGCATTGACGCCATTGACACGGTTTTCGAATCCGTAGACATCGAGCACCGTTCCTAGAGCCGCATCAATCTCTAATTCAATCGTCCCTACGTATATTTTCCCGAAATCCAATATGAATTCGAGATCCCCGCCTTCTACGGTATCGGGAAGCACAGTCGGCAGCAGATGGTCATGGAGCATTCGCTCCAGACGGTTCGTAATGGGATAGTGCTTGACGAATCGTTTGCGCATCATCAACGAATAAATCATTTTATTTACGAGTACATGCCTAGGATGAACCGTCTTGCACATGTCATGGTACGCCTCGAATGCCTTCAAGGTGGAGCAAGCTCCGATTTCCAGCAGCAGCGGATGCTCATGATTCAAACCCGTTCGCTTCTCAACGCCCCCGTATACAGGCTGAAAGCCGTCGGCATACGACTCGATCGTCTCGAATGGGCCAATGGTTACGAATGAGGCGGCTTGATCGCCACCAGTAGGATGTGCGAACCGCAGCTCTGTATCGAAATTGAATTCCAAATGGCTGAACAAATCATTATGAACACCGCAAATTTCCATCATGAATAGATGCTCACCGGCCGCCAGCCGTATCTCGTCATTATGAACATACCAGCGGTCATCTATCTTGAAGCGTCCCTGAACACTGTTCCATTTGGAATGTGCGAACGTTAGACGACCTTTAGTTTCTGCCTCAGCCACCAGCCTAACGGCCAAAAATCCGCTGAATATCTTCGCATTCGCATCCCGCGAGCCTGGATACAGATTATCCCGCATATTAACGGATATCACTTGGCGGATGGGTACAATTTCACTAAGTGCGAGGATCTGCTTCGGCCTGACGATCTGTGTGGACAACGGCTCAATGACTCGGGGGTACAGTCCGCCCCAAGGCGCGCCTCCGTAAGGAGCAACAACTTCACTTCTCACCCAACAACTCTCGTCATCGTAGGATGGGAGCACCCATTGTTCGCTCATCGCGTTCGCATCGTATATTTCCATCCACCCCAGATTCACATTTCGCTTGACGACATCAGCATCATATCCCTCATGCCTACAACAAAGCCATGTTTCATCTGTTCCGATCACTTGAATACCGGCGGAGCCGTGCAAGGATAACTCAGCAATAAGTCCCGCTTCATTCTCAATGTATTGATAATTGGAATGACCATAGTGCCAGACCTGCACGGCAATTACATTCATAACTGGTCGCAATAGGTGAGTAATATCAAACTCATCATAATACCAATGATCCGCTGTGGAACGAATTGGGCCTTCTCCAAGCTCCGCTCCATTCACCCATAACCTAAACTTGGTATCCGCAGAGATAGACAGTATAGCTCGATTAGCTACCTCTACCTCGTATGTAAACGTTTTCCGAAAAAGGATGTGCTCATTAATCGGTCTTCGGTCTCCCGACTTCCATATCCACTTCGCCTGATCGAACATGAGGCGCTCCCCACTTTCTGTTGAAGTTAATCGTGTTCTTCGAATATCCGAGCTTCGATCCGTTCAGCCAATTGGACATGCAGGGCACGATCCGGGTGATTGATGCCATTGGCTAATCTAACATGAGGCGCTTGCCCCTCCAGCAACCAGTTCTCGAATAGCGCATACATATCCACGTATGCCAGCTTTTCTTGCTCCATATACTCCCTCAGCGCAAGGGTATACAGCCGCAAATATCCCTTCTCCGCCGTATCTGAGAAGCGAGACACAACCGTTCTATCCCTCTCATGCATGGAATCGTTATCATGCAACATCATCATGTTCGGCGTAAGCAACAGAAGATCTGCTTCTGTATCCCGCTTCACAGTTCGCACGAACGCGTCCATTTTTTCCAAAAATGGCTTAAGCCCCGCCTCCCCGGCATGACAATCATTCACACCGAAGCCAATGGTAACGAGATCCGGTTGATACGCAATCACATCCCGCTGCCATCTCGGCTCCGACTTCACTGCCGTATCACCAGATACACCAGCATTGATGACATTCAGAATCGTCGTAGGATACCGTTTCACGATGCGATTCTTAAGCAGATTGTGGTAGACTTGCTCATGCTCGATGGTCGCGTATTCCATACATCCTTGGGTCACACTATCACCGAAAGCCACGTAAGTGACGGGACGAGCCCGAACATCGTCCGCTTTCTCCTTAAGACGCTTCTGGAATCGGGCAAAAGCACTCATAACGGATCCACCAACGTATCCGGATTATGATAATTGCGTGGCCAATTGAACACTTTCAATTGCTGCAGCAGCTCTGTCGGCAACGGCTGCCCATCTGAAACTTTGAGATTGGCTTCCACTTCCTCCACGTTGCGCATCCCCGGAATGACGCAGCTTACAGCTTCATCTGACAGACAGAACCGAAGTGCAACTTCGGCAAGCGTCATCGTCGCATCGTATTCACGGATCATCCGTTTGATCACATCCACCTTCTCCAGCGTCCGCAGAAAACGTTCGCCCTTGAAATAGCTCCGTCTAACATCGCCTGGAGCGAAAGTCTCGTAGGTTTCTGGCACCCAGCTGCCGATCAGCGAACCTTCATCGAAGGGAACTCGGGCAAGGACAGCCACGCCATTCTTCTTACATACAGGTAACAGCTCCTCTGCTGGCCTCTGTTCAAAAATATTATAAACAACCTGCTCAGCTTGGATCAGCCCCGCCTCTGCTAGCGCAATACCGTCCTGCGGGCGATAATCGCGAATAGACACGCCGAATTCTCGGATTTTTCCTTCTTTCTGGAGCTCCATCAACGCCTCATGCCATTCGCGATCCTCCAACCCCCTAGGGAACCAACCATGCAACTGATACAAATCAATGGTATCCACCCCGAGCCTGGTCAAGCTGTCTTCGCACTGTTTGCGAATGTGAGCTTTGGGATAGCGCCCTGTCATAGTTGGATCAAGCTCATTTGGATGCGGCCATTGAACTGGTTGCACCTTGGAAGCGATATAAATATGATTGTGGTGCCATTCCTTGAGTGCCTTGCCGATAACTTCCTCCGAGTGGCCTTTCCCATACATTTGAGCTGTATCTACCAGGTTGACACCCCGATCCCAGGCTTCAAGCAGGGTTTTAACTGAATGACGATCATCCACTTGTCCGAAAGCTCCGCCGCCGCCAATCTGCCAGCCTCCGAAACCGATTTCCGAAACATCCCATTGTGTATGGCCAAATTTCCGATATTGCATAAGAAGCATTCTCCTCCCTCGAATCACCTTTCAGTATAAGGCGTTTATGAAGAGACTTTCTTGGTCGATCTGCCAGAAAAAGCACGCCAAATTCGAACTTCACAGCTCAGAATGGATGATGTAGAATGTAGGAAATTCCGGACATTTCCACGTATCCCGCGTCCGAATGCATGAAGGGACGAAAAGCATATGAAGGAGGAATGGATGGCTATGCGAGGAGAACATCATTTAAGTTTTACTGAGGATGGGGCGTGGTGTTTCTTCGCTGACCCACGAGCAGTCCGTTATGTCGGGCAGCAGGACCGAACCTATGTCGGATGGTTAACGAAACAGGGCCACGTCATGATCGGTACCTATGATCATCGTGACGGTTCAGTTAACTCCCTTATGATTAAGCCAAGTTTGCAGAAAGATGATCATGCGAATCCCTCGCTGTATATCCCTACCGATGGACGTGCAATTATCTACTACTCTGCTCATAATGGAAAGACGATGTATTACCGTCAAATGGAAACGGCAGAGGAAATCGCATCCTTTGGCGCTGAGCAAGAACTTCCAGAGAATACGAGCGGCATGCATGGATATACATACCCCAATCCGATTCATCTCCGTCAGGAACACAAGCAGTATTTGTTCTGGCGTGGCGGTAATTTCAAACCCAATTTCAGTTCCTTACCCGATAAAGAGGGGACATGGTCGGAACCTCAAACCTTAATCATGGGAGAAGGAGCCCGCCCCTACGTCAAATATACAAGCAATGGCGAGGATACCATCTGGTTTGCTTTTACCGACGGACACCCCAATATAGAACCGCACAACAGCATCTACTGCGGTTGCATCCAAGATGGCAACCTCTCTCATGCGGACGGTTCAACCATTAAATCACTAGCTAATCTGCCTATGCTTCCCCGTGAAGCCGATGTCGTGTTCGACGGAACCCTGCATGGTGCGAAGGCTTGGATCTGGGATATTGCCGTGGATGCCAAAGGGCATCCCGCTATCGTATACGCCGTTTTCCACGCCAATACAGACCACCGTTATTGGTACAGCTATTGGAACGGCGACTCCTGGGAGAGTCATGAAATGACAGTCGGCGGGTCCTGGTTCCCGCAGACCGAGCAAGGCGCCGTGGAACGGGAGCCCTTCTACTCGGGCGGCCTTATACTGGATCATGACAACCCGGCCAACGTATATCTGTCGCGTTCAGTCAATGGGATATTCGAAATTGAGCATTGGCACACGACCAATTATGGTAAAACGTGGGATTCAACAGCCGTGACTACCGGTTCTTCTCACAACAACGTGAGACCCGTCCTAGCCAAGAACAACGGGCAAGAAGATGCGCTCCTTCTGTGGATGCATGGGGATTATGTTCATTTTACTAACTATGAGACGGCTTTGAAGATGAAGTCGGTTACGGGGAAACGATAGGAATAGGATTTCGATCATTCTATTTAGGCTTTTTTATTCTTAGCCAAAGGGATAGTGAGAATAGGCGCCTTATAACCAAACGATGATGGCCTAGTAAGCGGAGCATAACCCGACCGTTCACCAAGCAGCAGCTGCCTGCCTAATCTACTGAACACACTAACCAAGAGCCAATAGTCCGAAACATCCTACTTAAAAACAACAAGTAGACCAAAAATCGCACGATAATTCGATTTTTCCGAACTAATCGACAGATTTTCACAGTGACAGCTGGTTTAGGGCATTTTAATTGGGGGAAATCGAACTACTCGTACGAATCTCCACGAACGATCACTAATAGGTGGGTAAATTCGAACTATAACCCTCACTACGTGCACATTCGACTATTCCAGTGTAAAAGGGAAGCCCTAAACCCTCAAATTTAAATAAGCCCCCATCCTTCTTATGGAAGGACGAAAGGGCTTATTCTTGTGCGTATATGGTCTTTTATTTCACATTAACGACGAAAGGCACTGTAAACACCTCTCCGTTATGTTGGAACTGTCCCCACAGCTTATAGACTCCCGCTTCTGGGAATGAGGTTGCGAACTTAGCAATAGGCCCCGTCGCCTTCTCCTCAAGCGGATGTACATGAATGTACTGCTCGGCATCAGCTGACAGAATCACAACATGGCCTACAGCGCCTAAGTAAGGCTGCAGATTCGTGATCTCTTTGTTCGTCTGAGCGTCTCGAATCATAAAACTAAGCGTAACATCTTCGTTGGCTTTCAAACTGCTCAAGGAAAGTTCAACAGCTTTGCCGCTAACCACTTGCTGAAGCTTGGCATCCGCTTTAAGCACGGTATGTTCCGCCTCTTTACCGGAAACCTTCACCCATTGACTGAGCGTAGTGCTCGTTCCGCCACTAGGAATAAAATCAGCAATGAGCTTATAATCCCCACCTGCATCGAAGCTTGTGCTGACCGTAAACTTGCCATTTCCTTGGTAAGTCGGATGGATATGTTGAAAGGACGATAGATTGTGATTCACAATTATCAAATGCAGTAACTTCTCATGATTTACTTGAAAATCAGTAACTGGTTTGCCGGCAGCGTCCGCAATTTGGATCGTTAATTCTGAACTCTCATTCGCTTTCAGACTTGTCGATCCGAAGGTGAACGATGCGTTCACCTTCGGGGATGCCTTCGGCGTTTCGCCCCCATGTCCACTATGTCCATCGGCACTTGCTGGGCTGGAGGCTGCCTCATGGCTGCCATGCTGACTCTTGCTCGAGGAGGCTTCTCTGACACTGCCGCATGCGCTCAGAAACAGTACCGCGAGCATAGCTGAGATAAGCCCTATTTTATGCATATACATGCGCTACTCTCTCCTATATTTAGGTCAATTCTTTATGGATCTTCACACGTTGAAGACGCAGTGCATTAAGAACAACAGAAACTGAGCTTAATGCCATGGCTAGGCCCGCCACCCAAGGCGCTAATAAGCCAAGCGCAGCAATAGGTATACCTAACGTGTTGTATCCGAGTGCCCAGACCAAATTTTGTTTGATGTTGCGCATCGTTTGGCGGCTCATGTAGATCGCATCCGGAATACTGGCTAAGTCCCCGCGCATGAGTGTCACATCGGCAGCCTCCATGGCCACATCCGTACCCGTTCCGATCGCCATCCCGATATCAGCCGTCGCTAGCGCCGGTGCATCGTTAATACCATCTCCAACCATCGCCACTTTCTTTCCTTGCGCTTGAAGTTTTTTCACTTCTTCCGCTTTGCCTTCGGGTAGAACCTCCGCACGAACATGCTCAATACCCACTTGAGCTGCGATCGCTCTGGCTGTCCGCTCGTTATCACCAGTGATCATGATGACCTGTAGGCCCATAGCCTTCAAACGGCTAACCGCGGCATGTGACGTTTCTTTCACGGTATCGGCTACAGCTACTATACCCCCGTACCCTTTATCAATGGCAACAAGCATCGCTGTTTTACCGGACTCCTCCAGCTTCGACATCATGTCGTCATCAGCTTCCTTCACATCTACACCGAATTGCTCCATGAGACGCCGCGTCCCGATGAGTAGCTCTTTCCCTTCAACGACAGCTTTAATACCATACCCAGGGATAGCTTCGAATGATTCTACGGCGGTTAGTTCAATACCCATGTCTCTAATCCCTGCAACAATCGCTTCTGCGAGGGGATGCTCCGAGTTTCTCTCCGCGGCGCCTACAAGCCGTAGGAATTCGGCTTCGTCACCTTCGGCGTACACATCGGTAAGTGCTGGCTTTCCTTGGGTGACTGTACCTGTTTTATCTAAAATGATTACATCAATCTGATGGGTCTTCTCCAGATGCTCGCCGCCTTTGAACAAAATACCCAGTTCGGCTGCGCGCCCTGATCCCGCCATAATCGAAGTCGGTGTCGCTAAGCCCAGCGCACAAGGACAGGCAATAACCAAGATGGCTATGGCTTTCTCCAAAGCCCCAGCAAAATCGCCCGGCGTCACGATGAAATACCAGACTAGGAAGGAGACAAGTGAAATACCCACAACAATGGGAACGAATATCCCCGAAATAACATCGGCTACCCGTTGAATCGGTGCTTTCGAACCTTGCGCTTCTTCGACGACTTTAATAATTTGTGCCAGTGCAGTATCTTTCCCAACCTTGGTCGCTTGCATGCGAAGCCTTCCATTTTTATTGATGGTTGCTCCGATTACCGCATCACCAGGTTTCTTGGTTACGGGCAGACTTTCTCCGGTGAGCATCGATTCGTCAACAGAGGATTGACCTTCTAGCACTTCTCCGTCTACCGGAATTTTATCTCCTGGACGGACAAGCACGATATCCCCCGTCACCACTTCTTCAATGGGTATGTTGAGCTCTTGGCCTTCGCGGATAACCAGCGCAGTCTTCGCTTGCAGCCCCATCAAAGACTTAATCGCTTCTGATGTCCGTCCTTTAGCCAGAGATTCAAACAATTTGCCCATGATGACTAACGTAATCAGCACAGCACTTGTTTCATAGTACAGAGACGGCCCATGATGCATGCTGGCGCCACCGATCACCCAGTCGATCGTCAAATACAGACTATAGAAGTAGGCGGCTGAAGTCCCCAGTGAAACCAGTACATCCATGTTGGCAGAGCCATTTCGCAGCGCTTTATAAGCACCTTCGTAGAATTGTCTACCAATGTAGAATTGAACCGGCGTTGCCATAATCAATTGAAACCACGGGTTCATGAACAATTCCGGTATCCAAATCCATGAAGTAAACGAAAAGTGGCTGACCATCGACCACAGCAACGGCAACGATAAGATCGCAGATAACAGAAGCTTGCGCTTTTGCTTACTAATCTCCTGCTGCCTATGCTCTGAGGGGTCGCCTTGCTCTTGTTTTGGGATCGCTTTGTAACCGAGTTTCTCCACCCGCTTCTGCATATCCGATACCGCAAGCTCGGCTGAATTGTATACGACATGGGCCGTTTCCATTGCAAAATTTACCGTAGCTGCTCTCACACCAGGCAACTTGTTTAGGGTCTTCTCAATCCGTTGGGCACAAGCCGCGCAGGTCATGCCTTCAAGCTGCAAATCAACGGCTTCCTTCGCCGTGTCATAGCCTAGCTTCTGAATGCTTTGTTCCATCTTCGCAGCATCGATTCGATTAGGATCATAAGTTACTGTTGCTCGCTCCATCGCGAAGTTAACATTGGCTTCCGTGATCCCTTCCAGCTTGTTCAAACCCTTTTCAATGCGATTCGCACAAGCGGCGCATGTCATTCCCGTTATCTGCAGTGATGTTTGCTTCGTATTTGTTGCAGCATCAGCATTTTCCATCATCTACACCTCTTTTAGTTGACGTCGTAGCCTTGCTCTTCAATCGCTTCTTTAATCGCATCATGCGTCAGCTTATTTTCATCAAATTCCACATGGACCGTTCCGTTCGCTAAGTCAACTTTCCCTGAAGCACCTATTGTTTTCAAAGCACCCTCAACGGAATTCACACAGTGGTTACAGGACATGCCTGCTACTTTCAACGTTACATTTTGCATCGTTTCATTCTCCTTTATATGTTGAATTTAATTCTTCTTGGTAAAAGGTTACCGACTACTTCAGTATGGCCAACTGGAAATTGTTCAACAACCAGATCTTGTTTTTAGTATACCCCCCTACCCTATATTAGTCAAGTCGGAAATTAATTTTGTCTGAGGGGTTCCCTAGGCATGCACATGTGTTCCCACAGTCCTATACGATTCTCGGTTATATCTGACTTTACGAGGATGAATTCATACCCTTGCGCATATCCTATTCCATAGAACACCTTCGGAACATCTTGCCTAATTCGTTTAAAAAGCAATAAATCCGTGTAAATAAAACACAGGAGGTGTTTTATTATGAAGATCATGATCACAGCTGCAGAGGCTATAGAAAAGGGCGTGTGGCTAGAGCTCCTTCGTCTCTTCGGCAGAGATAAAGATGAGGATATTTGGCCTCAACAGGAGTTTATTCTAACGGAACAACAGGCGATTAAGTTGAACCTTATCAAGAAATAAGCACATAGCGTTTAACTCACATAAGGACCTCACCTATTTGGTGAAGTCCTTTTAGCTACGTTGGTATGATCCCCAGATCAGATCCGTCATTTCATGAGTTTATTGATCGTTGTTAATAACTCGGTTATTACTTCTTCATCGCCTTCTTGGATGCGATCAATCACACAGCTTTTCATATGATGCTCAAGTAATTGCTTACTTACCCCATTTAACGCGGATTGGATGGATGAAATCTGATTCAGCACATCGTCACAGTACGTATCTTTCTCAATAAGCCCCTTAACCCCACGAATTTGCCCCTCGATCCGGTTCAATCGKGTGATTAGATTACTCTTGGCTTTATCGGAATGGTGACTCTTTCGTTCGCTTGAAGTTGCACACATGTCGTGTGAGTTGCTCTCCTCCGTCATCCCAATCACTCCTTTATTGATTGCATTTTATCATAGCCCCCCACCCTATGCAAACGGAATAAAACACAACCCATACTAACGTCATCGTTTATCCAATCGGCTTCGGCGTTACAGGTGCTGACACCATAGCCCTACGGTTTTTCATCGAAAGGAATAAGGTTAGGAATGCAAGGAAAGCCACAACGATAGACAGGATCCAAATCGCGTTGCTGAAGCCGAAAAAATCATATGAATGGCTTCCATGGTGTTGTCTGGTCGCTCGTTATCGCGGATGCCGTTGCCTTCTTGGTCGGGGCGGTCATGCTCTATGTGCTGCGAAATAAACTGCAGCCTGATTTAGAGCAATTGGTGCATTAGACTTTAACAAAAAAACGATCCTGAGATATGTCTCAGGATCGTTCGATTTGATATAAATAATATAAGGAGGAATATGATTTATCCTACTCCACCGTCACACTCTTCGCCAAATTCCTAGGCTTATCAACGTCATTCCCACGCGCCAACGACGCGTAGTAAGACAACAACTGCAAAGGAATGACAGACAACGCAGGCGTCAATACATCCAACGTTTTTGGAATAATGAACGTACTATCAACTGACTTCTGCAGCTCCGTCTCACCTTCCACAGCAATACCCAGCACGTTCGCGCCGCGCGCCTTCACTTCTTTAATATTGCTCACGGTTTTCTCCAGCAGCTCGTGTTGTGTTGCTAACGCGATCACCGGAATATCATCCTCGATCAACGCAAGCGTACCGTGCTTCAACTCACCCGCTGCATACGCCTCGGAGTGAATGTACGAGATCTCTTTCAACTTCAAGGAGCCTTCAAGCGCTACCGCATAATCCAAGCCTCTGCCGATAAAGAACAGATTATCATGCTTTGCCATCTCTTCAGCAACAACCTTCAAAGCTTCAGCTTGCTCTAGGATCTGGCTAACTTGCGCAGGCAATTCCTTCATCGCTGCAATCACTTCAGCAATTTCCTCAGGCGTTTGCGTGCCCAGTATTTGTGCTAGGTGCAAGCCCAAGAGGTAGAACGCGATCAATTGCGACGTGTACGCTTTCGTCGAAGCTACCGCAATTTCCGGTCCTGCCCATGTTGTAATGATATCGTTCGCCTCACGCGCAACGGAACTTCCTACAACATTCGTAATAGCCAACACATGTGCGCCACAACGTTTCGCCTCACGAAGTGCTGCCAACGTATCCGCCGTTTCACCGGATTGGCTTACGACAATCACAAGCGTATCCTTTGTGATAATCGGGGAACGATAACGATATTCAGACGCTACATCCGTTTCCACCGGAATACGCGCCATTTTCTCAATGATATACTTTCCAACCATACCAGCATGGAATGCTGTACCACACGCGACGATATGCACACGACTGATATTACGAATCGCCTCCGGCGTAATCGTAAGCTCATTCAACATCACACTCTTACCGTCAGGCGAAATACGACTTCCCATCGTATCGCGGTACGCCTTCGGTTGGTCATAGATTTCTTTCAACATGAAATGATCAAATCCGGCTTTTTCCGCCGTAACAATGTCCCAATCGACATGGAACATTTCCCTGGAAATAAAATTCCCCTCTAACGTCATTAATTCGACAGCATCACGCGTTAATAGCGCCATTTCGCCATCATTCAGAATGAACACGTTACGTGTATACTCTAGAATCGCTGGAATATCTGAACCAATGAAGTTCTCGCCTTCGCCAATCCCGATAATAAGCGGGCTAGCTTGACGCACAGCAACGAGGCGGTCTGGTTCGAACTCTGTCAAAACACCAAGCGCAAACGCTCCTGTCATGTGCTTCACGGCCTTCTGAACCGCTTTGAGGATATCGCCCTCGTACAAACTCGCGATCAAATGCGAAATAACCTCTGTATCCGTCTCCGATACGAAAACATGGCCTTTCGCGATCAACTCTTCTTTCAGCGTAATATAATTCTCAATAATCCCGTTATGCACAACGGAGAATTTCAAAGAATTATCGGTGTGTGGATGCGAATTCACGTCCGATGGCTTACCATGTGTCGCCCAACGTGTGTGCCCGATGCCAACGCTTCCGTTCAATGGCGTTTCATCCAGCTTCGACTCTAAGTTCGCAATACGGCCTTTAGCCTTCTTAATTTGCAATCCATCCGCCGTATACACCGCAACCCCAGCAGAATCATAGCCTCTGTACTCTAGCTTTTTGAGGCCTTCCAATAGAATCTCCTGAGAATTACGCTTTCCAATATAACCAACAATACCGCACATAGTTACAACCTCCAAATTTTTATAAGCCTCTTCTACAAGGGCTGTTTGTCAAGGATCTCAATTCACTATCAAACATAACTAAATAAAGCATTTATAAGGGCGATCATTACGTGTATATGTTAAAAAACATTAATAGATGTTGGATACTTGTCTGCCCGGTCGCCCGAACGATTTTGCTCTCCAACTTAACGGCACTCCTCGTGCCGGAAGGTCCCCGCCGAATGTTTCGAACACCTTCACCTCGTCAACTCACCGCGTAGTAGCAGCCGTTTGGCTACATTTCCGTCCCGCTTGCGAGTTCTGGCGCTATTTAGTACTAACAACCTCTGCCCTGCCTTTCCTTCTTGAGTAACTTCATCATATGCATTTTGACCCCGTAATGCAACTTGTTTTTGGCATGCCGGATCCCCCATCTCCCTATTTTCTAGCAAAATGAGGGACTAGCAACCTATGAAATTAGACTAATTGCTCTTGAATTACCTTCGCAATATCGTGAACGTATGCTTCCACTTGTTCCTTGTCTGGGCCTTCCGCCATAACACGAATCAAGGACTCTGTGCCTGAAGGACGAACCAACACGCGGCCGTTATCGCCAAGCTCATCTTCAACTTTACGGATCGCTTCTTCGATTACTGCATTGTCCTTCAACTTGCTTTTATCCGCTACACGGATGTTAACAAGCAATTGCGGGAATTTACGCATAATCCCTTTCAAATCGCTCAGCTTGCGCCCGGACTCAACTAGCGTATTTACCAATTGCAAAGCCGTTAGAATGCCATCACCTGTCGAGATGTAATCTAAGAAAATAACATGACCCGACTGCTCCCCGCCTAGGTTGTAGCCGCCTTTACGCATTTCTTCCATCACGTAGCGATCGCCTACAGCCGTTTGCAGAGCCTTCAAGCCCGCTTTTTCAATGCCTTTGAAAAAGCCAATATTCGCCATCACCGTCGTCACAATGGTGCCGTGGTTCAGCTTCCCTTTGCGATTCAGCGCATCGCCAAGGATACTCAAGATGAAGTCGCCGTCGACTTCATCGCCCTTCTCATCGATCGCGATCAGACGATCCGCATCGCCGTCAAAAGCCAGCCCGATGGCTGCGCCATGCTTAACCACCTCGGCGCGTAGCATCTCGGGGTGAGTGGATCCGCAATCATCGTTGATGTTGCGCCCATTCGGCTCCGCGCCGATGGTGATTACTTCCGCTCCGAGCTCGCGGAAAATCAAAGGCGCCAGCTCATAGGCTGAGCCATTCGCACAATCAAGAACAACCTTCACGCCCTCGAATGACTTCGATACCGTCTCCTTTAAGAACGCCAGATAAAGGTGCTTCGCATCTGGCTGATCCGAAACCGTACCGATCTCGCCGCCAACCGGGCGAGGAAGTTCATCCACCGCTGCATCGAGCAGCTGTTCAATCTCAAGCTCCGTCTCATCCAATAGCTTGAAGCCGTCGCCTCCAAAGAACTTAATCCCGTTATCTTCAACCGGATTATGGGAAGCGGAGATCATAACGCCTGCGTCTGCGCCTAGCTTTTTCGTCAAATAAGCAACCGCTGGCGTACTCACCACACCAATACGAATGACCTCAACACCAATCGATAACAATCCTGCTACAAGGGATGCTTCCAGCATTGGCCCCGAAATACGTGTATCTCTCCCGATCACGACTTTCGGATGTTTAGCCTGTCTTGTTAACACATAACCACCGCAGCGTCCTACCTTATAAGCCAATTCTGGTGTGAGTTCGCCATTCGCGACACCACGCACACCATCTGTACCAAAATATTTCCCCATTTTTGTATTCTCCTCTTTCTCTATTCCCCATTATGGCTTTGCTGCTTTAACATTTTTCTCGCTGATTTCTACGATCGCCTTCACTTCTTGCGGAAGTCCTAACTTCACGAAAGTAGGCAAATTTAAAGTTACTTTCAATTCATGCTTACCAGGTGGCAAATTACTAACATCTAGTATCGCTTGAATATCTTGAACTTTCAATTGATCAATAATGGCAGGAGCACCTTCTACCGTAATATTCAAGGTAGCCGAGGCTGGCTGCGTCACTTTGGTTTCGTAATTTTCATTTTGACCAATAATCGTAATCGGTATGTTCTCTACAGCTTTCGTGATTGAAGGCACAACCTCGACATGAACCGTGACCTTCGCAGGATCTAATTGTGTTACTTTATTCCTGAGAGGAATGTCCAGTGAAAAATCTTTCGTTTCCTTCACATCCTGCAGACTAAGCTGCGGCCCTTGATAGAATTCTAGGCGGTCTACGACATCTTGTGCGCCGTATACGGTCACCTTATCAGGGGTTTGCGTGATCATTGCGATAGCAAATCCTGCAGGAGGTTCACCGCTTACTTTGATCTGCAACGGAATGGTTTGGAACGGGCTTGTGATAGGCACCTCGACATCGACGACCGAAGGATTAATGTTAAGGGTTACTTCTTTGCCTTCCTTGTCAAAAGCCTGCAATCTGACCTGCTTCGTCACCGCTGATTGTGCTTTATCCACAGATACCTCGCCGCGGACATTCTCAATCTGATCGAGTTTACTCGTCTGTGCCGTAATGTACACCTTGCCTGGCTTCACAATAGGTTGTCCCGCTTTGAGGCCTGCTGCAGGCGTTCCTTTGACATTAATGACGACAGGTACTTCTTTCATCTGCAGCTCTTCAATCACGACGTGGACCGTTCTAGGAACGATCTCCACACCCACATCTGAAGGTATCCCTACCGGTGAAAGGGTAACCTGATGGTCGCCTTTGCCGACCTGCGTCAAATCCAATTGAATTTGATACGTATTGCTTGCCGTCACTTTCTTAACGGACGATTCCTTCCCTTTCAGAATCACCTGTACATTCGCGGGATTCATCGACGAGATGAAGTAGTGCGTTTCATCATATTTGGTTGTGATAGAGACATTATTAATCGTTTCCACTCGCTCACGAAGCGCTGTGTTCCCGGATATATTCGTTTCTTCCATATGGACGACTACCCATAGCAGTATCCCGACAACAAGCGCAACAATCCGTACCACGTTTGTATTACGTAACCATTTATCCATTCGAACGCCCTCCCCACCATTTCATGAAAGGGTTCTTTTCATTTGTTTTCGCTTTAGGCTTTAACTCTTCAAAAAGCTTAGAAATCAACGATTCCTCTTTAATATCCCGTACGATATGTCCGTTCATCGTTAGTGATATTTGACCAGTCTCTTCCGAAACAATCACACACATCGCATCCGAAACTTCACTCATACCGATCGCTGCACGATGCCGAGTCCCCAGTTCTTTCGAAATGAAAGGATTTTCAGACAGAGGCAAATAACAACCCGCGGCCATCAACTGCCCTTGCCGAATAATAACTGCGCCATCATGCAGAGGGGTATTTGGGATAAAAATATTAATTAACAGCTCTCCGCTGATTTTGCTCTCTATGGCAATACCGGATTCGACATAGTCGGTAAGTCCCGTATCTTTCTCAAACACAATCAAAGCTCCAATTTTACGTTTGGCCAAATAATTTGCAGCCCGAATCACTTCGCTGATTCTTTTATTCACATCTTGATCCTCTTCTGAAGAAGATCGACTCCCGAATATCTTACCTCGACCTAACTGCTCCAAGGCTCGTCTTAGCTCCGGTTGGAAAATAATAATAACCCCAAGCACCCCGAACGTAAAGGCTTGATTCACCATCCATTGCAGTGTACTTAACTGAAACCAAATACTAATGACCCAGGTAATGACGACCACCAGGATACCCTTCATCAGTTGAATAGCCCTTGTCCCACGCACCACTAGGATCAATTTATAAATCACATAGCTAACGATGAGTATATCGACAATATCCTTAGCCGAGATGCTCGTGAGCAAATCCATTGTATTCTCCCCCAGGCGACTAAACAAAGTTCTCTCTATATAGGAATCATAACATAAAGCTAAGTATACTTCTATTTATCTAGACTCATCGCGCGAGAATTGGTTCATTTTTCCTATGTAAAAAACGAAGAAAGCCCCCTATAGTCTCAGCTATAAGGGGACATTCCGTTATGGCGTGATTTTTCCTACGAATTCACCTAATTTGTACCAGACCCAGCTCAATGCTTCATCGACTTGTTTGACTTCTCCAGAAATGTGCGCCGTTGAGGCTAGGTTGACTGAACCATCGATCACGACGACATTCCCCGTTACATCGCCTTCAACCTTCAGTTCCCCGCGTTTGACCACAAGATCACCATTTACAGTATGTCCTTGCGGCACAATCACTGTATCCCCTTGAATAACGACATCCTGAAGGTTACTTCCCTGCACCATAAGATTCTGATCGTCATCCCACATCGATATGAAGCTTCCGAACATGACCGTTCCGAAAACCACAGCAACCGATACAGCAGGGTGTCTGCGAATCCAATCCGTCCAGGTATTCTTCTTTTTCATCGGTGGTAAGCCGCTCATAATCTGTGCAGTTAACGTATCAGGTACTTTAATGGAGGGCAGCATTCTAACCAAAGCATCCGTTTTCTCCAGCTGTTTGAAAGTGTTATGACACGCCTGACAGGCTATCAAATGTTCTTTCAAAGGTAGAGCATCCGTCTTTGGTAAATCAYCGTCGAGATATTCATGTATGAGCGGGAGGGCTTCTTTACAATTCACGTTACAGCCACCCCTTTCTTAGACTTTTGCATATTGTGATATACCATACGTTTTGATTTCAAATATGTTTCAGATTCGAACAGGATTTGTACTAACAACTTGTTCCTCCTGCTCCAGTCGTTTTCGTAAGTACTCCCGCCCCCTGTGGACACGCGTTTTGATCGTGGTGACGGGCATGTCGAGCACATCACTAATTTCCTGTAGTGACATATCGTGCAGATACCTGAGAATGACAACCGATTTATATTTCTCTGGCAGCGTCTCAATCGCTCGGTGAATCTGTGCCTGCGTTTCAGAGACCATCAGTTGTTTCTCTGGTGTATCCTCATCGCTAGGTAGCATCGCATAATAATCATTGCCTTCGCCATCTGTCATTTCAGCATCCAGCGAATACGTTTGCTTTCTTCGTCGCAGCTTATCAATACATAAGTTTGTCCCGATTCGAAAAATCCACGTCGAAAACTTCTGATTCTCATCATATCGATGTAAATTCGTATACACGCGCAAGAACGTTTCTTGCACGGCATCTTCGGCTTCTTGCTTGTTATTCAGCATGCGGTAAGCCAAATGAAAGATCTTGTCTTTATAGAGCTCCACGAGCTCTGCAAAAGCATTGCGATCCCCATTACTGGCCAGCTTAGCCAGTCGTGCTTCAACAAAGTTCAATTGGTTTTCCTCCGGCTTCTCGACAATTCAACAACCATTTATTGATATTAAAATTCCCTCTACTACTATATACGCAGAAATTACGATTTGTTTTCAGAAATTATAATTCCACCTAGAATCAGGGCCATGCCTCCCCATTGTAACCCCGAAATCGGTTCCCCAATGAGTAAATAAGCCGCAAGAATAGCCACTGGAAGCTCTACAGATCCAAGCATGGCTGCAAGTGCACTTCCGATCTTGGGAATTCCGATATTAAATGAAACGGTCGGTACAACCTGGCCTAGGAACCCGAGCAGCAACCCCCATAGCAACAGCATACCACCATTGTCATGAACAAAAACCGTCGGCGGATACAAAACGTATATAATCGGCAGCGCAGCCGTCAGCATGATCGCAGAATTCATGAGCGGAGGCAGTGAACTTTCGACTTGTCCCGTGAAAAACAGAAAAACACTATACGCTAACGCAGAGATAAGTCCATATAGTATACCCAGAATACTGAGCTCTCCCCAGTTGGTATCAAACACATTCACCGCAAGAATCGTCCCTGCCAGAATTAGCGCAATCGCAATCCCTTCCATGCGTTTAGGCAATCTCCGTTTCACGATACAATCCATAGCAATCGTCATCCACGTAAATTGAAAGAGAAGAATAATGCATAAGGAAGCATCTAACTCTTGCAGCGCAATATTATACACGACCGTCGTTAACGACAGTCCAAAAATACCAATCAACCCCAACTTGATCCAAGGACCTCTAAACGGATTTACCCACGACTTTTTGTGAAAAAGAATCAATACCCATACGAATACGGTCCCCATCGTCATCTGAGCAGGTGTAATTTGTCCATCTGTGAAACCTTGATCATAGGCCATTTTAATATATGAAGAAAGCAAGCCGTAGCTTGAAGCCCCAATAAGGACAAGGACTATTGCCAACCATCGCCCCATGCTGCCGCGCCCCCCTGACTTGGGCAATTCCCGTAAATTACAGGAAAAGCCGAGCTGCCTGCATTGCTGCAAGCCCCCGACTTTATCATCCTGGTGATTTCTTATGTTGTCGTAAGGATCAGCCCGTATTCCGAAGTCCCGCGGCAATCCCGTTGATTGTAAGTAGTACTTCACGAAGCAGAATCGCATCGTCTTCATTGTTTTCTCTCAGTGCACGCAGCTCAGTAAGCAACTCAACCTGCATGTAACTAAGCGGATCCACGTATGGGTTACGTAATTTGATGGATTCTTGAATGACAGGAACATTATCCAGAATCTCTTGCTGACCTGTAATTTGCAAAATAATCGAGGACGTCAACTCATACTCGTCTTTGATCAGATTGAAAATACGCTCTGCAATCGCGGACTCCTTCACCAAGCTGCCGTATTCCTTCGCGATGAGAAGATCTGCTTTCGCTAATGCCATTTGCAGATTATCAATCATTGTGCGGAAGAATGACCAATCCTCATACATCTCTTTGAGAACCGCTAGGTTGCTTTCATTGCCTTGAGCAAAGCTTTGCAAGCCTGTGCCCGCTGCATACCATGCTGGTAGCAGGTATCTTGTTTGCGTCCATGAGAATACCCACGGAATCGCACGCAAATCTTCGAACTTATCGCTATTTTTACGCTTAGATGGACGGGAACCGATATTCAGCTCGCCAATTTCCGGTAGCGGTGTAGATTCTTTGAAGAACGTTAAGAAGTCTTCGTCTCTGAAAATAAGATCTTGATACTTCGTCTGTGCTTGCTCCGAAATACCACGCATAATGTTTTCCCACTTATCTTCAAGCGGGTGTCTTTGTGGAGAACGGGACAGCTTCGATGCTGTGATCAAAGCAAATGTTGCCTGCTCCAAACTACGGTAAGCAATCCCTTGCAGGGAATAACGGGAAGATAGAACTTCACCTTGCTCCGTAATCTTGATGCCGCCACCAAGCGTTTCAACCGGTTGAGCTAGAATGCTTCGGTTAAGTGGCATGCCGCCGCGTCCGAGTGCACCACCACGTCCATGGAAGAACTTCAACTTCACGCCGAATTTCTTCGCCGCTTCTGTGATATCTTGAAGCGCCATACGCAGCTCCCAGTTCGCTGTAATCACACCGCCGTCTTTATTACTGTCGGAATAGCCCAGCATAATTTCGTGCATCTGTGTTTCAGGATCAAGGCTATCTCGGTATGCAGGGATCGCTAACAATGTGCTCATGATACCAGGCGCCGCGTGCAGGTCGTCAATCGTTTCAAAAAGCGGAACAGACTGAACAGTACTCGTAACGGTTCCATCGCTCTCTCTGCGGTATAGGCCCGCCTCTTTGGCAAACACAACAACCTCAAGCATGTCACTTGCACCTTGCGTCATCGAAATCAAGTAACTATTAATACAATTACGTCCGAATTCCTTCTGCGCTTTACCTACTGTGCGATACACATCTAGGCATTCTTTCGTACCATCCGTGTAATCCAAGTACGTAGACGTGATAGGACGTGGATCATTCAAAACATTCGTGAGCAGTGAAATTTTCTCATCTTCCGAAAGCTTGCTATAATCCGGCGTAATACCCATCTTCGCCAAAATTTCCGTCATCGCATTCTCATGCTCTTTACTATGCTGTCTGATATCTAGAGCAGCTAAGTGGAAACCAAACAACTCAACTTGGCGTATTAACTTCTTAATATATTTATCAGCCACATAGTCTGCAAAATGCGCACGTAAACTAGTTTCCATAACTTGCAAATCTTGAATAAACTCTTCAGGGCTATTGTACTTCTGTGCAGCAGGAACATTCGCATTGCCCGTATTATGAATCTTATCGATCATATAAGTTGTCTTGATGCGGTATGGTTCTTTCTCATTGCGCCATACATCCTGAACATTCCCCATCGCTTCACGATCACATTGGATCGAATCGATTAGAGCTTCGCTCACATTCACAATGTTCTTGCTAAAGCTCATGTGTGCTAAAGATTCTCTTAGGATTTCCTCATACTTCTGCAAAGCCAACTGGCGGTGTAGACCAAGCGTCTCCCATGTCACATTCGCTCTAACAGATGGATTTCCGTCACGGTCTCCGCCGATCCAAGATCCAAATTTCAAGAAAGACGGTACATGCCATTTGTCTTCTGGGTAGTATTTATTTAGACAACGCTCAAGCTCATGGTACACTTCTGGCAATACATCGAATAACGTCTCGTCAAAATAATACAAACCGTTACGCACTTCGTCGATTACCGTTGGTTTACGATCACGCAGCTCATCGGTTTGCCACAAGTTAAGCACTTCACCCAACAACTTCTCACGCAATTGTTCACGCTCACGGTACGTTAAGTTAGGGTTGTCCAGCTTCATCATATCGTCAGAGATGCGTAGATTAATATCAAGCACTGCACGACGCATAGCTTCCGTTGGATGAGCCGTCATTACGAGCTCTAGAGAGATCGCTTTAAGTATTTCTTGTACCTCGGAATAAGGAACATTCGTATTCTTAAGCTCTTGTACGATGCTTTCAATCGAACCTGGTTGTACAGATTCCCCTGATGAGCGCTCGTAGTCACGTTTACGGCGAATCCGATGGTTTTGTTCAGCAATATTAACTAGTTGGAAGTATATAGCAAAAGCGCGTATCACTTGATGGCGAATTTCCGGATCTAGTGAAGATATCGTTTTCTTAAACTCATCATAGATCTCAATGACATAGTGTGCTCTTAACGACTTGCTCATTTCGCGAATTCGTTCAACGACATCCAGCAGATCATTGCCGCCTTGATGTACAAGAACTTCGCCTAGTATGTGTCCAAGAAACCGAATATCTCTACGCAGCAGGTTATTCGTACTTTGTTTTTGTTGGACGATCTCACTCTCTACCATGACTCTCCACCCCATCTATTCACTATGATGCATTAATGCTTCTCTCTGCAAAAGCTAGTCGCTATAAAAACTCATTTCAGAATATTTTACCACAATCTGTCCGCTACACATAGTATTAAAATAAAAATACCGTACGTTTTTCGGTGGTAATAAATGTATTGATAAGATTCTGTGCTGCATTGATTTGTATTATTTCCTAATTAGAAGGAGTTAGACGCTATATTGGGATAAAAGAAAAAGCCACCCGAAGGTGGCTCTTTCTTGGTAAGCKGGCGGCKGGAATACTCCAAATCCGGATTTAAATTGCTTCCTACGGAAGCCACTGGCGGTATATTTGGACGCTCGTCCTATTTGGGTTGTTTCATAGATGATTATACGGACGGTCGAACCCTTGGTTCAATTCCCTTGATAAAAGAAAAAGCCACCCGGAGGCGGCTCTTTCTTGGTAAGCGGGCGGCGGGAATCGAACCCGCGCGATCAGCTTGGAAGGCTGAAGTTCTACCATTAAACTACGCCCGCGTAGTTTAAGAAATGATCGGGACGACACGATTTGAACATGCGACCCCCTGCTCCCAAAGCAGGTGCTCTACCAAGCTGAGCTACGTCCCGATACGTTTATAACTTATAATGAAGAATGGCGCGCCCTGAGAGATTCGAACTCCCGACCTTTTGATTCGTAGTCAAATACTCTATCCAGCTGAGCTAAGGGCGCATAAAACTTTGGAGCGGAAGACGGGGATCGAACCCGCGACCCTCGCCTTGGCAAGGCGATGCTCTACCGCTGAGCCACTTCCGCAGGGTACCTCAATTGTATGAATACAAGTGAGGATTTAATGCGCGTAGAGGGACTTGAACCCCCACGGTCACCCGCTAGATCCTAAGTCTAGTGCGTCTGCCAATTCCGCCATACGCGCATGTTGTAAATAAGGCAAATGGTGAGTCATGTAGGATTCGAACCTACGACACCCTGATTAAAAGTCAGGTGCTCTACCAACTGAGCTAATGACTCATGTGTTGTAAAAAAAAATGGCTGGGGATCAAGGATTTGAACCTTGGCATGACGGAGTCAAAGTCCGTTGCCTTACCGCTTGGCTAATCCCCAATAATAACATGCCGTCGAGAGGACTTGAACCCCCAACCTACTGATTACAAGTCAGTTGCTCTACCAGTTGAGCTACAACGGCATATAAAGTTAATGGTGGAGGCTGACGGGATCGAACCGCCGACCCTCTGCTTGTAAGGCAGATGCTCTCCCAGCTGAGCTAAGCCTCCATGGGAAATGAAAAAAGGTGACCCGTAGGGGACTCGAACCCCTGTTACCTCCGTGAAAGGGAGGTGTCTTAACCACTTGACCAACGGGCCTTACTTAAAAAATTACTGGAGCTTCCAACCGGAATCGAACCGGTGACCTCATCCTTACCATGGATGCACTCTACCGACTGAGCTATGGAAGCAATGGCTCCCCGAACAGGACTCGAACCTGTGACAACTCGATTAACAGTCGAGTGCTCTACCAACTGAGCTATCAGGGAACAATGCTTGGCAACGTTCTACTCTCCCAGAACCCTGCGGTTCAAGTACCATCGACGCTGGAGGGCTTAACGGTCGTGTTCGAGATGGGAACGCGTGGGTCCCCTCCGCCATCATCACCAAACAGTCAAAGCGTTTGTTTGCGCCTTGAAAACTAGATACGAAACKYAACGTAAAGTATTACTTAGGAATTTTGGTTAAGCCCTCGACCGATTAGTATTCGTCAGCTGCATACGTTGCCGCACTTCCACCTCGAACCTATCAACCTCGTCGTCTACAAGGGGTCTTACATACTGGGAAATCTCATCTTGAGGGGGGCTTCGCGCTTA